>NZ_JAQZBY010000012.1:0-142199 GCF_028736865.1 Paenarthrobacter sp. AB444 | reverse complement strand
GTACCCGTCATCAAGGACACTGCCCGCACTAGCGCCGGCACTAGGACTAGTGCCCGCCCCAGCACCAGTCGCGCCCCCATTTGCTGCAGGCTCGGTCCGCCCTGTCCGCCACTCCGGCGCGCCCGATCCCTGCACCTGCAACCGCGCCTGGTTCCGGGTCCGTTCCACGGCTTGGGCCGCGATGATCTGAACGTACTCAAGGACCCGTGAGATCTCCTCGACCCTGCCCGCGAAATCCGCCGCCTCCACGAACCCGAACAACCGGGCATCCGCCGCAGCAGCACCCCGCAAACCGGCCAACGCCTCCACCGCATCATCAAGGAACCCGCCCACCTCTGGGGCAGACCCGCCGCGGGCCACGTTGGTCGCATCCGTGTCAGCAATCCGGGGCAGAATGCGGGCACCGTCTGGATGATCTGCGGATAGGGATCCGGCGGAGCCAGCGGTGGGCGGGCCGAGCACAGGGGAGGCCCTCATAGCTTTATCAAGCCCCACCAAGGGCGCTTCTCCGCGACCGGGAAACATCGTCCCGGGTGCAACAAGCCGTCCCGTCCCATCCATGAATCAAGCCTGTCACCCCGGCAGAAACCCCATAAGCCCACAACCCCCGTATGTGGACAAACCACCCTATGTGGACAACGTGAAGCGCCGCAGGGGCCGCGGCCTGCTCCGGCACCCTTGAACCGCCACCCGAGATACCAACCCAGCACTCGGCCCCAAACCCAGCCCCGCGCCGGCGTGAGCCAAGCGCGCAGTGTCGAGTACCGCCGTCGCACGCGCTTCCGGTACCCGTCGCGCCACACCACGTGCGCCCGCGCAACACCACGTGCGCCCGCGCAACACCACGTGCGCCCGCGCAACCCCACGTGCCCCCACCAAGAGCGCGAAAAAAGGAGGACATAGCTGACGCGGGCCGAAGAGTCTGGGGGAAAACTCCGACCCGCGCCAGGTTTTTGGGGTTGGCTAGCCGATTATCGTCATGGCTTGCCAACCGGTACCCAGACTGGCGGGTGGGACGTTGCTCAGGGTCCCGCTGCCGCTGCCTGGGTAGAGCCACAGGGTGTCGCCGATCCGGCCGATTACGTCGTTCTTGCCGTCGCCGTCGAGGTCCCGGGGTCCTGCGATCAATGTTCGGTTGTCCCAGCCCGCGGAGATCTGCTTCCAGGGGAGCCATCCGCGGGTTCCGTCGCCCGGGTAGAGCCAGAGGGCGCCTGTATCCGCGCGCCTGGCCAGCACATCCGTCGTACCATCTCCATTAAAGTCCCCCGTGCTCAGAATTGCATTCATAACATTCCAGCCGGTTCCTATGGTGGTTGGTGTACGAAGACCACCGCTCCCTGTGCCCTCGTAGAGTCGCAGATCCCCGCTGCTCCTCCGGGCGATGACATCCGGTATGCCGTCGCCGCTGAAGTCGCCGGGGGAGAACAGCTGGCTCATGGTGGTCCACCCGATGCTCACCTGGACCCGTGCGCCGAAGCTGCCGGCGCCGTCGCCCGGGTAGAACCACAGCACATCTCCGCCGCGGGCCAGCAGATCCGGCTTGCCGTCCTTGTTGAAGTCACCGGGGGTGATGATGTCGGTGATGGTTGACCATGCCGGCGCCGGAAGCGCCGTCTGCCGCGGGCCGAGTCCGCCGGCGCCGTTACCCGGATAGAGGAACAGGTTGCCGGCGCTGTCGGAGGACAGGACATCTGCTTTGCCGTCACCGTTGAAGTCATGGGACGACGGCGGACCGGCTGCGGGAACCGTGTACGTCTGGGTTCCAACGGGCGAGGCGTTCCCTGCCGTATCCACTCCGATGTACTTCAGGTTCAGTTGCGTCGTCCCCATGACAATCGGGGTGGAGTACAAGATGTTCGTTGCAGATACCGTGGCAGTCGGGGTGCTGCCGTCGGTGGTGTAGTAGATGCTGGCGCCCGGCTCATCGGCGGAGAGGGTGATGGTCGCCCCGCTGGCCAGTGCCCGGCTGGTCGGACTCGCCGTCACCACAGGTGCCCTGGTGTCCGGCGGGACGGTATAGGTCTGCGTGACGACGTCCGATACGTTGCCGGCAGGATCCGTGGCGAAGAACTTGAGGGTCATCGGATCCGGTCCCGGGAACACAATCGGTGCGGAGTACACCACGCCTGCTGCCAGGGGATCACTGCCGTCCTTGGTGTACTTGATGACGGAGTTTGCCTCATTGGATGTCAGGGTGATGGTGGTGCCAGGAGCGTATGGACCGCTTGTCGGGTTGGCCGTCACCACTGGCTTGGTGACGTCAGGGCCGGTGGCGTAGTTCTGGGTGACAACGGCCGACGTGTTGTTGGCAGTATCCACAGCGAAGTACTTCAGCGTCAGCGGACCATTCACGGTGATGGGAGTGGCATATTTGGCGCTGGCCGTGGTGGGGGTGGTGCCGTCAACGGTGTAGTAGATCGTTGCCGGCTCGTTCGCTGCCAGTGTGATCTTTTGCCCGATGTCGTACGTTCCGCCTGCGGGTGTCGCTGTTACTTCCGGCGCGATGACATCGGCAGTGATGTGGGCCTCGAACTCGGACAGACCCACGCTGGTGGTTGAAGCACTGACTGAGCTGATGTTGAAGCGGACCGAGGTGACGGTTCGGGCCGGGAAGTTTACCGTCAGCCCCGAGCCGTTGTTGGGCAGGGCGCCCACAGGCACAACGCTGCCATCGGAGAAGGCCAGGTTTCCGCCGGTTACCTGGTCGCTGAGGATCGGCCGGTCAAACAGCGTCACTGCGTTGATGGTCTTGGCGGGGGAGAAGTTGTATTGGATCCAGCTGCCGGCTTTTCCGCCGTTGGTCACCCACTCCCGGCCAGCATCCATGGGCGTGCCCCAGGCGTACCCGTCGCGAGCCTTTTCGGGGCTCTGAGCCGAGGCCCTCTGCGAGGAGGCGCTCACAGTGGTGCCTGCTGACTTGGCGGCGTTGCCCGTCCACTCAATGGCAGTAATGTATTGCCGCTTGAGCCAGTCACTGTAGGGAGGCGCCGGACAGGGGCTCCCGCAGAGGTACTTGTCGAAGTCGGCGAACCGCACAAAAGTGTTGACCTTGTTGGTCAAATCTGCGCCGGTGACGTTCTGGGCATACTCGTCGATCACATACGCGTCATAGGCCGACGCGGTATGGGGACCGGTGAAAGCCCTGCTGGCCAGTTGGGCAAATTTTGCCGTGGCCCAGTGGTCGCTGTGGTCGTACGGGTTCTGGTAGCTGCCCGTCCAATCCTGGGTGCGGAAGGTGGTGGGTCGGTAATTGGCCACCAGCTGGTTCAACGTGGTTTGGAATTGGCTCTTGGTGAAGGCTGCCGCACCGTCAACCGGGCGGATGGAGCTGAGCCTGCCATCCCACAACTTCAGGATGCTCTGTCCGTTGTAACGGTTGCTGCCCGTCCCGTCAGGAAAGCCGTCCGGAAGCCGCATGAAAACAACCGAAATGTTCGGCGCCGCGTTCAATGTTTGAAGCGTAAGGGGACGCCCGGGTATGCCTGCGTCGGAGGTAGTCCAAGCATCGGCGACGCCGGCCATTTTGGAGTAGCTTGCCCGGATTCCGGCCTCGAGGCTGTTCCAGTAGGCAGGGCCCTCCCCTGCCTCACCGGCTGTGGTGTAGACGGTCTGCACACAGCGTTTGGCCTGGATGTCCCGCATGAAATCCGGGCTGATGAAAATCAGGTCATCATCGGTGTGGGCCACAACCTGCATGGCACCCCCGGTGCCCGGACAAGGCGGAACCGCTGCCGAAGCAGGGGCAGCGTTTCCCACGGTCAGTGCCGAGAAGGCAACAGATGAGCCCAGCAGCAGGCCAAGGATTTTGCGGGTACGAAACAGGGGAAACTGACGACGACGCCGAGCGTATTTTGGACGGTCCACAACCATTGCTCCTCGAGCAGATGTTGGGCCCCCCAGCCGGCAAATTTGCGACGCCCACCGGACGTCATTCAATTGGGTACTGCGGTTCCTCCACCAAATGGAAGTGAAGCAGTGATGGTTACTGTACTCCTTGGGTCATCACCATGGCTAGGGTCCGGCTCGGACCATCGTCGAATCCCAGCGGACCGGATCGGGTGGCCATTACGCTGATTCCATGAACCGCACCGCAGCGTTGAACCCCAGCCCTCGAACACTCGACGTCGAAAGCGTGGTTCACTTCGATCGCTTGCTGGGTGCCGGGGCCGTCTCAATGCACGGCTGGCACGCGCAATCGCTGGACCTTCGGGGGTACTCGCGCCAGCTCAAGGCCATGGACCCCCAGGGGGCGATCTTCCTTGGCTGCACCTTCGACGCCGGTGTAGAGGACAGCCTGCGAAGCCGCGGTGCGCTGATCTTCCCCAAGCTGCACGGCATACCTTTCGACCCGTACCGTGGCAGTCTCTACACCCCGGCGGAACTCTATCCGGACATTTCAAGAACCGAGTACGAGGCCACCCGCGACGCGCAGGTCTACCAGTGGAGCATCCTGCCCGGCCAGCGCAAAAGCCTGGACGCGACGCTCGCCGCCGCCCTGCACGACCACGCCATAGGCGATGCCTTGGACGAGGCACTTGACCAAGGAGCTTTCGCCGGGAGCAGGATCGTGGGAGTCATGGGCGGCCATGCGGCCCAGCGCGGTTCCAAAGAGTTTGCCGACGCCGCCCGCCTGGGAAGTTTGCTCGCGCGGGCCGGCTTCGCCGTCGCCACCGGGGGAGGCCCGGGCGCCATGGAAGCGGCCAACCTGGGGGCGTACTTCAGCGGACGGCCCGACGCCGAACTGGAAGCCGCCGTCGGTTCGCTCGCCGAGGTTCCGGGGTTCAGGCCCTCGGTGACGGCTTGGGCGCGGAAGGCGGCGGCCGTCGTCGAACGTTATCCCGACGGTACCCCGACGCTGGGCATCCCCACCTGGTTCTATGGGCACGAGCCACCCAACCTGTTCGCCACCCACATTGCCAAATACTTTGCCAATGCCATCCGGGAGGCCATCCTCCTGGAACTTTGCAACGGCGGGATCGTGTTCCTGCCCGGGGCCGCAGGAACGGTACAGGAAATTTTCCAGGACGCTTGCGAGAACTACTACGGAGCGCCCGAAACCATCACGCCCATGGTTTTGGTGGGGCGCGAACACTGGGAAGGGACCTTCCCGGCCTGGCCGATGCTGCAAAGCCTCGCATCGGGCAAGCCCATGGCGGAGAGGATCTTCCTGGTGGATACCGTGGACGAGGCGCTCGCGGTCCTGACGGGGTGAGCGGGTACTCGGGTGAGCGGCGGCAGTACGCGCCCCCGTTCAAAAGTCCTTGCTGCAGGGTCCGGCGCCGAGCTTGGCCAAGCCCGTCAGGTCACCGGCGGCATAGTGCCGGACCCAGGATGCCTGGCCGTACATGAGCTGGCGGGGATCGTCCACGTGGTCCAGACCCACCAGATGGCCCAGTTCATGCATGATGACAGCGACGCCGATTTCGTCCCCGTCCGGGGTGTCCACGATGCCGGCGAACTGCGGGGCATCCAATGACACCGTCCCTGTCACGTACGCCTTGTATCCGTTGCTCAGGCCGATGGAGGAACTCCCGCCCAAGCCCACGGTTTGCCCGGTCAGGCGCGGAACCTGTTCCGGTGTGCTCCACGCGATGAGTACAGGCGCCCAACGATCGCCGTACCTGGCGGGTTGGTAGCCGGAACGGTTAGGGGAGGGGATCTCGGAGCTGGGCCCGTCGTAGATGAACTTCAAGCCGGTGGCATTGCTGGCTTGCTGGACGGCCTTCTCGACAAAGACCTGCCAGGAAGCCGGAGCTATGTCCGAATTCACCACGTAATGGATGGGCCTGCAGGGCGAATAGGCAAGCGGTGTTCCGTCCTCTTTGACGGCCAGGAACTTGTACGAGCTGCTGGCTTGGACCACAGGCGGAGGCGTCCCGAGTGGTGCATCCGCTTCTTCCCGGCCGGGCAAGGGATCATCCCGTTGCCCGAAAGGTGCCAGTCCGGGGCGGGCCGGCTGGCTTTGCGTATTGGATGACCCGTACAGGAACTGTTGCAGTTCGCCGCCGAAAAAAGCGCCGGCGCAGACGAGCCCCAGGATCCCCAGCAGGAACAAAATGGCGGCGACGCTGCTGTGCTTGATGGGTGGCCGGGGCTCAGGCGGTTCGCGCGGACCTGACGACGGCGGAAGGAAACCGGGCCGGGGAGGATCCGGGTCCGGCCACTTGGACGACCCATAAGGTTCCATGGAACCCCCTGACGTGGAGGCCGCGGACGAGCGGTGGGGCGCCGCCGTCGGCCGTATCCGTCAGCATAGGTCCAGCAGGGTCCGGAGTCCATGGCGCCGGTTTCAAGTGACGAGATCCGCTAGATGTCCTTGCGGCAAGGAGCTGAGGCCAGGAGGTGGAGACCATTCAGGTCACCGGCGGCCAGTCCATCGGGGGCGCCTATCTCGGGATACATGAGCTGGATGGGATCGTCCACGTGATCCAGGCCCATGACGTGTCCCAGTTCATGCTGCATGACGGCGAGGACATAGTCCGCGCCCCCCTGCTCCGAGAGCAGATCGGCGATCTGCGGGGTGTCTAGTTCCAGGCTCCCTGTGATGTAACTCTTGGGGCCCTTGTCCAGGGAATACATGGTGCTGCCGCCGGTGCCGATGACCTTGCCTTCCAGCGCAGGCGCTGCTTCGGGAGTGGTCCAGGAGATCAGCAGGGGAGCCCACCGGTCGCCGTAGCGGTTGGGCTGGTAGGGCTCGCGCTTGTCTGCGGGCTGTTCATCAGTAGTTCCATCACTGACGAACTGGATGCCGGAGGCCGCCGAGATGTTGGCAATCGCCGTGGCCAGGAGTTGGTCGGTTCCCTGCGGCGCGGTGGCGTTGTTCACCACGTAGTGCAGCGGGCGGCAAGGGGAGTACCCGACGGGAGTGCCGTCGTCGTTGGTCGCCAGGAACTTGTACGAATCGTTCGTGGTGCCGGGCGCCGTTGGCGAGGCCAGCGGGGCATCCGCTTCCTCGAGTCCTGGCGGTGGCGCGTCGGGGACGCGCGCCGCGGTGGGCTGGGGCTTTCCGATCTGGGGGCTGCCCGGGACGTTGACGCCCGGAAACAGCGACGTGATGCGGGGGTCGCCGTGCAGGAACCCGGTGACCAGGACCGCTGCCAGTGCGGCAACGATGGCCACGAGCAGGACGCGGAGGAAACGACCACCTGACCCCTTGTGCCGGTGCCTCGGCACCTGCGTTGTTTCCCGCTCCGCGTCCACGGTTCTCCGTTCCTCATGCCCTTGGTCACGCAGGGCAGCGCGGAGGACGAACCAACATTACGGTCTGCCGGTGCAGCCGTCCAAACTCAAACGATCGCTGCGCCGAACAGCAACCCGAGGCCGTAGGTGGCAGCTGCTGCTCCGAGTCCAATGGCCAGTTGCCGCAGTCCACGGCTAAGCGGCGACGTCCCGGACAGCAAGCCGACGACGGCGCCGGTCGCCAACAGTGCGACTCCCACCAGAATGCCGGCCACCAGGAGGGCGGCCATGCCCGTCATGCCGAAGATGAACGGGAGGATGGGCACGATGGCTCCCGAGGCGAAGAAGCAGAAGCTGGACATCGCCGCGCCCCAGGCAGAACCCACGGATTCGTGCTCGTCGGTGACCGGTTTTTCGGGCTGCAGGGAAAGGCTGGGATCACAGTCGCAGCTGAACAGTCCCATGCGCTCGGCGGCCCGGTGCTCGGCTGCCTCCCGGGTCATGCCACGGGCCAGGTAAACGAGCACCAGTTCGTTGTGGTCGATGTCCAACGAGGGGGCCGCGGTGAGTGTCGCCTGCGTGGGGAGCGTGGCGTTGAGCAGTTCGCGTTGCGAGCGGACGGAAACGTATTCGCCGGCGCCCATGGACAGTGCGCCTGCCAGGAGTCCGGCCACACCACTCATGAGCACCACTGAGCTCGGTACACCGGTGGCGGCCATGCCCATGACCAGCGAGAGGTTGCTCACCAGGCCATCGTTGGCGCCGAAGACTGCTGCACGGAAGGTGCCCGAGAGTCTGTTGCGGCCCCGGGTGGCCAAGCCGCGGACGACTTCCTCGTGGATTTGCTCGTCAGCAACCATTGCGGGCGTCGCCGCGGGTTCGGTGCCGTACGGAGAGCGGCCCTCTGCGCGCTGTGCCAGGGCAAGGACGAAGACGGAACCGAAGTTCCGGGCCAGGAAACCGAGGAATTGGCTGCGGGCCGACGCTGCTTTGGGCATCCCGGCCTGGTCGCCCAGGAGTTTGAGCCAGTGGGCCTCGTGCCGGCCCTCTGCTTCGGCCAGGGCCAGCAGGATCTGGCGTTCCTCGCCGTCGCGGCGCTGGGCAAGTTCGCGGTACACGGCGGCTTCGGCCCGTTCATCGGCCAGGTACTGCCGCCAGCGCCGGATGTCCGACGCCGAGGGCGTGGCGGTGCCTTGGGAATCTGATGATTCGGGGGTGGGATCCGGAGCGGGACTCGACGGACTCTGGGATTCCTGGTGCATCTGCACTTTATCTCCTGTGCTTGGTGGGGTAGTTGCGGCCCCATTGCACGCCCCACACTACCGCTTATCGGCGGGGTTTTTTGGCTGGTATTCCTTAGCTGGAATGTTCGGTGCACCGTAATTTCGGGCGTCGCCTGTACCGTTTTGCGGGCCTTGACCCATGCCTGCCCGGGTGCTCAGATGGAAGGACAGGGGCGGGTTTCATCAACCCGCATTTGGCCACCGGGCTCCCGCGGGCCCACGAGACGGAGGTAGCAGCATGGACACCACCGAATCACACTCGAACTACCCCGAACGCACGACCATCGAGTCGGACCCGGCTTACGACTACGCCGAAGACCAGGAAGTTGACGAGCCCTGGGTGGAGGAAGTGGACGCCCCCGAAGACGACGAACGGGTGGTGCCGATCGATGAGACCGAGGACTTCCGCGAGGAGGACGAGGAAATCTAGGCGCTTTCCCTGCTGAGAATGAAGGCGCATGGCCGGCCTTCCCGTTTGCCCCACGCGGCTACCGTGACCGTCAGCGTCCCCGAAGCCTCACACCACGTGGAAGGCCGGACCGCCTGCGCCAGCGCTGCGGCGATCTCCCGCGATTGTGGATGCCGGAAACACAGGGTCCGGTTCCGGGTCAATATTGTCACCGTGCCGAGGTAAAGGTCGACGGCGGGAATTACCTTGACCGCTGCGGTGCCGGCTGCGGCGGGGGTGCTTTGGGCTGGGGCCGGCTCATGGTGGCTTGGCTGCGTGTGGCTCGGCTCGTGGTACGGCACGGGGTTGCTCCTGTGGAGAGTGCTCTTGCCCGCTCGGTTGTCTCAGGTCCGGGACGGGCCGCTTCCTCATCCGAACCACCCGTGAACATGGGGTTGGTGCATGGCCAGTCGGAGCTTGGCGCCACATCTCTTGAAGCTGGGACAACCCTACCGCACCTTCCGCCCCGTTGTGAGGCCTGCTCTGCGCCCTTTGGGTGGGGTTTGACGCGCAGAGTGGGCCTTCCAACGTGGAAGTCCGTGCGTTGTGAGGCCTGCTCTGCGCTCTTTGGGCCGGGAACGCAAAACGGCGGTGCTGCCCCGCAAAGGGGCGGCACCGCCGTCGTGTATTGCTTGCTTAGCTGTTGCTGCCTACCGGGTGTACTTCCGGCGGCAGTTCCTCCGAGATGGCTCCGGCAACGCGCTTGTCCCAGGCCTCGCGGACGGCTGCGTCCGTGGGCGGCGTCAGCAAGGACACCACGACGTAGATCACCAGCGAGGCAGCAAGTCCCCAGTAGATGGGCTCGTTGGCGTAAACGCCGTCTTCGCTGAGGATGACACCGACCGCGTACATGATGAGCAGGGCCAAGGTCAGCACTGAACCAACCGCCATGGACCAGGCGGCTGCGATACCGGTGCCGCGCTTCCACACCAGGCCACCGAGGATGGCGACCAGCAGGCCACCCACCAGGATGTCGTAGGCGATGGTCAGGGCGACAACCACGTCCTGCGCGGCCATGGAAATAAGCACGGCGAGGACGCCGAGGCCAAGGACCCAGTAGCGGTTTGCCTTGACATCGTGCTCCGGGTTCTCGGTGTCATCGGTGTTGATGTTCTTGCCGAACCAGCTGGCAACGAAAGGCACGACGTCGGCGCGCGCCACTGTTGCGGCGGCGATCAGGGCGCCCGATGCCGTGGACATCATGGCTGCGACTGCTGCTGCCATGACCAGGCCACCGATGCCGACGGGAAGGATGTGGGTAGCGACCTCGGCGTAGACTACATCCTTGCCGAGGTTGGCGACGTCGATGTTGGGCAGTGCAACGCGGGCTGCCAGACCGATCAATGCGCCGGCGATGCCGTAGAGGATGCAGTAGACGCCGGCTGTGGCGCCACCCCAGCGGGCTACCTTGGCGGTCTTGGCGGTGAAGACGCGCTGCCAGATGTCCTGGCCGATCAGCAGGCCGAGTGTGTAGACGACGAAGTAGGTAATGATCGTCTGGGTGCCAATGCCGTCGATCTGGAAGAAGCTGTCCTCCAGGCGCGCACGGATGCCGTCCATGCCACCGGCAGCGTTCAAAGCGAACGGGAGCATCAGGAAGAAGATGCCCACGGTCTTGATGAGGAACTGCACCTGGTCAGCCAGGGTGATGGACCACATGCCGCCGATGGTGGAGTAAACCAGGACGATTGCGCCGCCGACGGCGATTGCCATCCAGCGTTCCCAATCGAAGAGCACAACGAAGATGGTGGCGTAGGCGCCGGTGGACGTGGCACACAGCATCAGCGTGTAGGCCAGCATCACGATGCCGGACGTCTGGGTGGCCTTGCTGCCGTAACGAAGGCTCAGCATTTGGGAGACCGTGTAGATCTTCAATCGCTGGATGGTGCCGGCGAACAGGAGGCTCAGGAGCAGTACGCCGGAGCCGATGGCGACCACGAGCCACATGCCGGAGATGCCGAACTTGTAGCCGAGGCCTACGCCGCCCACGGTGGATGCGCCACCGAGGACAACAGCGGCCATCGTGCCGGTGTAGAGGAAGGGGCCAAGGCGGCGGCCGGCCACCAGGAAGTCGCTGTTGTTCTTGGTGCGGGACTTGCCCCACCAGCCGAACGCCAGCATGGCGAGCAGGTACACCACCACGATTGCGATGTTAATAGCCGAAGATTCCATGAACGGTCCTTGGAGCTGATGCACGGAGGTTGGGGTTTTCGACGATACTCCTGCAGGGCGTCGAAGTCTCCGTGCTGACGATTGGAGATTGTGTTTGGAGTTTGGGGACGTGTTGTGTGCCTCACAGACAACACTTGTTGCCTCTGAGGATATGTTGTGATCGGAGTAACAGTCAAGATCCTTTGGACTTGGTTACGTCGGCAGTGGCCTTGTTTACGTGCCTCCCGGCTACTATTGCTCCAATGACAGGGCCACATGACAGGCCTGAAAGGTTCGTGAATGAAGGCTCTACCCGTTGAACCGAGCAATGTTCCCGTTGCCATCGGTTCCAGAATCCGCGCAGCCCGGCAAGCGCAGCGACTCACCATTGAGCAGGTGGCTGACGCGACCGGTCTGACCAAGGGCTTCCTGAGTCGCGTGGAGCGCGACCTGACTTCGCCGTCGGTAGCTTCCTTGGTAACCCTTTGCCAGGTGCTTTCCGTCTCTGTTGGTGACCTTTTCGCGGCACCGGAGACCCATCTGACCAGGCGCGACGACGGCCCCAGGATTTCCTTGGGCGGCCAGGGAATAGTGGAACGGTTGCTGACTGCCCGCTCCGAGCGGCGCCTGCAGATCCTGCAGGCCACCATCGAGCCCCGAGGCCGCGGTGAGAACGAGCTCTACGCCGTCGATTGCGATGTTGACGTGCTCCACGTGGTGAAGGGCCGCATCAAGCTGATCCTGACCAACGAGGAGTACGACCTCGAGGAAGGAGACACACTCTCCTTCCCCGGCCGTGAACCCCACACTTGGATCAACCCCACGGACGAGACCGTGGAAGTGCTCTGGGTGCTGGTACCGGCAGCAAGCCGGTAGCGCTTAGCCCACGTGGACCCAGGGGCGCCGGGTGATATCCGGCTCGGCTTCCCGGAGCACCTCACGGGTCACCGGGGCGATCTCACCTTCGCCGAAGAACAGGAACCTGCTCAGGTTGGAGATGGGGTTGCCCTCGGTCCAGCGGAAGTAGATGTGCGGCATGAAGCCGGTGACGTCGCGTATGTGCAGGAGCACCGCGGCCAGCGTGTTGGGCACATTGTTGCTGTGGACTTCCAGGATCTTGTAGCCGTGCCGTTCCTTGCCCACCACCTGGAGTTCCTGTTCGAAGTCCGAGCTGTCGTCCACGATGATCTCGATGAACACGGCGTCGCAGTCCAAGGGGAGGTGGTTGGCCTGCTGGGCATGCTGCAACTTCTCCCGGTATCTGTCGGCGCTGAAGCGCTTGGGTTCGTGGGCGATGATCCGGACGGGTCCATCGGAGTTGTTGGCCGTGAACTCCAGAGCCTTTTGGTCCATCTTGATGTGCGTGGCCCGCAGTTCGAAGGCCCGCCGCATGCGGGAGATAAAGCTGACCACCAGGATCGCCAGGATGAAGAGCGCGGCGATCTTGAGGCCGTCGGGCCGCTCGATGGAGTTGACCACTGTGGTGTAGATGAATACCAGGGAAATGATGCCGAAGCCGATCACCTGTGCGCGCTGCTTCTTCCGCCGCGCCGATAGTGTCACGGCGATGGATGCCGAGGTGATCAGGACCAGGACGCCGGTGGCATAGGCGCCGCCTTGGGCGTTGACGTCGGCCTGGAAAATGATGGTCACGATGAAGGCGATCACCGTGAAAACGAGGACCAGCGGGCGCAGTGCCCGTGACCAGGCAGGTGCCATTCCGTAGCGGGGCAGGTACCTCGGGACAAGGTTCAGCAACCCGGCCATGGCGGAGGCGCCGGCGAACCACAGGATGGCGATGGTGCTGATGTCGTAGATGGTCCCGAAGCCGTCACCAAGGAACCTGTGGGCGAGGAACGCCAGTGCGCGGCCGTCGGCCTTCCCGCCTGGCTCGAATTCGGCGGCCGGGATCAGCATGACAGTGTTGAAGCTGGAGGTGATGAGGAATGAGCTCATGATGATCGCGGCGGTGGTCAGGAGCTTGTGCGCACCCTTGATGCGCCCGGCCGGGTTCGCCTCTGTATCCGTGGGGTGGCCCTTGATCTGGGGCATCACAGCTACGCCGGTTTCGAAACCGGACAGCCCAAGTGCCAAACGGGGGAACACCAGCAGCGCCAGGGCGATCATCATGATGGGATCGCCGTGGGATGTGGTCAGTGCGGTCCACCAGTCCGTGATGACGCGGGTCTCGGTGAAGACGTGGCCGATGGAGACGGCGATGACCACAAGATTCAACAGAAGGAAGGCGCCCACCAGGACGACGGCAACGTTGATGGCCTCTTTGAAGCCTCGGAGGAAGACGATGCCAAGGCCCGCGATGAGGGCCAGGGTGATGACTACGTTCTGGCCTTCAAGGAACTCAGGCGCAAACGGGTTCTCGATGAGGTGGGCCGTGGCGTCGGCTGCTGAGAGCGTGATGGTGATCATGAAGTCCGTCGCCGCGAAGCCAAGCAGGGCGAGGACAAAGAGTTTGCCGCCCCAGCGGGGGAGCAGCCGCTCCAGCATGGAGATGGAACCTTCACCGCGTGGGCTTTCCTTGGCCACACGGCGGTAAACGGGCAGCGCGCCGGCAAGTGTGGCCGTGACGAGGAGCAGCGTGGCCAAGGGCGAGAGCAGCCCTGCCGCCAGTGCCGCGATGGCCGGCTGGTAGCCCAACGTGGAGAAGTAGTCCAGGCCCGTAAGGCACATGACCTTCCACCATGCCTGCGGTTTGTGCGACTCCGAGGGCTGGCCGTGGGGGCCTTGCCGCTTGCCTGAGGTGTCCGGCATTCCCTCCAGCAGCCAGGGCTTGAGCTTGAAGGAATTCTTGGGCCGGTTGGCCGGATCGGCCGGAGGCCTCGACAGGGTGGTCACGGTGTCCTTTCGCGCAGCAGGGTGCTGCTTCCGCAAGGAGCGTATGGTGGCGCCCGACGCCGGAACACCGGTTTTTATGGAATCTTTACGCCCGCTGTGAGCGGCATCTCACTCCTCCGGGAAGATGTAAACAAGTGATGCATATTAGGCAACTTTGAGTGTATGATGGGTGTCACAGTCCCCGTTTCAAACCCACCAACCTAAGGAGTGGCGCAACTTTGGAAGAGCTCCGTATTGAGGCCAACGGCAACCTCGGCCCCATCGATTCATCCCGCATTCCGCGCTACGCCGGCGCCGCCACCTACGCCCGGCTTCCCCGTCTGGACCAGATATCCAAGGCCGACGTCACCGTTGTCGGCGTGCCTTTCGACTCCGGTGTTTCCTACCGCCCCGGTGCCCGCTTCGGCGCCAACCACGTGCGTGAAGCGAGCCGCCTGCTCCGTCCGTACAACCCGGCCTGGGACGTCAGCCCGTTCGAGAACATCCAGGTCGCCGACGCCGGCGACATGGCCGTGAACCCGTTCAACATCAACGAGGCCATCGAGACCATCCAGCAGAACGCGCTGGACCTGACCGCCAACGGCAGCAAGCTCGTGACCCTTGGTGGTGACCACACCATCGCCCTCCCGCTGCTCCGCGCAGCCGCAGAGCGCGCCGGCGAGCCCATCGCTATGCTGCACTTCGACGCGCACCTGGACACCTGGGACACCTACTTCGGTGCCGAATACACCCACGGCACTCCGTTCCGCCGCGCCGTCGAGGAAGGCATCCTGGACACCGAGGCAATCAGCCACGTCGGAACCCGCGGTCCGCTGTACGGCAAGAAGGACCTCGACGACGACCACCGCTTCGGCTTCGGCATCGTCACTTCCGCTGACGTCTACTACCAGGGCGTCCTTGAGACCGTAGCCAAGATCCGCGACCGCATCGGCAACCGCCCGCTGTACATCTCCGTGGACATCGACGTCCTGGACCCGGCGCACGCACCCGGCACGGGTACCCCCGAAGCCGGCGGCATCACCAGCCGGGAGCTCCTGGAAATCATCCGTGGCTTCCGTGGAATGAACCTCGTGGGCGCCGACGTCGTGGAGGTCGCCCCGGCCTATGACCACGCCGAAATCACGGGCGTGGCAGGAAGCCATGTTGCCTACGAACTGGTGACCCTGATGGCGGACAACGCCGTCGAGGGTGACCGCCACGGCGCGCCGAACGGCTATGCGCAGCAGGCCCTTGGTGCCCGCATCGAGGAACTCGCGAAGGCCACGCAGCGATGATTGATTTCGACCCCGGCACAGCAGCCCCTACCAAGGGCACCAACCAGCGCAATGGTGGGGATCTCGTCGTCGAGACCCTTGAGGCGCTTGGCGCGAAGACGGTCTTCGGTATCCCTGGCCAGCATGCGCTGGGCTTGTTTGACGCCATGGGCCGCGGCAATCTGCACTTCGTGTCTTCCCGGGTGGAGAACAACTCGGCGTTCGCCGCGGACGGCTACTCCCGCGCGACGGGCGAGGTCGGGGTGTTGTTCCTGTCGACCGGTCCAGGCGCGCTGACGTCCCTGGCAGGTCTGCAGGAAGCGTATGCCACGGGTGTGCCCATGGTGGTGGTGGCCAGCCAGATCCCCTTGGACGGTCTGGGCGCGCGCCGCAAGGGCATGCTGCACCAGCTCGATGACCAGAAGGCATCGGCCGCGAACGTCACCAAGAGCCAGCGCCTGATCCAGCATGCTTCGGGCATCCCCTCGGCTATCCAGGATGCCTGGACCGAGGCTATTTCCTCGCCGCAGGGTCCGGTCTGGATCGAGATCCCGCAGAATGTGCTGCTGGATCCGATCATGGTCCCGCCGGTGGAGGACGCGCTGGCTGAGGCCTTCGACAACCCGCCCCGCGTGGAGCTGGTCCGTGAAGCGGTTAAGTGGCTTTCGACGGCGGAACGTCCGGCGATCATCGCTGGCGGCGGTACCCGCCGCGGCCGGGCAGAGAAGTCGCTGCTCTCCATTGCCGAGCAGCTGCGCGCCCCGGTGATCTGCACCCCCGGCGGCAACGGCGCGTTCCCGTGGAACCACGAGCTGTCCTTGCAGTCCTGGATCGAGGACCGGTACATGACCGACGTCCTGGAGGACGCGGACGTGTTGATCGTGATCGGCTCGTCCCTGGGTGAGGTGACCTCGAACTACTTCACGTTCGAGCCCCGCGGCCGGATCATCCAGATCGACGCCGAACCCCGGGTCCTGGAGTCCAACCGTCCCGGCTTGGGCATCCGTGCCGACGCCGGTCAGGCTTTGGCTGCGCTGGATGAAGCCCTCAGTGCCGCCGGCGCTGCCACCGCCACCGAACGCGACTGGCACGGCAGCAGCCCGGAGGAAGTCGTCAAGGAATCCCTGGCCAAGGTCAAGGCCCGCCTGGAAGCACAGGACCTGGCCAAGGAACTGAAGTTCATGTCGGACATCCGTGAGGCTGTACCGGCTGACATGCAGACGTTCTGGGACATGACCATCTCCGCGTACTGGGGTTGGAGCTGCTGGGACGCCCGCGAGGGCCAGTTCCACTCCGCCCAGGGCGCAGGCGGCCTGGGCTACGGTTTCCCGGCCGCGATCGGCGGTGCCGTAGGCCTGGAAACAACCGGGAAGCCGAGCCGTGTGCTGGCTGTTTCCGGTGACGGTTCCTCGATGTACTCCATCTCGGAACTGGCCACGGCCAAGCAGCACAACGTTCCGGTCACCTGGCTGATCGTGGACGACGGCGGTTACGGCATCCTGCGCGAATACATGGTTGGTGCCTTCGGCCAGGCCACGGCCACGGAACTCGCCCGCCCTGACTTCGTCAAACTGGCAGAGTCCTTCGGCGTCCCGGCCCGCCGGGTATCCCCGGAGGACGTGGGGGACGCGCTCAAGGCGTCCTTCGAAGCTGACGGACCCAACGTCGTCGTAGTTGAAACCCTGCTGAAGATGTTTGGCCCCACGCACCTGGGCAACTAGGACACAAGGAAGCCCCCGCACAGTGTTTTGTGCGGGGGCTTCCTGTGTTTAGTCGAGGTCGCGTTTGGTGCCTTCCGGGGTTGCCTTGACTGCGATGGCCGACGCCAGCATCGCGGCGATCCAGAAGAGGGCAATCAGCCAGATTCCACCACCGGCTGCCAGGCTAAGCCCGGCCACGATCATCGGCGTGAAGCCTGCGCCGATCATCGAAGCCCCTTGATAGGCCAGCGATGCGCCCGTGTAGCGGTTGCGGGTGGGGAATTGCTCGGCGACGTAGGCGGCAATCGGGCCATAGAGGAAGCCCTGCACCAGGCCGTTGCCCAGGATGATGGCTGCCGCGAAGCCCCACAGCTCACCGTTGCTCATCAGCATCAGGATGGGGTAGACCAGCACGGCGCCAAGGACGGAGGCTCCGATGAGGACACGACGGCGGCCGATACGGTCGCTGAGGCGGGCGGAGTAGAAACAGATGACCAGGGTCAGCAGCGCCGCGACCGCCTTGATGTTGAGCACACCGTTCTTGTCGGCGCCGCTCTCCACAGCTACGGAAACGCCCCAGACGGTGGTCATGGACTGGCAAACATAGAACGACGTGGTGGCCAGCAGCCCCAGGACCACAGCGCGGGGGTTGTTCTTCAGGACATCGAGCAAGGGCACCCGGCGTTTTTCACCGGCCGCTTCCAGGCGCTGGAAGGCAGGGGTTTCAGCGACCTTCAAACGGATGACCATGCCCACCACAATGAGCAGCGCGCTGAGCAGGAAGGGCACACGCCAACCCCACACCAGGAAGTCCTTGCCGGAGATAGCGGCGAACAAGGACAGCGCGAGCGTCCCGAGGATAGCGCCGGCCGGTCCGCCGGCGTTCGCGAAGGCAGCCGCGAACCCACGGTGTTTCTTCGGTGCGTGCTCAATGGCCATGAGAGCAGCACCACCCCACTCACCACCAACAGCCACACCCTGTACCAGGCGGAGGATCACCAGTGCCAGGGGAGCTGCCATGCCGATCTGGGCTGTGGTCGGCAGCAGGCCGATGGCCGTGGTGCCAAGGCCCATGATCAGCATGGAGAGAACCAGCATTTGCTTGCGGCCCAGGCGGTCGCCGAAATGGCCGAAGATGAGGCCGCCCACGGGCCGGGCAATGTATCCCACGGCGAGGGTGACAAAGGACGCGAACAAATCGAAGCCGGGGCCGAGGTTGGCGAAGAAGACCTTGTTGAACACCAGGGACGCTGCCGTGGCGTAGAGGACAAAGTCGTAGTACTCAATGGCGCTGCCTATGAAGCTGGAGGCGAGGATGCGGCGCATGTCCTTGGTGTTCAAGGACGTTTCCGTGCTGGTGGCAGCGCCTGTGTCCGGGGCTGTTGGTGCTGAACTCATGTTCTTCCTCAGGTTGGGGTTCTGGCTCGTCAGCGCTGACGGGCGAACGGAATGGTGTCGAGGTCATTGGGGATGGTGAACGTCCCGGAGAAGTGCTCGCCGGCTTCCTGCCAGACGGATTCGGAGGCGGAACCGGGGACAAGGTGGTGCAGGGCCAGGTGGCCGACGCCGGCAACCGCAGCGAGCTTCGCGGCGTCGCGGACGCTGGTGTGCGACTTGTAGTGGTGATCGCGGGAGGCCCGGCTGGATTCGTCGGTCTTGTCCGCGTACAGCGACTCAACCCAGGCGAAATCAATGGCCTCATGCAGCAGCAGGTCGGTGTCCTGGGCCAGCGTGATCATGTTTTGCGTATACGCCGTGTCGCCGGAGATCGTGACGGATCCCTCGGCGGTGTCGAAACGGAAGGCGAACGCGGGAGCCACGGGCGGATGCTCCACCAGGATTGCCGTGACAGTGACCAGTTCGTCCCGGTACACCTCGAACGGTTCCATATCCGGCGTCGGGTTGTTGTTGGGGTGGTATCCGCTTTCGGCGGGAACTTCGATGTCTTCGGCATGGAAGATGTCCAAGGGGCTCGGGCGGAGGCTGTCCAGGATGCGGTCGTTGAGGTCGGTGGCGTGGGCCTTCATGAGCTGTTCGAACATCTGGCGGGTGCCCGGCGTCGGATTCTCCGGCGCCAGCGGTTCAGGGGCGACGACGGCGCGCGGCGACACTGCAGGAAGCTCACCGCGGTTGCCCGGTCCAATGATCTTCACGGGGTTCTCCGTGCGGTGGGTCAAGGCGTAGAGGCCGAAGATGCCCAAGCCGGCGAGGTCGTACACGTGGTCTGAATGCAGGTGGGTGATGAACAGAGCCCTCAGGTCCTTGAGCTCCAGGCCCGACTGGCTGAGCCGGCGTCCCGCTCCCTGGCCGAAATCGACGAGGTAGAAAGCCTCTCCCACCACCACGGCGGTGGCGATACCGGTGCGCTCGCCGGAGTCGGCCGCCGCCCACCATCGCGGTCCGCCAGCGGTTCCGAGGGTGACGATGTGCGGCTTCAGGGATGACGACGGCGTCATGGTTCTCCTTGGTTGAGTGGCTTTTCTCCAGTGTGGTCTGGAACACGTCACTTGTATAATCAATCAATTCAAAGAAGTTCATAAGGAGAACTAATGGGTGAGTTTACGCTTCGGCAGCTGGAGTATTTCGTGGCGGTCCTGGACCACGGATCACTCACCAAGGCCGCGAGCGAGAGCAATATCTCCCAGGCCGCTGCGTCCATGGCCATCGCACAACTGGAGAAGAACCTCGGCCTCGATCTGTTGATCCGCACCCGCGCCAAACGCGTTGAACCAACCCCGGCAGGGGTCGAACTCGGAGTGCGGGCACGGCGCATCCTCCGGGAGGCGGCTGATCTCCAAGGAGCCCTCCGCGGTTCCCACCAGGACATGCGTGGACGTGTGGTGATCGGCTGCATGATCGCGATCTCGCCGCGACTGATCCCTGAACTTATCCGGGTCTTCGCCGCCAAGTGGCCGGAGGTTGAACTCGACTTCGTGGAAGGGAATGCCGAGGAGCTCCAGCGCGCAGCGGCGGAAGGGGAATTGGACGTGGCGTTCATCTATTCACTCCAGGCGATTCCCGGCGTCGAAATCCTCAAGGTGGCAGCATCCCGGCCACAGTTCATGCTCGCCGAGGACCACCCGCTCGCGGGAAGGAAGTCCCTGCGCTTTGCCGATTTGGCGCAAGAGGACGTGGTTCTGTTCGACGTCCCGCCCAGCGCGGAGCGCGTCATTGCGATGTTCCATTCGGCGGGTATCGAACCGAAGGTGCGTTGGCGCAGTGTCGTTGCCCAAACCATCCGGGGCATTGTGGCGAGCGGACGTGCGTATTCGGTGACCAATGTGTGGCCCGGAATCGAGTCGTTGTACACGGGGGCGCGTGTTGCGCTGGTGCCGATCGAGGACACCTTGCCCCTGAACGAACTGGTAGCGGTGGTCCCTCCCGGCGTCAGCCGCCCGCGGCGCGTGGAGGAAGTCATTGCCGCAGCCCGGGAATTGACGCAGCAGGAGCAGTGATCCTCGCCTGCACTCTTTTAGTTTCCCAAAGCAATCAATCTGGGGTATAGTTGCTTTAGGCAAACAAAAAGGGGTGTTTTACATGTCTGTCGGTTCTGCCACAGCAACCGATCTTGTGCATCAGATTTTCGACCTGCAGCGGACTCTGCGCTGCGTGGTGACCGCCCACATGGCCCGCGTTCCCGACGTCGGAATGGCGGTACAGGGTGTCATGCGGTTCATTGGCGAGGGGGAGACCCGGGCCACGCACCTGGCCGCGCGCCTTGGCGTGAGTGCGCCGGTCCTCAGCCGCCACGTCGCGGAGCTCGAGGAGCTCGGCTTCGTTGCCAGGCGGCCGGATCCGGCCGACGGCAGGGCCCAACTGCTGGCCCTGACCGAGCGGGGCGCAGCGAAACTGCGCGAATTCGAAGAACAACGCAGCGTGAGACTGCGGGATTACCTGGCGGATTGGAGCGAGGCGGACGCCCTCGAGGCCTCCCAGGTCATCAACAAACTCACTGAATCCCTGAAGGACTCAATCCGGGCAACGGCGGCCGGCTCCCACACAACAGACCAAAACAGCTTAGGAGCCCGGAATGGCTAAACCAGCAACGCAGAACGCAGTCCCCGGACAGGCGGTGGACACCGCGGCCAAGGCGGCCGCGCCCATGACCCACCGTCAGATCATGGAAGCCCTGACCGGCCTCCTCGCGGCCTTCTTCACGGCAATCCTGAGCAGCACGATCGTTGCCAACGCGCTGCCCACCATCATGTCCGAACTCAAGGGCACCCAGACCGACTTCGCCTGGGTCATCACGGCCGCGCTGTTGGCCAACGCTGCCACCACCCCCATCTGGGGCAAGCTCGCTGACCTCTTCGACAAGAAGCTCCTGGTCCAGCTGAGCATCATCATCTTCGTCGCCGGCTCTGTCATGGCCGGACTGTCCGAGACCATCCCCCTGCTGCTGACGGCACGCGTGATCCAGGGCATCGCCATGGGTGGCCTCACGGCCCTGGCCCAGGCGATCATCGGCTCCATGATCCCGCCCCGCGACCGTGGCAAGTACTCCGGTTACATGGGCGCCGTCATGGCGGTCGGCACCGCCGGTGGACCTTTGCTCGGTGGCTTCATCGTGGACAGC
This sequence comes from Paenarthrobacter sp. AB444, assembly GCF_028736865.1. Lineage (NCBI taxonomy): Bacteria > Bacillati > Actinomycetota > Actinomycetes > Micrococcales > Micrococcaceae > Paenarthrobacter > Paenarthrobacter sp. AB444. Next base: position 120,756 of record NZ_JAQZBY010000012.1, on the reverse strand, counting down.
CCCCTCGGCTGGCGGTGGACGTTCTTCGTCTGCGTGCCCCTTGCGGTCGTTGCCCTGATCCTGCTCCAGATCACCCTGAAGATCCAGCACATCAAGCGCCCGGCCAAGATCGACTGGCTCGGTTCCATCCTGCTGACCTCGGGCGTGAGCCTGCTCCTGATCTGGGTCTCCTTCGCCGGCAACCCGGAATACTACGACTGGGTTTCGTGGCAGTCCGCCCTCATGGTCGGTGGCGGCGTTGCCCTCCTGGCCCTCCTGGTGTTCGTGGAGACCAAGGTTGCCCAGCCGATCATCCCGCTCAAGATCATCTCCGAGCGCACCACCGCGTTGGCCATCATCGCTTCGGTCGCCGTGGGCATCGCGATGTTCGGCTCGTCCACCTTCCTGGGCCAGTACTTCCAGGTGGCCCGCGGCGCCACGCCGACCGAGGCCGGCCTGCTGACCCTCCCCATGATCGCCGGCAACCTCGTGGGCTCCGTGGCGTCCGGTGTCCTCATCAGCCGCTTCGGCAAGTGGAAAAGGTTCCTGATTGCAGGTTCAGTGCTCCTGATTGGCGGCCTCGCCTTCGCCGGGACCATGGACCACACCACCGAACTGTGGATCGTGGCGATCTACACCGGCGTGTTCGGCCTGGGCCTTGGCATGCTGATGCAGAACCTCGTGCTGGCCGTGCAGAACACCGTGCAGGCCAAGGACATCGGAACCGCGAGTGCTTCCGTGGCGTTCTTCCGCTCGGTGGGTGGCGCAATCGGCGTCTCGGTTCTTGGAGCCGTCATGTCCAACCATGTGAAGGACCTGGCCGTCGAGGGACTGGCTGCGGCCGGTATTCCTGTCCAGGGCGGCAGCTCCGGCGCCAGCATGGACCTGGCGGACATGCCCGCACCGATCGCCGACATCATGCGTGCGGCCTACGGTGATGCCACTGCCCAGATCTTCCTGATCTCGGCCGTTATCAGCGTCGTGGCCCTCTTGGCAGTGCTGTTCATCAAGGAGCGTCCGCTGCGCCGCACGGTTGATGCAGCTCCCGAGAAGGAACTGGTGGCAACGGCATCCGGTGAAGCCGGGATGTCGCTGGACACGTCCTCCATGGACGCCGTTTCCGCAGACGCCGTGAAGAACGACGACGGCGCAAGCCGCCCGGATGCCGGACGTCCCCTTTCCGGTACGGACCGCGCCGTTCGCCAGCAGGACCCGGGAACCGATCTGGACCTCGAGTTTGCCCGGATCCTGACCCAGGAGCGGCCCAACGCCACCGCCGACGTGAAGGAAGTACAGGAGCAGCTCTCCCGTACCCAGTACGTCCTGGCCGAACAGCAGCTGCAGCTCAGCCGCGCCAACGTGGAACTCCAGGCCCGTTTGCGGGAGCAGCAGAGCATTGCGGAACAGCAGGCGGCCACGGCTGATGAGCTGGCGGCGATCCGCAAGGAACTCAAGCGCGAACGCAGGCAACAGGAACGGATGGCGTTGCTTCTCCTGCAGGGGGCTGAAGCCCGCCAGGAACACGGCAAACACGCAGGCTAGAACCACAGGCCCGTAAGGAAGGGCGCCGGCTGGGAATCCATCCGGCGCTTTGCCGTTCCCGGGACGGGTTTGGCCCCCAATGAAGCAGCCGCGACACGACAACTAATCCGCTGGGATGATCTTTTCCCGAAGTTGTTTCGCCGGGGCAACAGATTTCGTAGAGTGGGGAGGCTAATACTGTCAGCCCCTGCTGCAAAACTTTCTTACGTCACATTAACTCACTCTTTCTAAGGACCCGTGGGCATGCTTGTCACCCTGATACGGCGCTACTCCAAGCCGTATTTGCCGCAGATTGTGGCCGTGCTGATTTTTCAGTTGGCGTCCACCATCGCCACGCTCTACCTTCCCAGCCTCAACGCCAAAATCATTGATGAGGGAGTTTCCCGCGGCGACACCGACTTCATCTGGCGAACCGGTGCGCTCATGCTCGCAGTTGCCCTTGGACAGGTGCTCACAGCCATCATCGCCGTGTACTTCGGCGCCCGCGTCGCGATGGCCATTGGCCGCGACCTCCGCCGCAGCGTGTTCCGCCAGGTCAGCAGCTTTTCGGCCCAGGACGTCAACCGTTTTGGCGCCCCCACCCTGATTACCCGCGGCACCAACGATGTCCAGCAAGTGCAGATGCTGGTGCTGATGGGCCTTAACTTCATGGTTTCGACACCCATCATGTGTGTTGGCGGCATCATCATGGCGCTCCGGGAGGACCTCAGCCTGTCCTGGCTCGTCTGGGTCTCCGTTCCCGTGCTCGTCGCAGTAGTTGGCTACCTCGTGGTCAGGCTGATGCCCCTGTTCCGTTCCATGCAGGCCAAGATCGATGCCATCAATGGTGTGCTCCGCGAGCAGATCATCGGCATCCGGGTGGTTCGCGCCTTCGTTCGTGAACCGCATGAGGCCAAGCGCTTTGGTGACGCCAACCAGGACCTCACGGCCGTATCGGTGAAGATCGGCAACCTGTTCGTCCTGATGTTCCCGGCCATCGGTATGATCCTGCACCTGTCCACCGCGGCGGTGCTCTGGTTTGGCGGCCAGCGCGTTGATTCGGGCGATATGCAGGTCGGCTCCCTGACGGCCTTCCTGCAGTATCTCCTGCAGATCCTGATGGCCGTGATGATGGGAACATTCATGGCCATGATGATTCCCCGCGCCTCTGTCTGTGCAGACCGCATTGGCGAGGTCCTTGAGGTCGAGCCCTCCATTCACAACCCGTCTTCTCCCGTGGTGCCGGCACAAAAGAGGGGACACGTGGAGTTCCGCGATGTCACTTTCAAGTACCCGGGGGCCGAGGCGCCTGTATTGAGCAATATCTCCTTCACCGCCGAGCCGGGCAAGACCCTCGCCATCATTGGCTCCACCGGTGCGGGAAAGACAACCCTGGTCTCGCTGCTGCCGCGGCTTTACGACGTCGCCTCCGGTGAGGTACTGCTCGACGGCGTACCTGTCACCGAGATGGACGCCTCGGAAATCACCAGCCGGGTCTCCGCCGTGCCCCAGAAGCCTTACCTGTTCTCCGGGACCATCGAGCACAACCTGCGTTTCGGCAAGCCCGATGCCACGGACGAGGAACTGTGGGACGCGCTGGAAACCGCCCAGGCCAAGGGCTTTGTGGAAGAGAAGTCCTCCGGCCTGAACCGAAGGATCGCGCAGGGCGGTACCAATGTCTCCGGTGGACAACGCCAGAGGCTGTCCATCGCAAGGGCCCTCGTGACCAAGCCCAACGTTTATCTGTTTGACGATTCTTTTTCGGCGCTGGATGTTGCTACCGATGCCAGGCTTCGAAAGGCCTTGAAGGGCAAGACCAAGGATGCCACGGTCATCATCGTGGCCCAGCGCGTCTCCACCATTGCGGACGCCGACGAAATCCTGGTACTGGACAACGGCCGCATTGTCGACCGGGGAACGCACGACGAACTACTGGAAACCTCACCCACCTACCAGGAAATCGTCGAATCCCAGCTGAGCGTGGAGGAAGTGGCATGAGCGGGCAGGACCAGCAAAAGAAGCGCGGCTGGGCTGCCAAGGCCCAAGCCGCGAAGGACGCCAAGGCAACAGCTGCGGCAGAGGTCGCAACCGAAGCGTTGGATGACGATGACTTCGTTGAGGAAGAGTACGTTCCCTCCGAAGCCGACGGCGGCATGTTCGGGGACGTTCCCGCAAAGAAGGCCAAGGAATTCTGGCCTTCTGCCAAACGGCTGATGGGCCTGCTGAAGCCTGAACGGGTTGGCGTGTTCATAGTGATCGGGCTCGTCATCGTTTCCGTGGTCCTCAACGTGATCGCGCCCAAGGTTTTGGGCAGCGCAATGGACGTCATCTTCGGCGGGGTCATGGGCAAGCAGATTCCGCCGGGCGTTTCCCAGGAGCAGTTTGTCGAGCTCATGCGCCAGCAAGGCCAGGGGAACTTTGCCGACATGGTGTCCAAGATGGAACTCACCAACGGGATCAACTTCTCCAAGCTGACGTTCCTGATCTCCGTGGTGCTCCTCATGTACTTCGTGGCCAACATCTTCCTGTGGGCACAGGGCTGGCTGCTCAACAGGATCGTCATGCGGGTCATCAAGAAACTTCGCGATGACGTCCAGGCCAAGCTCAACCGGCTCCCGCTGAACTACTTCGACACCCGGCAGCGAGGCGACATCCTGTCCCGCGTGACCAACGACGTCGACAACGTCCAGCAGGGCTTGCAGCAGGCGTTCTCGCAGCTCGTCAGTTCAGTTCTCACTGTCCTGGGCATTACCGTCATGATGTTCATCGTGTCCTGGGAGTTGGCGCTCATCGCGTTGATCGCGCTGCCGCTGTCCGGTGTCATTGCCGGTGCCATCGGAGCCCGCAGCCAGAAGCTGTTCTCCGCGCAGTGGAAGAACACGGGTGCCCTGAACGGTCAGATCGAGGAATCGTTCTCCGGCCACGACCTCGTCAAGGTCTTCGGCCGCGATGCCGACATGCTGACCCGATTTGATGAGAAGAACGAGGAACTCTACAAAGCATCCTTTGGTGCGCAGTTTGTCTCCGGCATCATCTTCCCGGCCATGAACTTCGTTTCCTACCTGTCCTACGTGGGCATCGCCGTCGTCGGTGGTCTCCGCGTCGCCTCCGGTTCCATGAGCCTGGGCGATGCCACGGCCTTCATCCAGTACTCCCGCGAATTCACCCAGCCCCTCGGCCAGATTGCCGGCATGGCCAACATGCTGCAGTCCGGCGTCGCGTCCGCGGAGCGGGTGTTCGAGTTCCTGGACGCCGAGGAAGAGACGCAGGAAACCGGCACGCGGCACCTTCCGGCCAAGACCGATGGCCATGTGGAGTTTGAGCACGTCTCGTTCAGCTACGTGGAAGACAAGCCTCTGATTGAGGACCTGTCATTCAGCGCCGAGCCAGGCCACACCGTGGCAATCGTTGGCCCGACAGGTGCCGGCAAGACCACCCTGGTGAACCTGGTAATGCGTTTCTACGAACTCAACTCCGGCCGGATCACCCTGGACGGCGTGGACATCAAGGACCTCACCCGTTCCGAACTCCGGTCAAAGGTGGGAATGGTGCTCCAGGACGCATGGCTGTTCGGCGGCACCATCTACGACAACATCAAGTACGGCAAGCTGGATGCTACCGAAGAGCAGATCATGGAGGCAGCGAAAGCTACCTATGTGGACCGCTTTGTCCGTGCCCTTCCGGACGGTTACCAGACGATCATCGATGAAGAAGGCAACAACGTCAGCGCCGGTGAGAAGCAGCTCATCACCATCGCCCGCGCGTTTGTGTCCGACCCTTCATTGCTGATCCTGGACGAAGCCACCAGCTCGGTGGATACGCGAACGGAACTGCTGCTGCAGAAAGCCATGGCTGCGCTCCGTACCGACCGGACCAGCTTCGTGATTGCCCACCGCCTCTCCACCATCCGCGATGCCGATACCATTTTGGTGATGGAGAACGGCCAGATCGTGGAGCAGGGCAACCATACCCAGCTGCTCGCCCTGGAAGGTGCTTACTACCGCTTGTATATGTCCCAGTTCGCTGGAGAGCAAGAGTCTGCGGTGGATGATTCGACGGCGGTGCACAGCTGAGTACGGAATTGACCGAGTCCGTGGAACCCCGGCGCATTGAGGTCCTCGTGCCCATGCGCTGGGGAGACATGGACGCTTACGGACATATCAACAATGTCCAGATTGTCCGCATGCTCGAGGAAGCGCGAATCGCCGCATTCGGACCTCCCCGAGGCGCGGGCCTTCCCGGCGTGGAGCCGCCGGCTGCCCTCTTCAACGACGTTGAGGAGGGCATCATGACCCTTGTGGTGGAGCACAAGGTCCGCTACGTGCGGACGCTGGAATACCGCAACATTCCCGCCGTCGTGGAGATATGGGTGGGTGCCATCAAGGGTGCCAGTTTCGATCTTCACTACGTCATCAAGGATCCCGTCACCCGGGATGAGTGCGTCAAAGCCACCACGCATCTGGCCTTTGTCGCCGAGGAGACGGGACGGGTCCTAAGACTCACACCCGGGCAAAGGGAAAAGCTGGAAAGGTATAAGGCCTGACCTTCCCGGCACGTAGAGTTTCAGCATGAAACTTGAAATTGCCGTCGTCAGCGCTGCCGGAGCCGGAGTTGCGGCGTCAGAAGGTGCCGACCGCATCGAGCTTTGCAGCAGCCTGGAGCTCGGCGGCGTCACGCCAAGCCAAGGACTGCTGGAAGCGAGTTTGGAGCACGTGGACGGGCGGCTGGAAATCCATCCGCTGGTCCGCTCCAGGCCGGGGGACTTCCTGTACTCGGCATCGGATGTGGACACCATGGTCCATGAAGTCCGGCACCTGCTGTCCCAGGGCGCGCACGGCGTTGTGGTGGGAGCGTTGACACCTTCGGGTGATGTGGACGTTCGCACGGTCCGGAGACTGCTGGAGGCGGCCCGTGAGGCGGACTCACGGGCTGAAGTGACCTTCCACCGTGCCATCGACCAGTCCCGGGATCCCCTGGCCGCGCTGGATCAGCTCCTGGAACTGGGGTTCACCCGGGTTCTTACCTCCGGTCATGCACCAACGGCCGGGGCGGGTGTTGCCACCCTTGCCAGGATGGCTGAGCGCGCCGGAGGTGCCTTGGAGATCATGGCCGGTGGGGGACTGTCCTTGGAAGACATCCCGGCCATGCGCTCCGCCGGCTTGTCGGCAGTCCACCTTTCAGCCAAGAAGACTGTCTCGACGCTCAGCCAAGGAACGATTTCCCTGGGCTCCCAGGACGGCAGCGATCCCACGGCCTACACCGTCACCGACCGGGAGATTGTGCGCCAAGCCAAAGCGAAACTCAACGCAGTCAACGCCGGCAACTGAAAGCAGCCGAAAGTGTCCTGGTTGTCCAGACGCCGGGCCAGGATTTGGCAGTGAGTGTGCATCGTAATGACTCTTTACAGAGGGCACTCCTGCACCAATGATTGAAGGATTCACCAACTCGGTGGAAAGCCCCAAAGCAACCTTCAGGAGTCCCAGCGATGCCGCTGCCTTCGCCGGTTTCACCGGCCCTCGTTAGCCCGCCGACCACTACAGAAACAAGCGTCATTGCTTCGGGCCATCCGGAGCTGGAATGCGCTGTGGGGGCCTGGGACAAATTCCTTTATGGGAACCACCGGTTCGTGGTCCAGGTTCAGCCCACCAGGACCCTCCACAAGACTGCCGCTCACCGCGTAGTCCTGCCGTGGCGACGGCAGGACGCCGATCCGGCGTCCGTCGAGATCATCGTTGTCTCGGAAGCCACCGGATCCAGGGTTCGCAACGTGGTGGTCGAACAGGCCACGAGAGAGGCCGGAACCCTGGTGTTCGAGGCCCTGGACGGGCCCGGCATCTACTTTGTGTATTACCTGCCGTACGCCATGCTGGGCAAGCCCCACTATCCCCAGGCGGAGTACCTCCCGCGGCGTCCGGCCGCGGACCCAGCCTGGGCGGCCGCCGTCGGACCTTCGGTGTGGGCGCCGAGTGGGACCGCTGAACTGCCCCGGGCCACAGTCCTTCGATACGAGGCCGCGAGCCACCGCGACTCCTTCGCGCCCATGAACTTCACCGCCCGTGCCGGGGAATTGGAGCAGTTTCACCTGGAGCACAGAGGGGAGCCCTTCCTGCTGTTTCCAGAAGATCGCTTGAACCCGATTTCCCTGCGTACGGAACTGCCAGCGCACTGGGTGATCAACGGCCCGTCACCTGACTTTCGTGGGGCAGCCCAGGCGGGCGAGGACTACGTCGTCCAGCTCGGTCTCTATGCGCAGGAAGACGTCAATGACATCAGGGTGGAGGTGTCGGGCATGGAAGGGCACTGCATCACTACCGCCGGCGTGGACCGCCATGGCCGGCCGTGGTCCGGAAGGAAACAGGGCCAGCCGATGAGGGTCGCGGCAGGGACAGTACAGGCACTGTATGTGGTCCTTCCGGTACCTGCAGACGCCGCGGGTACAACGCTTGAGGCCGTGCTCACGATCACCGCAGCAAGCGCCTCCACCCAGGAGCACGAACAGCTGGTCAAGGTCACCCTGGACGTGGCACCGGACAGCGACCCGGAAATCCTCGCCGGGGGCTTCGGGGATCCGCGCTTCCTGCGGCGGCTGGCCTGGCTGGATTCCACCATGGCCCAGGACGCGGAGCTCGTGGCACCCTTCACTGCCATCACGCTGGACGAGCCCAACAGGACGCTGGGAATCCTGGGCAGGACCCTGCAGCTTTCCGGGACGGGCCTGCCAGCGCAGGTGACGTCCACTTTCACTGGAGCGGTTACGTCAACGGCCGGCCCCGGCGTCGAACTTTTTGACGTTCCCGTGCGGTTCGACGTTGGCGGTATCCGCTGGAACCATTCGCCGCTCACTTTCACGGTGGAGGGGCCGGCGAGAGTCAGCTGGCACTGCCGCTGGACCGGCCACGATGACCACGACGCCGCCGTGACCCTGGACGTGAACGGCGTACTCGACGCCGACGGCACGGTGCAGTTCTCGCTGCAACTGGCGTCGGACGCGCCTCTGGAAGTGCCCGATGTCGGCCTGCAGCTCGGGTTTCATGAGGCAACAGTGCCGTTCGCCATGGGCCTGGGCATCCCCGGTGGCCGGAGACCCGAAAGCATCGACTGGACCTGGGACGTTGCGGACAGGAATCAGGACGCATTATGGCTGGGCGGGGTGAACGCCGGAGTCCAGCTGGCACTCCGGGACGAGCACTACGAACGCCCGCTCAACACCAACTTCTACAAGGAAAAACCACTGGTGGAGCCGGTGTCGTGGGCCAACCGCCAGGCAGGGGAAGGGGTGGTTCGTGGTGGTGTGGGCCTGCGGACCGGCGAGGGTAAGGTGACGGTGCGCGCCTACAGTGGCGCCCGGACCCTGCAGCCCGCCCAGCCGCTCCATTTCGATTTCAGGCTCCTGCTGACGCCGTTCAAGGTGATCGAACCCGGCAAGCACCTGTCCAAGCGCTATTTCCATGAGCCGGCCGGGCCTGCGCACATCAAAGCCGCCGGAGCCACTGTGGTGAACATCCACCACGCCACGGCCCCCGCTCCGTACATCAACGACCCTCTGTTAACGGAGGACTCGCTCCGGGCGTACATCGCTAAATGCCACGAGCAAGGGCTCAAAGCCAAGGTCTACAACACAGTGCGTGAACTCACCTTCCATAGCCCCGAACTGCTTCCATTGCTGCAGCTGGACCATGAGATTTTCAGCGACGGGCCAGGCAAGGGCCATATGTGGCTGCAGGAGCACGCAGGCAGCGGCTACGTCTCGGCGTGGTTCGCCCCCAATGTGGACGACATCGCCGTGGTCACCACGGGCCAGTCCCGCTGGGAGAACTTCTACGTGCGCAGCCTCGCCGAACTTGCCAAGGGGGAGGACGGCATTGACGGCATCTACCTGGACGACATCGCCTATGACCGCCACGCAATGCTCCGGGTCCGCAAAGTCCTGGAGAGAGCCTGCCTGGACCGGGGGACCGAGGGCCCGGAAATAGACCTCCATTCCGCCAACCAATTCACGGCCCACGACGGTTACGCCTCTTCGGCCAACCTGTACATGGAGCAGTTGCCCTATGTGGACCGGCTGTGGCTGGGGGAGTACTTCGACTACGACGGCACAGGCCCGGACTATTGGCTGGTGGAACTGTCCGGGATCCCGTTCGGCCTCATGGGCGAAATGCTCGAAGGCGGCGGCAATCCCTGGCGCGGCATGGTGTTCGGCATGACGGGCAGGGCTCCGGCCGTGGACAACCGTGCCTTGTGGGAGTTCTGGGCAGAGCACGGGCTCGAGCAAGCGCAGATGCATGGCTTCTGGGATTCCCAGGCGCCGGTGAGGACCAACCATCCCGATGTCCTGGCCACCACGTGGATTTCCGGGGACAAGGCAGTGGTGGCGTTGGCTTCCTGGGCCGAGGAGACTGTGCACGTGAGCTTGAACTTCGACGCCGGATCGGCCCACCTCGCGTCCCTGCCCATCGAGGCCCCGGCGATCCGTGGCTTCCAATCCGCAGCGAGCCATGGGCCCGCCGAAACAATGACCATCGAGCCGCAGCGCGGCGTCCTCTTGACGATCGGATTCTGACGTGCCAAGCACCGCAACCTCCACCCTCACCGTCACCACCATCGCCCTGACCATGGCCGAACTCGGTCCGCTGAACCCGCTTCCCGTTGTCGCAGCCGAACTCGACCAGCCCTACACCGTGGGAGACGGCGTGCCGGAGGCACTCCAGGCCTCGACCCGCTATGGAGTCGTGCCGAACGTGTACCCGTACCTCATGCAGGACGGCTACAGCCGCGACGCCGCACCCAGGGAGGTGCCCGCCGTCGTGCTTGAAAACAGCAAGCTCAAGGTGACGGTCCTGCCGTCGCTGGGTGGCCGTATCTGGGAGATCTTCGACAAGGCGACCGGCAAGCAGCTCCTGCACACCCACGATGCTCCGCAGCTGGCCAACATCGCACTGCGTAAGGCCTGGTTCGCCGGCGGTTTGGAGTGGAACATCGGCACCCGCGGGCACTCGCCCACCAGTTGCGACCCCCTGCACACGGCGATCGTCCACACCCCGGACGGCAAACACGTCCTGCGCATGTGGGAGTACGAGCGGCTCCGGGAGGTTGTGTTTCAGGTGGACATCTGGCTGCCGGTGGATTCTCCCGTGGTGTTCGCCGCGGTCCGGATCCGAAACCCAAACGACCACGATGTGCCGATGTATTGGTGGAGCAACGCCGCCATCCCGGAAACTGACCGTACCCGCGTGATCGCCCCGGCGCAGGAAGCGTTCGGCAGCGACTACGCCACCGACATCACCCGCGTCCGGCCCACCGCCCACGAGGGCTATGACGGCACCTGGCTGGTCAACAACCCGCATGCGGCGGATTTCTTCTTCGACATCGACCCCTCCGAGCGCCGCTGGGTGGTGGCAGGGGACGACGACGGCGACGGGCTGGCGATGCTGTCCACGGGGCTCCTGCGGGGAAAGAAGCTCTTCGTGTGGGGCCAGGGCCAAGGCGGCAAACGTTGGCAGGAATGGCTGAGCCCGGGAGCCGGTCCCTATGCGGAGATCCAGGCCGGCCTGGCGCAGACCCAGTTCGAGCATTTGGTGATGCCGGCGGGGGCGGAGTGGGCGTGGGTTGAGGCGTATGGCAACGGACATCTGGATGCCGGGACCTCGCACGGCACCGATTGGGATGCTGCCGTCGCCCACGCCGGGGAACGTCTGGAGGACCTCCTTGCCCACGCCGAACTTGAGGCAATGCTCCCTGCAGCGACCAGCAACGCAGACGTGCCGCCGTCGAAAATGCTGTTGCTGGGAAGCGGCTGGGGTGTTGTGGAGCGGGCGCGGCGCCGGCGCCTGGGCCGGGAATGGGTGGATGAGAGCGGGACGCCGTTCGTGGACGAAAGCATCACAGGGGATCAGGAACCGTGGCTCGGGCTGCTGAAGGGACAAGCGTTCGACGGCGCCCCCAGTTACGTTGCGGGGGTGGACTGGGAAGAGTTGCTCGCAACGCAGGACAACCCTGAGGGGCTTTTCCAGCTGGCCACCATGCGCCATGCCAGGCAGGACCTTGCCGGCGCCGAGGAAGGCTACCGGGAGGTCCTGGAAGCCAAGGGTGTCCGGCGTCGGACCCGGGCTTTGGCGCACCGCGGACTGGGCTTGGTCCTGCTGGCGTCGGGGCAGGGCGAAGAAGGCCTCGCCGAACTCCGGACAGCCGTTGAAACCGATTCGACTGCCACTGCCTTGCTTCTGGAAGCGGTGACGCTGAGCATCCGGCACGGCGACCCCGTCATGGCGCTGGACCTGGTGGAGTCGGCACCCAGCGGGGGACCCGCCGTCGGGCGCTTGCGGTTCCTCAGGGCGCTGGCGCTCGCCAGGGGCGGGCACGGAGCCGAGGCCGCAGCAATCCTGCGTGAGGGCCTCGAGGTCCCGGATCTCCGTGAGGGAGAGGATGCCATCGCGGCACTCTGGCAGGAAGTGTGCCCGGAGGAGCCGGTGCCTGCGGCCTACCAATTCGGGATGCATTAGCACGGAAAGCTTGTGGATATCCAGATGCTTGGTTAAACCAAACAAGGTAAGTTGGCAGGGTGATTCCCTCCTTGAAACCTGCCATTGACCGCGCCCCCGGAGTCTCCAAAGAGATCGAGGACGCAGCGTGGTATGTGCTCGGTCCGGCGCTTCACGGCAAACCCTCGGCGCTGGACGGCCGCACACTCACCTGGACTGCGGATGCTGCTGCCGAGCTGCTGGAAAGGCTCGAGCGCGGCGTTGAGGATTCCAAGGCGCCCATGATGACCAACCTGCGGCAAAACCTGGAAGGCGCCTCCCGGGAAGCCAAGCTGTTGGCCGTGGAATTGTTGTTCCTCCAGTCGTTGCCGCTGGCCCACGAGGTCAAATCGCTCAGGGTCAAACGCGCCCGCGTGGCCGAGGCGGCGTCCTGGGTTGAGCCACCCATCGAGCTTCCGGAAGAGCTGTACCAGGGCATGACGGACCACGGCGTGATCCGTGACCGCACTGCCGAGTTCAACTGGACCATCTGGGACCACCTGAAATGGCTGTGCCGCTTCGTCGCCCACGTGGACAGCCAGAGCACGGAGACCATCAACCGGGCACTGAGCGACCCGCACGCATTCCACGAACTCGCAGCCGCCACCCCGGACGACCAACCTGCCCTGCGCCGCAGCATCGAGTACCTGGTGTGGCCCAGCTACTTCGAGCCCGTGGTGGCCGATGTGGAACGCCAGGAAATCCGGGACGCCTTTGCTTCGTTGGTGGGCGGTGCCAAGGGTGACACGGACGAGGACATCACCGCCGACATCCACCGCATCCGCCTGCACCTGGACGAGCAAGCCGGGCAGCGCATCGACTGGTACGCCCGCCAGTTGGTCAGCCAGTGGCGCAAGGTGGGGGACCCGGGGCGCCGGTCATGGCTGTTGCGCACCCACCACGACAACGCGGAACTGCTCGCCTCCTGGGTTGCCGAGGAAAAGGCCACCCTGGATGTCCAGCACCTGCGTACTTTGACCGCGGGAGTCACCGCCGGGGTAGTGCAGCACGCAGTGGACGAGGACTACAAACACCTCGGCTATGTGGAACGCGAAGACACCAAAACGGCTGTGTTCGCCTTCCTCACGGTCATGAAACCGGGCGACCTGACCTTGTACCAGCACGCCGGCCGCGTGCGTGTGGGAGTGGTCCTTGGCGAGCCCGAGCACGACGAGGACAACCGCCGCATCCGCCGCAAGGTCCGCTGGTTCGATGACAGCTACGCCATTCCGGAACTGCCACGCCACGCGCAGCGGCAGCTGTCCACCCCCGGCATCCTCGTGGACGTCACCAGGGTCATACAGGCACTCCAGGAACTGCTCCCCGTGGAGGCCGAAACCGACGGTGAGGACGAGGCCCCGCCGACGGTCGCCGTCGAGGTCGTCCAGCAAGGGTTCCGGCCGCTCACGGAAGAATTCGCGGCCTCGCTGCACATGGACCTGGAGCCGCTTCAGGAGATCGCGGAACTGCTCGAGGAGAACCGCCAGCTGGTCCTTTACGGCCCTCCGGGTACCGGCAAGACCTACCTCGCCAAGCACTTGGCTGCGGAGCTTGCCGGCGACCATACGGACGAGCGCGTGAAGCTGGTGCAGTTCCACCCTTCGTACGCCTACGAGGACTTCTTTGAAGGGTACCGGCCCGACAAGACCGACGACGGCCAGGTCTCCTTCAAGCTCGTGGCCGGACCCTTGAGGCGGCTCGCGGAGGAGGCCGCCAAGCCGGAGAACGCCCACAAACCGTACTTCCTGATCATCGACGAAATGAACCGTGCCAACCTGGCCAAGGTCTTCGGCGAGCTGTACTTCCTGCTGGAGTACCGGGACGACCGCATCTACCTGCAGTACAGCCCGAATGAGCCCTTCAGCCTGCCGGACAACCTGTACATCATTGGCACCATGAACACCGCTGACCGCTCCATCGCCATGATGGACGCGGCCATCCGACGCCGCTTCGCTTTCATTGAACTGCACCCGAAGGTTGAACCGGTCCGCGGCTCGCTGCGCCGTTTCCTGGAAGCCCGCGGCTTGGACACGCTGAACGCGGACCTGCTGGATGCCCTCAACGACGCGATCGACGACTGGGACCGCGACCTCATGATCGGACCGTCGTACTTCATGAAGAACGCCGCGCAGAACCCCGCCGGCCTGCGCCGCATCTGGAAGTACGAGCTCATGCCACTGCTGGAGGAGCACTACCACGGGCAACTGAACCGCGCCCAGTTGGAAGAACGCTTCGGCCTTGACCAGTTGCTGGGACGTCTTGGCGACCGCTAACGCCATCCCCCCGAGGCCGGCAAGGGCACCGGCCAGTGCCAGGAAACCCACCACCGGGCCCCGGCATATCGTCATGGACGAGCTCTCCGGCGGGGTGGTGGAAAAACTCGATCCCGAGTCCGCGGCCTTCATCAACACCAGTGGGCTGGCCAAGGCCTCGCCGATGGGCATGGGCCTGTACCGCATTGAACCCGCGGGCAAGGTGGGCTCCGTGCGGACCGCCACCATCCAGTTGGAGGTCCGTCCCAAAGACCGGCTGGGCCTGAACCGCCTGCTGTTCCTGCTCAGCTACGCCGGCGACCAAGGCTTCCGCGACCACTCCGTGGAAGCTGTGGAGCACCCGGATCTGTGGAGTGCGCTCGCCGAGTCCCTGGCCCAGCTGGCGGACAAAGCCCTGAGCCGGGGAGTGCTGCAGGGCTACCTCAACGTGGAGGAATCGTTGCGGACCGTCAAGGGCCGGATCCGCATCTCGGACCAGATCTCCCGGCGGCCTGGAATGCTGGTGCCACTGGAGGTCTCCTACGACGAATTCACCGAGGACATCGCCGAAAACCGCATCCTCCGAGCCGCCTTGGAACGCATGGGACAGGTTCCGGGGGTCCGGCCCGACGTCTTGAGCCGCCTGCGGCAGCTTAAGGGAAAGCTCGACGCCGTCACCCGCCTCCAGCCCGGTGCGCCGCTGCCGCCGTGGCGGGCCAGCCGCATGAATCTTCGTTTCCATGCAGCGCTTCGATTGGCCGAAGTCATCCTGCGCAACGGCTCCGCGGAGGCGGGCCAAGGCAAACAGCGCACGGCATCGTTCGTGGTGGACATGGCACAGGTGTTCGAAGAGTTCGTGGGGACCGCCCTCCGGAGCGCCATGAGCGCTTATCCGGGGGAGATGCGACTCCAGTACGGCGCCCTGCTCAACGAAGCCGTCCGGGATTCCGACCGGTTGACCGTGCGGCCTGATGCCGTGCATTTCCTGGGCGGCCGCCCCGTGGTGGTGTACGACTCAAAGTACAAAGCGGCGTCCGACGCCGGGGCTTCCCTCAGCGCGGACCACTACCAGTTGCTGGCCTACTGCACGGCCCTGCGGGTTCCCACGGCCTGGCTGGTGTACGCGGGAGCCGGGGAAGTGAAACTGCGGCGCATCCTGAACACCGACATCGACATCGTCGAGTATCCGCTGGACCTGTCCCGGCCGCCGTCGGAAATCCTGGCAGCCGTGGCTGACCTCGCGGAACAGTCGTGGGGCGAAGTAGTACGCCAGGCTGTGGCGGGACGCTCGGCGTCGGACTAGCCTGAGAAGTACACCGTTCGCCGATAGGAGGCACTATGGCCGGCAAGAAGTCGTGGCGGGATATGAGCAAGGGGCAGCGCGTATCCGTGGTGCTCAGTGGTGCAGTGAACCTGGCGTTGCTGGTTGCCGCCCAGCGCAGCCTCGGCCGGACTCCCGACTCACAAATCCGGGGCAAGAAGGCGCTGTGGCGTGCGGCGTCGTTCATCAACTTCTTTGGCCCGGTCAGCTACTTCCTGTTTGGCCGGCGTCGCGAATCCGGGCTGGTAGGCGGTACACCCGCCACACGGTAGGGCTACGCGGGCATTTTCACGGTGAAGGTGGTTCCCTGTCCGGGCACACTTTCCAGGGTGATGGTTCCGCCGTGGGCTTCGACAATGGCTTTGCTGATGGGCAGGCCCAGCCCGACACCGGGTATGGCGCTTTTACGGACACTTCCGGCGCGGAAGAATTTGGTGAAGGCCTCAGCCTGTTCTTCTTCGCTCATGCCCATGCCAGTGTCGCTGACCCGGCAGAAGATAAAGTCGTCATCCTCCCAGGCGGCGACTTCAACATCGCCGCCGTCGGGGGAGTATTTGATGGCATTGGAGACCAAATTGTCCAGTACCTGGGCCAGTCGGGAAGAGTCCACGCGGGCTTCGAGGGCCTCGGGAAGGTCCATCGAGAGCTTTATGCCGGCTTTTGCTGCACGGGGTTCGGCGGAGGTGACACTGCCGCGCACCAGTTCAGCGACGTCTGCCGTGTGCCGTTGAATGACGATTTGGCCTGACCGCACAGCCAACAGGTCGGACACCAGGGTGAGCAGCCGCTCCGCATTGCGCTTGACGATGTCGAGTTGCTTGCGCGAATGGCTGTCCAAAGTGTTGGCGTCGTCCAGGATCAGCTCGACGTAGCCCAGGATGGATGTCAGCGGGGTGCGGAACTCGTGGGAGACGTTGGCGACGAACTCGTCCTTGGCTGCCAAAGCGTTTACGAGGTCGGTGACGTCGCTGAAAACAACCACGGAGCCGGCGAACTTGCCGTCGTCGTCGAGCATGGGGCGGGCGCTGGTGGTGAAGGCCCGCTGCTCGGGGCCAGTACCAAGCCACACCAATTGGTCGGTGAAGCGTTCGCCCAGGACAGCCCGCCGTACCGGCCGCCGATCCGGGGGGAGGGGCGTCGTCCTGTCCGTGTCGAAGACCAACAGCTCGGACTCGTTGGGATCGGCATTGTCCGCCGGGGTGGCCAAGGCGTGGCTCTGGCGCTGGCGCCGGTTCATGAGGATGTCGTGCCCGTCGCCGTCAACAGCCACCACCCCCAGGGGCAGGGCTTCCATGACCGTGTTCAGCAACCGTTCCTGCTTGGTGCTGATGTCCAGGGCTTCCTTCAAAGCCTCATCTTTTTGCTCGAGCGCCCGCTGCTGACGGACCATGCTCAGGGTCAGGACACTCACTGAGACTCCGATGCCAAGGATCAGGATCGGGAAGAGCAATGGTTTGGTGAGTGCCTGCTCGCTGACCTGGTCATGGACGAACACCGGGATCCAGACAATACCCAGCGGACCCAAAAAGGACAGTGCTATTGCCAGCCGCGGGTACAGCCCGGAAGCACACAGCCAGATGACGGGCAACACCACCAGCACGCTGAGGCCCGTGAGCGCTTCCTGCCCTCCCTCACGGCCGAAGCCGATGGACACCATGTCCAGGATCGGGATGGAGAGGAAGCTGGCAAAGGGCAACCTGTGCCAGGGAATCGCAATGCACAGGCCCAAAAGAAGGGCCTGGCTCAGCAGGAAGACCAGGAACAGCGGGTTCTCAAGGGTGGCGGGGAAAAACAGCCACACCAGAATGGCCGAGATACAGACACACACCGATAACGGCAATTGGCTGAGGACAACCCGCATCCGCAGGGTATGTTCATGGAACGAGCGCTGAAAAACCAGCAATTTCTTCTTTTCACCAATATCCCACGCTGAGGGTTGGGTCATGGCACAACCACCACGCGTGCGGAAGAAATTCGGTTCATGAGATCAGCCTAACCATAACGGATATACTTCTGAGGTTATCGAAGGGGCTGAGGGGCAGCGATGAGTGAAGTACGTGTGGGGCTGGTTATCGAAGATGACCAGGATATTCGCGAATTGGTACGGGTGGTTCTCTCCCAGGCGGGCTTTGACGTTCACACTGCGTCGACGGGTTCGGCGGGCGTGACCTCTGCCCGTGAATTGAATCCGGACGTTATCACCCTGGACCTTGGCCTTCCTGACATTGATGGTTTCGAGGTTGCACGGCAGATCCGCAAGTCCTCGGATGCTTACATCATCATGCTCACGGCCCGTGCCGAGGAACTCGATACGCTCATGGGCTTGGAAGCCGGTGGCGACGACTACCTCACCAAGCCTTTCCGGCCGCGCGAGTTGCGCGCCCGCGTGGAGGCCATGATGCGGAGGCCGCGTTCGTCGTCGGACGTCAAGAGCGCGCCGGAAGCAGCCGATCCCGAGCTGGTGCACAACGGCCTGGTCGTTTCCGCCGGTTCACGTACCGCGACGCTGAACGGCACCGAGCTGAAGCTCACCCGCACGGAATTCGACCTCCTGCTGGCGCTGCTGGAAACCGGCCGGATCGTGCGGACCAAGGCCGATCTTGCACGTCGCCTCCGCAATGAACCGTACGACGTCGGCAGTTACGTCAGTGATGCGGACGAACGCGCCGTCGAGGTGCACATGGGCAATCTGCGCAAGAAGCTCGGTGACAGCATCCAAAACCCGCGCTGGCTGGAGACTGTCCGCGGTGTTGGCTACAGGCTCGCGCCCTCGATCCAGAGCAACTAAACCCGGGTGGGTTCGGCCTGGACGACCGGGTGGTCCGTCCCGGGCAGCGAGCGCCCGGGGCCGTCGTCGAAGAATTCCGCATTGGCCCGGACGTAGTCTGACCATTCGTCGGGGACGTCATCTGAGAAGTAGATGGCTTCCACAGGGCACACGGGATCGCACGCCCCGCAGTCCACGCATTCGGACGGGTGGATGTAGAGGGAACGCGCGCCCTCGTAGATGCAATCGACAGGGCATTCATTGATGCACGCCTTGTCTTTCACATCCACGCAGGGCTGCGCGATCACGTAACTCATACTTGTCTACACACCCGTGTAGACGGTCTTGCCCCACGTGAAGAAGTCCAGGGCGGACCGACCCTGTTCGCGGAACGTGTTGGTGGAGGAGTCCTTGACCCCGCCAAACGGTACGTTGAGATCCAAACCTGCGGTGGGCCGGTTGACCTTGACTACGCCGGCCTGTGCGCGTGCGGCGAAGTCGGTTGCCAGCGCAAGTGAGTCCGTGCAGATGCCTGCTG
Organism: Paenarthrobacter sp. AB444; assembly: GCF_028736865.1. NCBI lineage: Bacteria > Bacillati > Actinomycetota > Actinomycetes > Micrococcales > Micrococcaceae > Paenarthrobacter > Paenarthrobacter sp. AB444. The sequence continues at coordinate 101,861 of NZ_JAQZBY010000012.1, read as the reverse complement.
TCAGTCCATAGCGGGAGTCGTTAATGGCGGCCAGGCCCGCTTCGTAGTCGCGTACCTCGAGCACAGCCACTACGGGACCGAAGATCTCCTCGGTCACTGCTGCGTCGTCAAAGGGCAGGTCGGTGAGCACCGCCGCGGGGAAGAACAACGCGCCGGTCGGGTCGCCGTCGTAGTTTCCGTGCAGGAGGGTGGCGCCCCGTTCGACGGCGGTACGCACCGCTGCCTGGTCCTGCTCGAATTGCTGCCTGCTCACCACTGCGCCCATCCGGGTGCCCTCCGAGAGCCCGTCGCCGGTACTGTACGCGACCGCTTCGGCCACCAGCGCGTCAAGGAACGCCGCACGGATCCCCGGGGTCACGTACACCCGGGAGGTTGCCGTGCAGGCCTGGCCAGTCAGCCCGAACGCTCCGGCGGCCACTACTTGCGCGGCCTTGCGGGGATCGGCGTCGTCCAGCACCAGCACGCCGTTCTTGCCGCCCATTTCCAGCTGCACCCGGGCCCGCCGGGCGTTCAGGATCTCCTGCAAACCCAGGCCCACGTTGGTGGAACCGGTGAAGGACAGCCCGGCGATACGGGGATCGCGCGCAAGGGCGTCACCCACAACGCGGCCCTTGCCATGGACCACGTTGAACACGCCCGCGGGGAGGCCTGCGTCCTGCAGGGCACGGGCCAGGTGCGCTGCGGACAGCGGAGTCAGCTCTGCCGGCTTGATGACCACGGTGTTGCCGCTGATCAGGGCCGGGGCGCTCTTCCAGGCGGGAATGGCGATAGGGAAGTTCCACGGGGTAATCAGGCCAACAACGCCCAGTGCCTCGCGGCGGGTGGTGATGGTGGTGTCCGGGAGTCCGCTGGGCAGGACTTCGCCGGTGGCTGCCCAGCCGAGGGAGCCGAAGAAGCGCAGGACGTCCGAGGCACGTTTCACTTCGCCCATCGCTTCTGCCAGGGTCTTGCCTTCCTCGCGAACCAGGTCCTCGGCGATAGCCGCCTGACGTTCGATCAACAGATTCCCTGCGGCAATGAGGATGCCCCCGCGGGACGGGGCAGGCAGAGCGGCCCAGCCCGGCTGGGCAGCAGCGGCAGCTGTGATGGCGGCATCCACGTCCTCGGCGGTGCCGCTGGGGGAGAGGGCGGCCAACTCGCCGGGCCGCGCCGGGTTCATCCGTTCCGTGTCCGCTGACCCAAGCCATTGGCCATTGATGAGGTGTTGGGCGGTGAGGGTAGTGATGTTGGTGTCCAAAGTTGTGGAAGTCATGGTGGTCCTTAAAGGGTTAGAGGCTTCGGATCAGGCCGCCGTCGCACCTGAGTGCGACTCCGGTGATGTACGACGCCGGCGCGCTGCATAGAAAGGCGGCGGCGGCGCCGAACTCGGCGGGTTCTCCATACCGGCGGGCGGGAATGGTCTTGCGGGATTCGAGCTGGATGTCCTCCAGGGTGGTGCCGCGGCGCTTGGCAGCGGCTTGGTCCAGCTGTGTCACGCGGTCGGTGGCAATACGACCGGGTAGGAGCAGGTTCACGGTGACCTCGTCCAACGCGACCTCGGCAGCGAGGGTCTTGAGGTAGCCGGCCAAGGCAGCGCGTCCGGTGTTGGAAACGGCCAGGTTGGGCAGGGGAGCAGTCACTCCGCTGGAGCCGATCGCGAGGATGCGGCCCCAGCGGCGTTCCCGCATGCCGGGCAGCACCCGCGAAACGAGCGCATGGTGTGGCTTGACCAGGAGGTCGAACGCAGCGGCCATGTCCTCCGAGGTCAGGGTTGCGGCCGCGCCCGGCTTGGGTCCGGGCCCGTTGAGGACCAGGATGTCGATCGGCCCGAGGTTGGCTACGGTTTGGTCCACGGCGGATTCGATGCCCTCCGGTGTGCCGAGGTCCGCTTCGATCGCGACCGCGTCAAAGCCGCTGCTTCCCAACGATCCGATGCCCAACGTTCCCGTCCCGTAGGCTGCCTGAAGTTCGGCAACAATCTCCTTGGCACGGTCCCGGCGTCGCCCGACCACCGCCACCCGAACGCCTTCGGCAGCGAGCGCCCGCGCCACGGCCAGTCCCAGTCCGCCAGTGGATGCGGCCACGAGTGCTGTCTTTCCTGCAATTCCGAGGTCCATCAGAAACTCCCTGCCGTTGCACGGGCATCCAATGCAGACGCCGCTTCCTTCAAGTGGACTGCCATTGAGCCCCGCAGGGCTTCGGGGAACAGTGCAGCCGGTGCCCGGACCCCGGAGTCCTTGATGAGTCCGCGCTCGCGGAGGCATTCCTTGCGGATGGCGAGGGCTACCTTGGCTTGCTGTTCGAAGTTGATGAGCGGCAGGTAGGGCTGAAGTTCGCGTTCGGCGGCTTCGTATCCGCTGTCCTGCCACGCCCGGACGCACGCTATGAGGGCTTCGGGGTAGGAGAAGCCGGTCATTGCGCCGGAGGCGCCTGCCATGAGTTCGTCCAGGAGGCCCAGGCCGCCCAGCCCGCCGAAGATGGAAACCCCGACGGCGGCGCTCAGGTCGGCGATGGCCACGCTGGTCGGCGGGGCCTCGGCTTTGACGGCGATGACGTATGCACAGGCATTCACCACTGAAGCCAAGGTTGCCGTGGAGATGGAGACGCCGCTGGCCAGCGGGTAGTCCTGGAGGACCACCTTGGCCCCGGTTGCCCGATGGATGGCGTCGAGGTGGGCGATCACCGCTTCTGCCCGGGCGGAGTTGGCTTGCACCATGACCGCCGCCAGGCGTGGTCCGGCAACTGCCTGCGCTGCCATGACCTCTTCGATGGCTGGCCGCGTGGCGAGCACGGTCACACCCACTACCAAGGGGAGGGCAGTGGACTCGACCACGGTTTCCAGGAGGTCCCGGCGTTCCTGCGGAGTGAGGGCGGCTGCTTCGCCGAACACGCCAAGTACCGTGAGGCCGGTTGCCCCGATGCTCTCGTAGTGCTCCACGAGTTCGGCGAGGCTGTCCAGGTCCACGTCAAGGGTGCTGCCTTGGAACGGCGTGGCCACGACGCCCCAGACGCCGGCCGGCAAACTGTTCCGGGAAGCGTTTTTGGGCGCAGAAGACTGCGGCATGGTTGGTTCCTTTCGGTGCTGAAGTGCTGAAGTGCTGGAATTGCTAAAGGGCGGAGGCTGACGGGGTCAGCGGCCAGGCCACACGGGTTGGCGCTTCTCCTGGAACGCCCGGACACCTTCAGCGGAGTCTTCGCTGTCGAGCGCGGCCATGAGGGCGGGCAAGCGAAGACCGCGCGCCTCCTTGGCCGTCAAATGCGATGTCTGCGTGACCATTTGTTTGACGGCCCGGACGGACGTGGGGGCGCAGGCCAGGATCTTGTCCACCCAGCGTTGTACCGCGGCATCGAGTTCATCGGCGGGAACCACCTCGTTGACCAAGCCCATGGACTGCATCTCCGCGGCATCGGCTTTTCGCCCGGTCAATAACATGCCCATGGCCTGCGTGTACGGGACCCTACGCACCAACTGGTGGATGCCGCCGTCGAGCGCCAAACGCCCAACACGGGGCTCCGTAAGGCCGAATTTTGCGCTGGATGCGGCGACCACGATGTCGGCACCTAGGACGATTTCCATACCGCCGCCCAGGGCATAGCCGTTGACGCGGGCAATAACCGGAACATCCAGGGTGGTGCGGAGGCTGAGGCCGCCGAAGCCGTTGGGGTCCAGGCCCGCCCAGTATTCCAGTCCAGTCTTGTCCACGGCGTCGGCGGACATGTCGGCGCCGACGCAGAAGGCACGGGAACCGGAACCGGTGACCACCACGGCCCGCACAGACGAATCGCTCTCCAGCTGTGCCCAGATCTCATTGAGCCGTGCGTGCGCGGCGCCGTCCACGGCGTTCAGGACGTGCTGGCGGTCGATTGTCACCGTTGCGACGCCGTCGGTGATGTCCAGGGCGACCTCGTCCACCCTTTCTTCCACAATGATGCTCATCGGAGGACTCCCAGCTGCTGCAGGCGTACGATGGTTTCCTTGTCGAAGCCGTTTTCCAGCAGTACCTCCACGTTGTGTTCTCCCAGGCGCGGTGCCACCCGACGGATGGACGGGGGAGTGGCGGAGAGCCGGATGGGTGCGTTCAACATCTTCACGGTGCCCACGGAAGGATGTTCGGCCTCGACGATCATGCCGTTGGCTTCAGTCTGGGCGTCTGCGAGGGCCTGCTCCAGGGTGTGGACGGGAGCGTTGAGCACCCCTTGTTCTTCCAGTTTTGCCGTCCAGTATTCGGTGGTGTTGGTGGCAAAGTGTTCACGGAAGATGGCCTGGAGGGCAGGCTTGTTCTTGAACTGCTGCTCCAGGGTTGCGAAGCCCGGCCGTTCGGTGAGGTCCTCATCGAGGTCCAGTGCATCGGAAATCCGGGCCAGGGGATCGGGCGTGAAGCCGCCCACCATGCACACGGCGCCGTCGGTCGTTTCGAAGACGCCGCTGAGGGGCATGGCTCCCCAGTTGACCTCGTAGCCGCGGTTGAGCTGCATGCAGGCCTCCTGCATCTGCAGGTGCAGCATGGAGTCGTACATGGTCACTTCCACCTTCTGGCCGAGGCCGGAGGATTCGCGGGTGCGCAGGGCCAGCAGGATGCCCTGCATGAGATGCATGCCGGTGATGTAGTCGCACAGGGTGGTGGGGTAGATGGCAGGCTTGGTGTCCTCGGACTCGCGCCGCCACATCACGCCGGAGTAGGCCTGCGCGATTGCGTCCTGTCCGCCTTTGTGGGAGTAGGGTCCTTCAGGGCCGAAGCCTGTGCCGGAAGCCCAGATGATGCCAGGGTTCTTTGCGCGCAGCTCCTCATAGCCGAAGCCCATGCGTTCCATGACGCCGGAGCGGAAGTTGCTGACCACGACGTCGGCGTCGGCCATGAGCCGGTGGAGGACTTCGCGGCCTTCCTCGGTTCGGGTGTCAACGGAGACGCTGCGCTTGTTGCGGTTGATGGAGAGGAAGATCGGATTGTCCTGGCCGTCCTGGTCCGGGAAGGAATTGCGGGAGATGTCGCCGGCGCCAGGACGTTCCACCTTGATGATGTCCGCGCCGTAGTCGCCCAGGAGTTGGGTGCAGGACGGACCCATGAACACCTGGGTGAAGTCGACGATCTTGATGCCCTCCAGCGGGAGGGCTGTTGGTTCCGGAGCCGCGGCGGCGCGGGCCGCCGTCGTGCTTTCCGTATTTTCTGCAGTCATGAGGCTCATGCCGTCACCACAGCATCCGCATCGATGGTGGCATTCGACGACGGGATGTCACCCGGGTCGGCACCTTGCCGGCGCATGCCCAATTGGATGTCCGCTGCCGCGACATCGCGGACCAGGATGTTGCTCTGGACGGCGAGGGCTGCTGCCACACCGACAGCCTGGCCCATGGCCATGCAAGGCGGAATTTCGCGCGACATCTTCTGGGCTTCGGGGGTGGCGGAGTAGTGGCGGCCGGCCACCAGGAGCTGGTCGACTTCCTTGGGCAACAGCGAGCGGTACGGGTAGTAGTAGTCGCGGCCGCGGGCCACGGTGTCGGCAAAGTGGCGGCGCTGGGTGACATCGTCCTTGGTCATGACGTACTCGCCTTGGAGAAGCCGGGTTTGCCGGACACCCATCTGGGAGGCGACATCCAGCATGTATGCGTTTTCGAAGCCGGGGAGGTTGGCCCGGACGTAATCCACGGCCTCGGAGATCCGGTCGCGGGCGGCGAACTCGGCCGCGGTCATGTCTGCCGGGTCCACGCCGTCGAAGCCGGTCATGTGCGGGGCGTTGCACCACACGACGCCTTCAATGGGCGTCTTGAGCCACCAAAGTTCCCAAGCGCCGCCGAGGATGCGCTTGATCTTGCGGTTGATGGCTCGGGCTTCCTTGGGGTTGGCCTGTTCGAAGGCTTCGGCTGCGTTGGTGTCCACGTTGCCGAGGCGGAAGACGAGGGTGGTGAGGTAGTTGTCCTTCGCGTAGCTGGCGCCGGCACGGGAGGCGACGTCGATGTCGCCGGTGGTGTCGATCACGACGTCGGCCATGAAGGCCTGCGGACCCAGTTTCGTTTCGCAGATGACGCCCTTGATCACGCCGTTGTCCACGATGGGGCGGGAGAACCAGGAGTGGAGGCGGAGGTCCACGCCGGCCTCGCGGACGAGGTCGTTGGAGACGCGCTTCCAGCCGTCGGGGTCGAACGCCGCGGCGTAGCAGATGGGCTTCGGGTTGGTGTGGGAGTGGAAGTCGAAGGTGCCGTAGCGTCCCCACTTGTTCCAGAGTTCCTCGGAGGTCTTGCGGTCATCGGCCGGCGGGACAATGGCCAGGCCCAGTTTCTGCAGGCGTTCGACGTACTCGGAGACGATGCCGGTGACGGTGATTTCCTGGCCGTTGATCATGTCGTCGAGCACCAGGACCATGCCGCCGGAGGCGAGTCCACCCAGGGATGAGTAGCGTTCCAGCAGCGTGACTTTCGCGCCGGAGCGGGCTGCGGTGACGGCAGCGGCCACACCTGCTGGGCCACCGCCAACCACCAGCACATCGGAACGGGAGATAACAGGGGCGGTGAGGTCCGCCGTCGTGGTGCTGAGTTCAAGCGAGTTCATAGTGAAGTCCTTACTTGCCGACGAAGATGCCGTTGGAGCGGCGCGCGGCGATGTAGAAAACGATGCTGAGGATGGACAGGACGGCCACGTAGACCGGGAAGATCCAGGTGAGGTTCAGAGATTGGAACCAGACCAGGAGGTAGGAGGCGGTGCCGCCGAAGACAGCCACGCCGATGCCGTAACCGAGGGCGACGCCGGTACCGCGGATGTTCTTGGGCATCAGGGAGGAGCTGACCACGTTGTAGAGGGTCATGTTGAGCACCAGGATGATCGAGCCGCCCAGGAGGACCGCTGCGAAGCCGCCGATGCCGGGCTGTACGTAGAGCAGCATGAGGAAGACGGACGGGATGGCCAGGATGCGGGTCACGAGGAACCAGCGGGACATTGCCTTGCCATCTGCGAGCTTGCCGATGACCCAGCTGCCCACCACCAGGATGACGCCGAGCACCGTGGTGAGGGCGAAGACGGCGGTGGGGTCTTCCTTGAACCCGCTGCGGGCTGCGCTGGGGAGTCCTACGTTCCACGCGTAGTTGTAGGCCTGTGCCGCGCCCACGACGAACACGATCGCCAAGACAGAGAGCCAGTGCTTGCCGACGCCCCTCCACACCGCGCGGGGAGTGTTCGTGGCCATTTCCTCTTCTTTGAGGGTCTCCGGAAGGGAGCGCCGCAGGTAGAGGACCACGAAACCGAACAGCGCGCCGATGATGAACGGAACGCGCCAGCCCCATTCGCCCATGGCGGCGCCGCCGATGACCAGGCTGCAGAGGAAGCTGACGAGGGAGGCCATGAGGATGCCGATGTTGACGTAGAAGGACATGATGCCGGCTACATAGCCTTCGCGGCCCTCGGGTGCCAGTTCAACGGCGTGGGAGGTGGAAAGCGGGGCTTCGATGCCGGTGGAGATGCCTTGGAGGACGCGGCAGGCCACCAGGATGATGCCGGCCGCTGGGCCGATGGTGGCGTAGCTCGGTGTGATCGCAATGACCAGGGTGGTTCCGGCCATGAGCATGATGGACAGGAGCATCACACGGCGCCGGCCAATGCGGTCTGCCAGCGTTCCAAGAAGGATGCCGCCGAGGGGCCGGAAAGCGAATCCGACGGCGAACACGGCCAGGGCGTTCAGCGTGGCTGACAGCGGTTCAGTGTTGGGGAAGAAGTTCGGCCCAATGAAGGCTGACAGGAGGCCGAAGACCATCCAGTCGTACCATTCCAGGGCGTTGCCGAGGCCCAGGCCCAGGAGGCCCTTGCGGACTTCGGGGCTGAACCTGCTGCGGTCAGGCGTGGTGGCTTTTGATGAGGGGACGGCATTGTCCGTTTGGATGTCCAGCATGGGATTTTCCTTACGCTTACGCCCCGGAGGGCGTGAAAGGGTATGACGCAGGAACGCCCGTTGAAGGAGGCGTCGGATGCGAAAGTGGCAAGGAGTGTCAGCGGCCACGATGATCGTGTCCGGACAGTTAAGGGAAAACGCCCAGGCCGCCTGAGGGCGGCTGCGTTACCACGCGTGTGGTGCGTTGACCCAGATGGCTACGCATACCTCTTCGTAGCTGTTCTTGTACCAGTGTGGGATCTCTGAGGAGTAGGTGATTGAGTCGCCCTCTTCAAGGCTGTAGCAGACGCCGTCCAAATAGACGTCCTTACGGCCGGAGATGATGTAGCAGAACTCTTCACCGCTGTGGGTAAAAGGGGTCGCGCTGGTGTCGTGCCCTGGGGGCGTACTGATCCACTGCGCTTCGATGCTTCCGTCCCGGTTGGGGGTGAGCAGTTCGTGGACCGCCTCACCCACCGATTCCCGGGTGACGTTTTTCAAGTTACGCCGTTCGGACCTTCTGACCACGGGTGACCTGGACTCGTCCTGGCCAATAAAGAACCTCCCTACGGGGGTGTCCAGACCGTGGGCCAGCTGCGCCAACGTGGTGAAGGAAGGGTTTGCCATGCCGCGTTCGATCTGGCTGACGATCGCTTGGCTCAGGCCGGTGATGTCCGAGAGTTGGGCCAGGGTCAGGCCCTTTGCCTTGCGCATGGTGCGCACCTTGTTCCCGACGGTTGCCAGCATTTCGCTGGTGGCCGCTGGGGCAGGAGTCTCGGTGGTCATTGCCGCGTCCTTCGTTGGGTGAGCTGACTCACACAACTATAGTGAAGATCTTTAGCGAGTCAATGGTTTTCTTCATTAAGGTGAAGAAATTTACCAAATCGGGGATTCCAGCTCGCGGGTCGTCCCGAAAACGCACTGGTCAATCTCGTTCACCTGCGGCCTAAGTTCAAGCAGATGATCGGCGTTCGGCAGCAGGCGGATGCTGATTTCCAGCTCCGTCGCCAAACGTTCCATGCAGACGGCGCCCACCATGTGGCTGGACGTTTTCAGGCTAAGGACGGCATCCATTGCGTCGTCGATGTCCACGTTGTCCAAGGCCCGATGCAGACGTGATACCCGCCAAGGCAGCAACGATACGTAGTTGCGGACGAAGGCGTCGATGATGGCCGGGTCTCCGCCGAGCTCGGCCTGGAGTCCAGCGAGGACGGTGAGATCCACCAGGGCGTCTGTGCACTCGTCATACTCAGACACCAAATCCCTCCCGCCTCGGAACAATAGATTCACGATTCAACAGTAGGACCCGTGGAACTGCCTCAGTGCCAATAATCCAAAGCTTGATGCAATCTTGAGCGGACTCAGAGGCAGTCTTGATTCCCGGACCGGAAAGTAGCTGGGAACAGAAGAAATCCCGGACCTGGAGAACCTCCAGCCGCGAATCAAGGAGAGGGAGACAGCATGGACAGTGGTGCCCGCCCGTCACCTGGGCTGATGGTGATCATCGTCTTTTGCATGACCGTCCTGCTGGGTATCGGCGGGACGGCGGCCTACTCTTTGTGGGAACAGGGCGCGCACAGTGCGGGCTCCGATCATCCCGTTGAGTCGGCCCCCTCCACTACTTCCAAGCCGTAACTGGCCGGGGATTCGAGGAAAGCCGTCAACCGGTTTTCGAGAATGGACACGTCCTTCATTTCGCATTCCCAGACCGTCAGGACCTCCCAGCCGGAAGCGCAAAGTACCGCCCGCTGTTGAGCGTCCCGTTCCCGGGTCCTGGTGCGCTTGGCCTCCCAGAACGCCGCGTTCGCTGCAGGAGCATGCCGGCCAACCTTGCAGTCATGGAAGTGCCAGAAGCAGCCGTTGACGAAAATGACCTTGCGGCGGCCGGCGAACACCAGATCGGGACGGCCGGGGAGCTTCGTCGCACCGGACTGCCCGTGCAGACGGTACCTGTAACCCTTGGCGTGCAGCAGCCTGCGGACCAGCAGCTCCGGCTTGGTGTTCTTGCCCCGGATTCTGGCCATGTTGCGGCTGCGCTGTTCCGGCGTCAGCAGATCCCGGCTCCCGCCCATAAGACCACCCTACCCAGGGAGTTTTGTACAGATAATGGGCTTATGTAGCACTTTTAGGAGCATTATCTGAACAAAAACCCGCGAGGGGGTGGCGTGAACACTCGGCCGTCCACCCCAGCGGCGTGACCTGGACCTTCATGCGCCTCCGACACGCCGGGCAATAGCGCGGCGGCTCCATCACCAACTGCTGTCGGCAGCTTTGGTGAGCGTCCGACGTCGGGCCCTCACCTCCGCAGTGGCCGCAAAAGGCGGCGTTCACAGCGTCTTCTGGAGTTCCTTGATGGGCATGTTCAGCTCCACCAGGAGGTTGAGGTCGGCGTCGGCGGGGCGGCCCAGGGTGGTGAGGTAGTTCCCGACAATCACGGCATTGATACCGCCGAGCAGGCCGTCGCGGGTCCCCAGGTCGCCGAGGGTCAGCTCGCGGCCGCCGGCGTAGCGCAGGACGGTCCGTGGCATCGCCAGTCGGAACGCCGCGATGGCGCGAAGGGCGTCCTTGCCGTCCATGATCCCCTGGTTCTCCAAGGGGGTTCCCGGACGGGGGTTGAGGAAGTTCAGGGGAACTTCGTGCGGCTCCAGGGCCGCGAGCTGGGCAGCCAGTTCGGCCCGCTGTTCCAGGGATTCCCCCATGCCGATCAAGGCACCACAGCACAGTTCCATGCCGGCGGCCTTGACCATGGCGCAGGTTTCCAGCCGTTCCTCGTAACTGTGGGTCGTGACCACCTCGGGGAAGTAGCTGCGGGCTGTCTCCAGGTTGTGGTTGTACCGGTGGACGCCCCACTCCGCCAGCTGGTCCACCTGGCGCTGGGTGAGCATACCCAAGGAGCAGGCGATATTGATGTCTACTTCCTCGTTGATGCGCTCGATCGCGAACTTGATCTGGTTCATGAGCTTGATGTCCGGGCCACGGACGGCGGCGACGATACAGAATTCGGTGGCACCCGTTGCGGCTGTTTCCTTGGCTGCTTTGACCAGTTCCGGGATATCGAGCCACACGCCGCGGACGGGGGAGTCGAACAGCCCGGATTGGCTGCAGAAGTGGCAGTCTTCGGGACAGCCGCCGGTCTTGATGGAGATGATGCCTTCCACTTCCACGTCCTCGCCGCAGTGCCGCAAGCGGACCTCGTGCGCGAGGCCAAGAGCCGCGGGGATGGCGTCGTCCGGGAGTCGCAAGATTTCGATCAGTTGGTCTTCCTCCAGGCCTTTACCGCGTTCCAAGACCTGTTCACGGGCGGTTTCGAGGATGGCGTAGCGGGCAAGTTCATGGGGCGTATGGGTCATGTCCTCGACGGTATCGGCGCAGGTGAGCGGCCGTTTTGTGGGGTGCGTACAAAGGGTGATCCGGCTTTTTGGCGCCGACGGCACGGGACGGGTGATGCAGAAGTTACAGCTGCGAAACATGGCCGTGACTGAATTGACGCGCTGCGTGACTAGCGTCGTGGACGAAGCACCCTCCCCGGACGAAAGCGACCGACGCATGAGCGACGACAAGACGAGTACCGCAATACTGGAGCCGACGACGGCGGCAAGCACCGCCGTCGGAACCGGCGCCACCGGCACATCGCCGCAAGGCAACGCCGACGCATTGAGTGCAGCGAAGGAGAGCCTGGAGGACTACACGCTCCGGTTCGCTCCGCGTTCCTACCGCAAGTGGAGTGCCGGCGTGGTGGCGACGAGTGCCCTGGGTGGCATCGCCTACTTGGCCGACTTCTCCATCGGTGCGAACATCGGGATCTCCTATGGAACGGTGAATGCGATCTTCGGCATCATCGTGGCCGCCGTGATCATCTTCGCAACCGGCTTCCCTCTGGCCTACTACGCTGCCCGCTACAACATCGACCTGGACCTCATCACCCGCGGCTCGGGCTTCGGCTACTACGGCTCGGTGGTCACCAACATCATCTTTGCGACGTTCACGTTCATTTTCTTCGCCCTTGAAGGTTCCATCATGGCCCAGGGCCTGCAACTGGGACTGGGCATCCCGCAGTGGATCGGCTACGCCGTGTCCACCATCATCATCATTCCCCTGGTGATCTACGGCATGAAGACCCTCGCCACCCTGCAGGTGTGGACCACTCCTTTGTGGCTGCTGCTGATGGTTGTTCCGGTGGGCTACCTGCTGTTGTCCCACCCTGAAAGCATCGATGCGTTCTTCGCGTTCACCGGAGCTTCGGGTGACGGCGGCCCGAACCTGGCCTCGGTGATGCTGGCGGCCGGTGTCTGCCTGTCCCTCATGGCCCAGATCGCCGAACAGATCGACTACCTCCGCTTCATGCCGCCCAAGACCGCTGAGAACAAGGGCGCCTGGTGGCGCGCGGTGATCCTCGCCGGCCCGGGCTGGGTCATCTTCGGTGCCATCAAGCAGATCATTGGCCTGTTCATCGCCATCTACCTCATCGCCAAGCTCGATCCCGCAGCCGCAGTCCACGCCAATGAACCCGTCCACCAGTTCCTGGGCGTCTATGAAGAGATGATGCCGGCCTGGTTGGCCATGACCCTGGCCGTGGTGCTGGTGGTCATCTCGCAGATCAAGATCAACGTCACCAACGCCTACTCGGGTTCGCTGGCCTGGACGAACTCCTTTACGCGTATCACCAAGAGCTACCCTGGCCGGATGGTGTTCGTGGTGGTCAACCTGGTGATCGCGCTGATCCTCATGGAGTCGAACATGTTCGACTTCCTCAACACCATCCTTGGCTTCTACGCCAACTGCGCCATGGCATGGGTTGTCACTGTGGCTTCGGACATCGCGATCAACAAGTACCTGCTGAAGATCTCGCCCAAGGTTCCAGAGTTCCGCCGCGGCATGCTCTACGCCGTGAACCCCGTGGGCTTCGTGTCGATGCTGGTTTCGGCCGGTGTCTCCATCGCAGTGTTCTTCGGGGCGTTCGGCGTCTCGGTCCAGCCGTATTCGCCCATCTTCGCCGTGGGCCTGGCACTGGTGCTGCCGCCCATCCTGGCGGTTGCCACCCGTGGCCGCTACTACCTGCGCCGCACGGACGATGGCATTGACCTTCCGATGTTCGACGCCGACGGAAACCCCAGCGACGCGAAGCTGCTGTGCCACGTGACGGGCATCGAGTTCGAACGTCCCGACATGCTTCGCTCGGCCCAGGACGGGCCCGACGGCGAACCGCAGTACATCTCGTCCCTCGCCTTGTCCACGGACAAGTCGGGCGGCCTGGTGCTCCCGGCGCAGAAGTAGCCCCCCATTCCCAACTAGGGGACAGCACATGTCCTACTGACGGGTCATTGGGACAAGAGCTGTCCCCTAGATGGGTGCACGCAGGACGCCCCGGTTCCCTTGGATGGGAGCCGGGGCGTTTCGCTGTGTTCGTTTGGTGCTGGAGGCCTACTTGTCGAAGGCGTCCTTGGCTGCATCCTTGACGTTTTCGCCAGCCTGCTTGGCCTTGGCGGCTGCCTGGTCAGCTGCACCTTCGGCCTGCAGTTTCTCGTTGTTGGTGGCGTCGCCCAAGGCTTCCTTGGCCTTGCCGGTGACTTCCTGTGCCTTGTTGCTGATCTTGTCTCCGAGTCCCATGGGATCTCCTTCGATGTAGTACCAACGCTGACAATTGCTAGGCTATCGAGCAATTCTGGGTACTTCCTGAATGTGCGCTGCTCAGGGCTTGAGGACCACTTTGATGCATCCATCTTGCTTCTTTTGGAACTTCTCGTAGAGTGCCGGCGCCTCGTCCAGGCCCCCGGTATGGGTGACCAGATGCATGACTCCCAGCGGATCGGCGTCGTCCTCCACCAGGGGGAGCAGGTCGTCGATCCAGCTGCGCACATTGCATTGACCCATGCGGAGCTGGATCTGCTTATCGAACATGGTCATCAGCGGCATGGGATCGGCCTGGCCTCCGTAGACGCCGCTAAGGGAGAGTGTGCCACCGCGACGTACTGTGTCGACGGCGGTATGGAGGGCCGCGAGCCGGTCTACGCTCATGGTCTCCATGGCCACCTGCGCCGGCTTGTCCGGTAGGAGGGACACTGCCTTATGCAGGAAGGAAGCCACCGGCGAACCGTGTGCTTCCATCCCGACGGCATCCACCACAGAGTCAGGTCCCCGGCCGAGCGTTTCCTCCCGGATCTGGCTGGCGACATCAGAACTGTAGTCCATGGTCTCCACGCCGTGGGACTCCGCCATCGCCCGGCGTTCGGGGACCGGATCGACTCCGATGACCCGGAAGCCCTTCTGGAGGCCGATCCTGGTGGCAAACTGGCCAACAGGTCCCAAGCCCAGCACCGCGAGGGTCCCACCCTCAGGAACATTGGCGTACTCCACGGCCTGCCACGCGGTGGGGAGGATGTCGGACAGGAAGAGGTAGCGTTCGTCGGGCGCATCCGAGTCGATTTTCACGGGGCCGTAATCCGCGAACGGCACCCGCAGGTACTGGGCTTGGCCTCCCGGGACGGAGCCATACAGTTCTGAATAGCCAAACAGCGCCGCGCCGGATCCCTTGGCCTTGACCTGCGTGGTTTCGCATTGGGACTGAAGCCCGCGGTTGCACATGTAGCAGTGCCCGCAGGAGATGTTGAAGGGGACCACAACCCTGTCGCCCTTTTTGAGGCGGTGCACTTCCGGGCCTACTTCTTCGACGATTCCCATGGGCTCGTGCCCAATGACGTCGCCCTTGTGCATATAGGGGCCGAGGACCTCATACAAGTGGAGGTCCGAGCCGCAGATGGCGGTGGAAGTGATGCGGACAATCGCGTCCGTGGGTTCCTGGATGGAGGGTTCGGGTACGTCGTCGACGCTGAGCGTGCGCCGGCCTTGCCATGTCACTGCTTTCACGTGTGGATCTCCCTGCTGTTGATGCCGGGGCCGGTCCCGCTCTGCTGGAGACCTTTCCAGCGAAGCAGAGATCATGTCCTCTTACAAGGCCGCCGACCCTAGACTCGATCCCGGGTGGTGCCTAGATTGAGGCCATGAGCAACGAACCCAACAAGACCGACGCGGCACCTTCGGAACCGTCCGAACCTGGGGCGACTGACGCCGTCGAACATGACAAGGGAACCGGCGACTTCACCACCGAACTGGACCCCACGTTCATCCCTGATGAGACCGGTGAAACCCCGGAAGAAAAGCGTGCCCGTGAACACCCGGAAGAGACGGGCAGCTAAAACTAGTAAGTAACCTGATAACTAGCTACCATACAAGAAGAGGCGGGACCGGAATCGTTTTGGAATGACCCGATTGGGGTACACCTCGGACACCAAGCACAGCGCGGGCTGCGAGCGGCGCCCACGGAAGTCCGCTCACCAGGGAGGTAATCCTCGTGGACACAGGACAACTGGTACTGATCATCGTCGTGGCCGTGGTGGTCATCGCAGCCGTGATCATCGCGGTGGTTGTTGGACGCCGTAAGAAGGCCGAGGTCAATCGTCGCCGGGCGGGGGAGTTGCGCGAGAAGGCCCAAGAGGAAGCCATCGGCGCTCACCAAGCCAAGGCTGAGGCTGCCCAGGCCGAGGCAAACGCCCTCCAGGCCGAAGCCGAAGCGAACCGGCTCCGGAAAGAAGCTGAACGGCACTCCGAAAAAGCCGAGGAAGCGCACGGACGCGTCGAGGAGCACCTCCGCCATGCCGACAAGCTTGACCCGAATGCCACGGCAGACCGATCCGCCGACGACGGTCACGGCACCCATGCCGGCCGCGGCCACATGGGGCGCGACGACGCCGACCGCACCAGTGACGCCGACCGCGTCAACGTCGCGGAGGGTGAGCGGCTGACGCGTGACCGCAGCAGGCGTGACGGCTCGACGCGAGAGGGTGACAGGAACCTGTAGTTTCAACGACGAAGCGGAGGTAAGGAAGTGAGTATCGTGGTGAGGCGGACAGGCCAGTCAATCCGTGCGACTGATTCGAAGATCAACCGTCATGCAGTGGACGTTGTCCTGGGTCACCTAGGCGAGATCGGACCCGCAGTGGCGGCCCTGCGTCGGGAATCGTCGCGGCTTGCCGAATGGGGCGAGGAACTGGCCAGGGCCAGGCTTCGTGGCGGCCGGGTGTTCGCCGCCGGAAGCGACGGTTCCGCCCATGAAGCACAACGCTTCGCCTCTGAACTCACCGCCCACGATGCCGCCCATGATCACGGTGGGAACCCCGGCTCCTTTAAGGCCATCGTGGCCAACAAGGATGCCGGGGAGACCATCAGCAGCCAGATTCCGTCGGTGGTCAAGCGTGGAGACATTGTGGTGCTGCTGGCTGCCAAGGGAATCACGGATGACCTCCGCGACGCCGCTGCCGCAGCCAAATCCGCAGGCGCCAAGGTGTGGGCACTGACCGGACGGGAGTCCAAGGACCTGGCGCAATCCGTCAATGAAGCAATCAACATCAACACGGACCCGCCGCACGCCGAGGAGGCGCACCTGGTGGCAGTCCTTGCCCTGTGCGAATGCTTCGACGAGTCAATGAGGGAACTGACGAAGTAGGGTGTGATCTGCACCTCACCCGGAATAGTTGCAGACGCGGCACAGTTACGCATGGTGAACCTGATTCATCCTGAAAGGAATCGCGCATGCTGTTTTCCCCCTTGGCCCTTGGCGAGCTGGAGCTTTCCAACCGATTGGTGATGGCCCCGTTGACTCGCCTGCGCGCAGGCCAGGATGGCGTTCCGAACGATCTGATCGCTGAGCACTACCGCCAGCGCGCCTCCCTGGGCCTGATCGTGAGCGAAGGAACCTACCCTGCCCGTGCCGGTCAGTCCTACCCCGGCCAGCCCGGTCTCGTCACAGATGAGCAGGTCGCTGGCTGGAAGAAGGTCACTGACGCAGTCCACGCCGAGGGTGGCCGCATGTTCGCCCAGATCATGCACGGCGGACGCGTGTCGCACGCCGACATCACCGGTGGCCACGAAATTGTCGGCCCCAGCGCCGTCGCCATCGATGGCGAGGTCCGCACCCCCAACGGCAAGCAGGCCTACCCGGTGCCGCGCGAACTGCGCACCGACGAACTGCCCGGAGTGATCCAGGAAATCGTCACCGCCTCCAAGAATGCGATTGAGGCAGGCTTCGACGGCGTTGAACTCCACTCCGCCAACGGCTACCTCCTGCATGAATTCCTTGCCCCGAACTCCAATGTCCGTACCGACAGCTACGGTGGTTCCCCGGAAAACCGTGCACGGTTCGTCATCGAGACGGTCAACGCCGTGGTGGAGGCCTTGGGCGCCAACCGTGTGGGTATCCGGATTTCCCCGGAGCACAACGTCCAGGGAATCGCCGAAACGGATGCCGCTGATGTCCGGGCCACGTACGAGGTTCTGGTGGACTCCATTGCACCACTCAACCTGGCGTACCTGAGCATCCTGCACCACGAGCCCAAGGGATCCCTGGTCCAGGACCTCCGTGAACGTTTCAACGGAACTTTCCTGGTGAACACCGGCTTCAGCGAGATCACCACCCGCGACGACGCCTTCGCCATCATCGAAGAAGGCCTCGCTGACGCCGTCGTGGTTGGCCGCCCGGCCATCGCCAACCCCGATCTGGCCCGTCGCTGGCGTGACAGCCTGCCGCTGAACGAGCCCAACCCGGCCACGTTCTACGCTGACGGCGCCGAGGGCTACACGGACTACCCGTTCTACGCGAACTAACAGCAGCAAAAGCACGACGTCGGCGCGCCTTTTCCCGAATGGCGACTGCCGACGTCGTGCTTTAACCTCCCAAGCCGGGCGGAATGTGACGTCGTCTCCTTACCGGCCGACGGCCAGCGTTCCTATAGGATTTGTGGCATGTCTGAACCTTCGCCGGCAGTTGCCCGCCCCGGCTTTCCTGTCAGTCGCCAAGTTCTGGCGGACCACGTGTATGAAGCGTTGCTCGAATGGCTCATGGATGGCCGTTTGAAACCGGGAGCTGCCGTCAGCATCGACGGGATGGCGCGGGAACTGGATGTCTCGCCGACACCAGTGCGGGAGGCGCTGGCCCGGCTGGAGCACACGGGCATGGTTCGTCGCGTCGCACTCAAGGGGTACCGGGTTGCTCCGGTTTTCACTCGCGAGGACTTTGCTGAACTCATGGAAGCGCGGCTTTCGATTGAACCAGTGAATGCCAGGCTGGCATGTTCGCGGATGACGCAGGAGGGCCTCGATGCCCTGAAGCAGGCTGTGGAGGACTTGAAGACGGCTCCGAGGGGTGGAACGTTCGCCGAATACCGGAGCTATCTCGAGGCGGACGAACGGTTTCACCAGCTCATCGCCGCCCAGGCCAACAACCAATTCCTCCTGGCGGCATACAACACCCTGGGCGGGCAGGTCCAGCGTTTCCGCTTGTTCGGGGGAGTGGGCATTACTGATGCCGAGCAGGCGATCTCCGAGCATCAAGCCGTGCTGGACGCCCTGACGGGCGGCGATCCGGAAAAGGCGGCACAGGCAATGGTCGCCCACGTGGAGAACGTCCGGGGGCGGGCAATGGCTGACGCGCCCGAGGAATAGTCATCTGCCAAGCAAGGCTCGCCGGACACACCGGCGGGCCTTTTTTGTGACCCTCTTCACGAACATATGTAAGACATATAGGATGCAGGAAGTTTCCGAAAAGGCTTGACAGTTCCTTCGTGTTCGTAAATCCTATAGGAAACAGGATTCCACGAAGGAGTGATCATCATGGCGTATACCGCCGAGAATTGGCCCATCACCGCGGCCCTCCTGCAGTTCCCCGGCACCGACCACACGGGCAAGGACATCAACGACGCCGATGCTTCCGTCTGGGCCGACGTCCTCCAGGAAGTCAAGGACGCGGGTTTCGCCAACGCAGACCTCACCGACAGCTGGGTGCGTCCGGGCGATCTCAGCAAGGAACGCCTCGCAGAGTTCAAGCAGACCGCCGAGCACGTAGGCATCGGGACGCCGGTCATCTCAGCCATCCGCCGCAGCGTCATCCACACCACGGATTGGGCCGGGAACCTCGCCTACAGCCACCGGACCATCGACGCCGCCGCCGAACTCGGCTGCGAGGTGGTCTCGATCGGCCTCCACCAGGCCATTACGCCGGAGCAGCAGAAACAGCTGTGGTTCTGGACCGTGGAGGGATACAAGGACCCCGTGGGGGACAAGGAAGCATGGGGCAACGCCGTCTCCCGCATCCGTGAGCTCGGCCAGCACGCTGCCGAGGCCGGGATCCTGCTGTCCCTGGAGATGTATGAGGACACGTACCTCGGCACCTCCGACTCTTCCGTCCAATTGGTACAGGACATCGGCCTGGACAACGTTGGCCTCAACCCGGACCTTGGCAACCTCATCCGACTTCACCGGCCCATCGAGGACTGGCGCGAAATGGTGGCCAAGACCCTGCCATATTCCAACTACTGGCACATGAAGAACTACATCCGCGATGAGGACGTAGCCCGCGACAGCTACATCACCATGCCCGCCCCCATGGAAAGCGGACTCATCAACTACCGTGAAGCCTTCAAGTTTGCGCTGTCCGTGGGCTTCCAGGGCATCCTCTGCACCGAACACTACGGTGGCGACGGGCTCAGCGTGACGGCCAGCAACCAGGAGTACCTCCGCCGCCACGTCCTGCCCAAGACCGAGGGCTACGCGCTGGGCACAAGCCAGGTCGCACAGGGTCGCCAGCAGCCGGCTGCAGAGTTGGCAGGAGCGGTGAAGTGACGCGGATTTTCGATAATGCGGCGGACTTTGCCGACGAAGCCCTGGATGGTTTCGTTGCAGCCAACCGCTCGTACGTAGCCAGGGTGGACGGCGGCGTGGTGCGCTCCACTGAGGTACCTGCAGGCCAGGTAGCGCTGGTGGTTGGTGGAGGGTCC
Source organism: Paenarthrobacter sp. AB444 (assembly GCF_028736865.1). NCBI lineage: Bacteria > Bacillati > Actinomycetota > Actinomycetes > Micrococcales > Micrococcaceae > Paenarthrobacter > Paenarthrobacter sp. AB444. The sequence goes on along the minus strand of NZ_JAQZBY010000012.1, from coordinate 82,203 downwards.
GGACATTACCCGGCCTTTGCCGGGCTCGTCGGTCCGGGCCTGGCTGCAGGCTCGGCGTGCGGGAACATGTTCGCCTCTCCCGCAGCAGGCCAGGTGTACCGCGTGGCCAAGGCCGCCAATGCAGGCGGCGGTGTGCTGCTGAGCTACGGTAACTACGCCGGCGACGTCCTGCACTTCGGCCAGGCGCAGCTTCGGCTCAATGCCGAGGGCATCGAAACCCGCACCGTCACCGTTACGGATGACATTGCCAGCGCTCCGATCGAACAGCTGGAAAAGCGCCGCGGCATTGCCGGAGACCTCACCGTTTTCAAGATCGCAGGAGCCGCCGCAGAAGCGGGACTGGACCTTGACGGCGTCGAGCGTTTGGCCATCAAGACCAACTACCGCACGCGCTCCCTCGGCGTGGCCTTTGACGGCTGCACGCTGCCGGGCGCCAAGGACCCGCTGTTCCACGTTCCCGCGGGGCAGATGTCCCTCGGCTTGGGCATTCACGGCGAACCCGGGATCTCTGAACACCCCATGCCCACGGCATCCGAACTCGCCGAACTCCTGGTGTCGAAGCTGCTGGCTGACAAGCCCGAGGACGCAGGAGACCGCGTGGTGGCCATCGTCAACGGGCTTGGAACCGTCAAGTACGACGAACTCTTCCTGCTGTTCGGCAAGATCGAGAAGCTCCTGGCAGCTGCCGGGCTGACGGTCGTCGAGCCCGAGTGCGGGGAGCTGGTGACCAGCCTGGACATGTCAGGCCTGTCGCTGACGCTCCTGTGGCTGGACGAGGAACTGGAACAGTACTGGTCCGCGCCCGCCGACACCCCCGCTTTCCGCAAGGGCAGCATGGCACCCCGCGCGGCGCGCACCACGGCGTTGACCGACGCCGCCGAAGCCTCCGACGTCGAGCAGACCACCCGGGCCGCGGCGGAACTTGGGGAGCAGGCCGTGGCGATCCTCGCCCAGGTGAGGGACGTCGTCGTCGAGCATGAAGAAGAACTCGGCAAACTGGACGCCATTGCCGGCGATGGCGACCACGGTATCGGCATGCGCCGCGGGGTCGACGCAGCCGCTGCTGCTGGGAAAGCCGCCGGCGGTTCGTCGGTGGCGCGGGTGCTGGCCAGTGCCGGCGAGGCCTGGAGCGAGCGTGCCGGCGGCACCTCGGGAGCCTTGTGGGGTTCGGCCGTCATTGCGGCCGGGCAAGCGCTCGGAAACCGGGACTTCTACAACGCCGAGGACGCAGCCGCTGCGGTGAAAGCCTTCGCCGGTGCCATCACCGAACTCGGCAAAGCGGAGCCGGGCGACAAAACCATGGTGGACGCGCTCCTTCCGTTCCGCGATGCCTTCCTGGCAGAGCTCGACGGCGGTGCTCCCGTTGACAGGGCGCTGGCAGTTGCGGCTGCGGCGGCCGAGTCCGCTGCCGCGAAAACCGCGGAGCTCCGGCCACTGAAGGGCCGGGCACGTCCCCTTGCCGAGAAGAGCCTCGGCCACGCGGATCCCGGCGCTGTGTCCTTCGGACTGATCGCCGCACGGATCTCGCAGTTCATCGATTCACAACTTGCCGCTGCAACCACCGCTGCACCGGCTGGAAACGGAGCCTAAGAATGAGCAACACCCAAGGCTGGCGCATCGTCGTCGGCAATGACGAGGCCGGCGTGGAATACAAGAATGCCCTCCTGGCGCTGTTGGAAGCTGACCCGCGTGTTGCGTCGGTGACCGACGTCGGCGTGGGCCCGGACGATTCCACGGCCTACCCGCACGTCGCCGTCGATGCCGCCCGCAAGGTGGCCGAAGGCGAAGCAGACCGGGCGCTGCTGATCTGCGGCACGGGACTTGGCGTAGCCATCGCGGCAAACAAGGTTCCCGGCATCCGCGCCGTCACGGCCCACGATTCCTACTCCGTGGAACGTTCCGTCCTGAGCAACAATGCCCAGGTCCTGACCCTCGGCCAGCGCGTCATCGGACTGGAATTGGCCAAAAAGCTGGTGGGCGAATGGCTTGGACACCGTTTTGACGAGAATTCCGCCTCCGCCGCAAAGGTGGACGCCATCTGCTCTTACGAACCCGACTACACAAAGGCGGTCTGATCAATGACTACACCAGAAAACCAAGCCCGGAAGATCGCCGTCGTCGGCTCCGGCTACATGGGCGGCGGCATCGCCCAGGTCCTGGCGCTCGGTGGCGCCCGCGTTGCCCTGGCCGACGTTTCTGCCGAGGTAGCGCAGAAGAACTACGAGCGTTTGCTGGAAGAGTCGGAGCAGTTCATCGCCGACGGCCTCTTCCCGGAGGGTTCCACGGAGATCCTCAAGCAGAACCTGTGGGCTGCAAAGGACATCGAGGAAGCCGTTGCGGACGCTGACTTCATCGAGGAGTGCGTTCCCGAGGTCCTGGAAATCAAGCACCAGACCCTCGCCCGGATCAGTGCGGCAGCCCGCCCGGACGCCCTGATCGGCTCCAACACGTCCACCATCTCCATTGCTGCCCTGGCCGAGGCCGTCACCAACCCGGAACGCTTCCTGGGCGTGCACTTTTCCAACCCCTCGCCGTTCATTCCCGGCGTCGAGGTCATCCCGCACGCGGGCACCTCGGCCGCTACGGTCTCGGCGTCCTGTGACTTGGTCCACGCCGCCGGCAAGCAGACCGCCGTCGTCAAGGATGTCACCGGTTTCGTGCTGAACCGCCTGCAGTACGCGTTGTTCCACGAGGCGGCGCAGCTGGTGGAGCAAGGAATCGCAACAGCGGACGACGTCGACACCCTGGTCCGTACGACGTTCGGCTTCCGCCTGCCGTTCTTCGGGCCGTTCGCCATCGCCGACATGGCTGGACTGGATGTCTACAACTTCTGCTACAAGTCGCTGCAGACCGGCTTCCCGGAGCGTTTTGCGACGCCGAAGATCCTCTCCGACCTGGTCGAGGCCGGCAAGCTCGGCACGAAGACCGGCGCGGGCTTCCTCAACGTTCCCGCCGAGCGGACCCCGGAACTCATCGCCTACCGCAACAAGGCCTACGTCGCCATGCAGAAGCTCATTGAAGAGCTCGGCCCGGCACCCATCAACTAACAGGAGAAACACATGACTTTCCCCGCATCACGGACGGCAATCGTTACCGGAGCTGTCTCCGAACGTGGCATTGGCCGCGCGACCGTCAACTACTTGGCCGCCCAGGGCTGGAACATCGGTATCATCGACCTCGATGATGCCGCCTGCAAGGCCGCTGCCAAGGAAATCGCCGCAGAATACGGAGTCCAGGCACACGGCGTAGGCGCCAACGTAGCCAGCGAAGCCGAGGTCCGCGCAGCCATCGACGAGTTGGAAAACGAGCTGCCGCAGATTGTGGCCTTGGCCAACGTTGCCGGCGTCAGCTCGCCCATCGGGTACCTGGAACTCGAACCCGCCGAATGGGAGCGGGTCCTGAGCATCAACCTCAACGGTGTCCATTACGCCACCCGGCGCGTGGCTGAGTCAATGGTTAAGAACCGCGTAGGCCGCATCGTCAACATCTCCTCCGTTTCGGCGCAGCGCGGCGGTGGTACCTTCTCGAAGACCCCGTACTCGGTTGCCAAGGCAGGCGTTATTGGCCTCACCCGCGCGACAGCCCGCGAGCTGGGGGAGTACGACATCACCGTCAACGCGATTTCGCCCGGCCCCATCGACACCGACATCATGGGCGGCACGTTGAGCGAGGAGCGCAAGGACGAACTGGTCAAGGACCTCGTGGTGAACCGCGTCGGCTCCACCCGTGACATCGCCGCAGCCATCGCCTTCCTCATCAGCGAGGACTCCGGATACATCTCCGGCCAGACGCTGAATGTGGACGGCGGGTTGTACATGCACTAGGGCCTTCGTCGATGAAGACCTGGACCCGAGAACGGAAGATCTACCTTGCCGTGGGCGTGCTCGCCTGCGCCGTGGGCCTGGTGCTCATTCTCTTCCCGCGCTGATAACCCGCTTTGGTTATCCCCAACTGACTACTCAAAGAGGAGTTTCAATGTCCGTCGCATCAACTTCCACCAAGGAGTTGCTGGATTCGCCGGTTTTGAAGTCGGCAATATCCAAGGCTTCATTCAGGCTGATGCCCATGCTGGTCATTCTGTACGTGGTGGCCTTCCTTGACCGCACCAACGTTGGTTTTGCCGAAGCCGCCCTTGGGGTGGACAAGGGCATCACTGCCGGGGCCTACGCGCTCGGTGCCGGTATCTTCTTCATCGGCTACGCGTTGTTCGAGATCCCCAGCAACCTTCTGCTCACCAAGTTTGGTGCCAAAATGTGGCTGGCACGCATCGCCGTCACGTGGGGCATCGTGTCGGCCTGCTTCGCGTTCGTGCAAGGCGAAGTCTCGTTCATCATCCTCCGCTTCCTGCTTGGCGTGACCGAGGCCGGATTGTTCCCGGGCGTGATCATGTTCCTGGCGGCCTGGTTCCCCAACAAGGTACGCGTGAAGATGTTCGCCATCTTCTACCTGGCACAGCCGTTCTCGCAGATGATCGGTGCGCCGCTGTCCGGTTGGCTGATCAACATCGGCGACCAGGTTCCGGGCGTAGCTGGTTGGCAGGTCATGTTCTTCGTTGAAGGCATGCTGGCTGTGCTGGCCGGTATTGCGGCCTTCTTCTTCCTGATCAACAGCCCGCAGGACGCGAAGTTCCTGAGCAAGGAAGAAAAGGGAGCCCTCACCGATGTCATGGCCCTCGAGGACACGGTGAAGGAAGAATCCGGTCCCCGCGGCGTCCTGGCCTCGATGCGGAACGGCAAGGTCTGGTACTTCACCATCATCTACTTCTGCCTGCAGATCGCGGTGTACGGCGTGACGTTCTACCTTCCGCAGCAGGTGTCCCAGCTGACCGGCCAAAAGGTTGGACTCGCCGTCGGACTCCTGACCGCCATCCCGTGGTTCTTCGGCATCTTTGCCTGCTTCTTCATTGGAAAGGCAGCAAACACGGTCCTGCGCCGGCGTCGCTGGGGTACGGCGTTGTTCGTCTCCACGGGCCTGTGCATCTTCGGTTCCGCTTGGGCCGGGGCCAACCACCAGCCGACGCTTGGCATCATCTTCATCACCCTGGCGGTGTGCAGCTTCCTCGCGATCGGTCCCATCGCCTGGTCCTACCCGACGGCGTTCCTCACCGGAACGGCCGCAGCGGCCGGTATCGGCCTCATCAACTCCCTGGGTAACCTGGGTGGTTTCGTCGCACCGATCCTGCGCACCTCGGTCAACGAGATGACTGCGTCGGACACCGGAACCATGGGTGTGTACGCCCTGGGTGTTCTGCCCTTCCTCGCAGCCATCATGATGTTCGGAACGCGCGCCTTCACCAACAAAGCCGATGAGCTGCTGGACAAGTGATGCTGTTGGACACTGACGCCTTGTATGTAGGAGTCAGCACCAAGATGTACATGGGCTACGCGCAATCGTTGGCGTGGCTGGAGCAGTTGGTGAAAGAAGTGGACGCCCGTCCGGCCCTCGCGGCCGGGCGGGTGGTCCCGTTTGTCATCCCTTCCTTCCCGGTTCTTCCTGCGGCGGCAGACCTTGTGGCGGAGTCGCCGCTGCTTCTGGGGGCGCAGAACTGCGGGTGGTCGGACGGTCCGTGGACCGGTGAGGTGGCTCCGTCGATGCTCGCCGAACTCGGCGTCGGGTTGGTGGAAATCGGGCACGCCGAACGCCGGCGGTGGTTCGGCGAGTCTGACGCGATGATCGCGCGCAAAGTGGACGCCGCCGTCGAATCCGGCGTGACGCCGTTGCTGTGCGTGGGGGAGAACGAGGAGTCAGCCCCGGAGGTCGCCGCCGAAATTGTCTTCGAACAGATCAGCGCCGCGGTGTCCGGTGACTGGTCCTTGGCCGCGAGGCTCGTTATTGCCTATGAGCCTGTGTGGGCGATCGGCGCACCCGAACCTGCCTCGGCAGGGTATGTCTCAGCGGTGGTTGGCGCGCTGCGCGCTGCCCTGGGGCAGCACGGCTTGTCGGGGCTGCCGGTGATCTACGGGGGCTCAGCGAAGCCGGGCCTCCTGCCGCAGCTTTCGGGCGTTTCCGGGCTCTTCCTGGGCCGCTTCGCGCACGAGGCCGCGAACTTCGGCCGGGTCCTGGACGAAGCCCTCGCCCTCCCCAACCAAGCAGCCCAACCAGGGGACAGCTAACGTCGCTATGGGCCGCCAATGGAGCACTAACTGTCCCCTAGTTGGGTGAGGCGCGTTGGCAGAGGGCCACAAAACCGCCCAGGTTTTCCAATCCCTCCGGATGCGTCGGGAGGTAGTTGGTCAGCTCAGGCGAACGGACGACGACGGCACGCCACTGGCCGCGCGACACCGCCACGTTGATGCGGTTGCGGGAGAGCAGGAACTCCATGCCCCTGGGAACCTCACCTGCAGCGGAGGCAGCCATGGCCACGATCACCACAGGAGCTTCCTGGCCTTGGAACTTGTCCACGGTGCCGACGCGGACTTTGTTCAGACCGACTGAGTGCAGTAGATGCTTGATGAGCTGGACCTGCGCGTTGTAGGGAGCTACCACCAGGATGTCGGCCTCGTCGAGGGAACGGCTTTGCGGTGATTGGGAGGGGTCCAGCCACGTGAGGCCCAAGTGCGCCTGTACTTGCCGCACCACTTCGGCCGCTTCCTCGGGCGAGCTGGTGGAGTTGCCGGTGTGCTGGACGTAGACACACGAGATTCCAGGTTCTGCACCGTCCAGCCGGCGATGCGAGGCTGCGGGAGCCGCCTCCAACCGGGAGTCATAGGACAGCTCCGAGACAGCACCGCAAAGTTCCGGATGCATGCGCCATGACAGGGCCAGGAAGTAGCCGAGCTCCGACGGCAAGGTGTTGTGGCCGTCGGACAACCAGCCCAGCGCGGACTCGTCAACCGGCTCGGGATGCGTCCCCTGGGTGACCTGCGGAAGCTGTTGGGGATCACCCAGGAGCAGGAGCCGCTTGGCCGCCCGCGAGACGGCCATGGTGTTGGCCAGGGAGAACTGGCCGGCTTCATCGATAACCAGCAGGTCCAGCGATCCTTCCGGCACTTCCTTGCCCACCATTGCCCAGGCGGTGCCGCCGATCAGGGCGCCCCCGGGCATGGACAGGGCCTCGCTGACGTCCGCCTTGCCGCAGCCGCTCCAGGGCACGGGGTCGTTGTGCCTGACCTCCTTGGCGACCCGCTGAGGGTCCACGCCGGCTTTCTCGACGGCGGCACACAGCATGTGTTCCACCACGGCATGGGATTGCGCCACCACACCGACTTTCCAGCCATCAGCCACGAGCCGGGCCAACACGTGCGCCCCCACATAGGTCTTTCCGCTGCCCGGAGGCCCCTGAACCGCAAGGTAGGAGTGGTCAAGGTCTTTGACGGCCACCGTAATGGCATCGACGTATCCGTCCGGCCCTGGTCCAACCTCGGGAAGCGCAGAAAGACTGCGTAGTCTGGGCGGTTGCCGACGGACCAGGTCAAGTGCAGGGTCCTTCGGCCACTCCGGGAGGGCAGCCCGGAGCCGCGTGGCCAGGGCTGCCAACGCTGCCCGTTGGCCGTTCGTGGGAATCGGGCTGTCCGGGGTCAGTGCCATGGGCAGTTGGCTGAACTCGGTGGAATCCTTGCGCAGGCCTTCGGCGATGGTGACGAATTCAAAGTCCCCGTCGTCGCCAACCTCGCTGACTTTCGTATTTCCCCAGCCGGCACGGCCAAGCACCGACGATTCCTTGGCCAGCAACGCATCCGGCAGCGGGGGACCGTACATTCTGAAATACGTCTTGCCCGGGTCCAGGCCCGCACCGTCCCCCGACCGTCCGAGCAGTTTGACCATCCGGACCGGGTTGCTGCGGGGGGTGGGTTTGGCCCAATCCTGCAGCAGCTCCGCGTGGTCCACAACGAAAATGTCCCTGGAGTCATCCCACTGCGAAGTGGGTTTCTCGAGACGGTCGAAGTGCCCCCACCAGTGTTGCTTGTCCTCGCGCCGGTGGTAGCCCACCCCTGCTGCGACAATTCCAATGGCCCGTGCATCAAGGCTGGAGCGTTCGTCTTCGGAAAGCTGCGCCAAGTACTCGAATAGGGCTGTCTCCTCGGGGGCAGCCTCGTAACCGGCCGCGTCCTTATCGCCGTTCCCGCGGTCATCGGGTTCTTCACTGGGCGAGCCCGGCACGATGGAGCGTTCAGCGGCCCGGGCCAGCAACCAGTTGCGCAACTCCAGCGTGGAGAGGCAGTCATACTCGTTGTAGTCCCGAATGCTCTCGAGAATCCCGGTGGCCAGGGCGGCCTTGCCACTGTCCCGGGCCGTGCAGTAGTCGGCGTAGGCAACCACGGAGGCACCGGCGTCGGTCACGTCACCGGAACGCAAGTGCTGTCCCATGTACAGGGGTTCCAGCTTCTTGATGCTGTAGGAGTTCGAAGAGACCCGGATACTGTGCCGAACGGTGTCATAGAGATCCACCAGGACGCCTTGCTTGAGGAGGTCATCGACGGCGGTTTCGCCCATCACATGCGTCAGGGACAGGTTGCGCAGGGCGGTCTTTTCGTAGGCCGCGTAGTGGTAGATGTGCATGCCCGGGTACTGTGCACGGCGCTTGGCGACGTAGTCCAGGAAGTCGACGAAGGCCTTGCCTTCTTCAGCCCGGGAGTGCGCCCAGAAAGGACGGAATACCGGTGACGCCCCCGGTTCAACGGGGTTCTCCATGACGCCGAACAGGTATTCCAAGCCCCATTTTCCCGTGACCGGGTCCTGCCACAGGGGATCGCCCTCGAAGTCGAAGAAGATGTCGCCAGGGTCAGGTTCGGGAAGCCTGCCCAGCGTGTTGTCGGCCAGGACGTTGTAACTGACGGATTTGGACTCGCCTGCCTGATCCGTATAGCTGACCGTGCCATCAGGGGACCCGACGCCGGTCTGTAGCCGGGCTTGTTCGCGCAGTCGAAGCTGGGTGTGGTCGCCCTCGGCCGGCATGGCGGCCAGTTGGTCGATGGTGGTGACTCCGGCTTCCATTAGCTTTTTGCGCCGGCTGATCCGCATGCCTGCCACCATGAGCAGGTCCCGGTGCAGAAGGACCTGCTCCGCGCAGTAATCACAACGGCCACAAGCTGTGAAGCGGGGATCTCCCCACTCCGCAGCTCCGGACTCCGCCATGTGGGTCGCGGCCAGATCCAGGAACCGCTCGCGACGTTCCTTGAACACCGGCAAGATCTGGGAGAGAGGGTGGTCACTGTGCACCCGGTTCCCCAGCACCAGGGTGACTGTGGGATCCGGTGTGATGCCGGCCTTCAGGAGTTGGTCCCCGTAAGCGGCAAGCTGAAGGAGCGCCGTAACCTTGGCATGCCGGGCCAGCTTGGTATCGAAGACCGCATACTGGCCGCCAGGCTTCTTTACCAGGAAATCCGAGCGACCATGGAAGGTGCCATCAAAGAAGGCGGCCTGGAACACCACATCCGCTCCGGCAACCAAGGCGTTGATGGATTCCGCATGCTTGGCCCTCAGGGTGGCGCGGTCCATTGCGGAGGCGGGTTCGACGTCGTAAACGCCTTTGCCTGTAGCCGGGTCCCATGGCCCAAACTCAGCCACGAACTCGTCCAGGACCTTGTGCTCGTGGACATCTCCAAGCTCGGCAGTGCGTTCCAGCATGGCATCAGTGGGGAAGTCAGGCCGTGGTGTGCGGCCAAGCTTTTCATCAAGTTTCCGCAGCAACTGGTATTCACACGTAGCGGCGATAACGAGATCGCTGGCAGAGAAGACCAGGTCCTGCGGGGCGCCAGCCAACCCCGGATCGAGAAAGAACACCGAGGGCCACCTGCCTTCCTTGCTGTGAATACCCTTGTTAGCCAAGCTATCAGCGGGCCCCGACAATTTAGCGTGCCGCAGCTTTAGACTGCCCCCATGACTGAATCGACCCATGCCACGGACGCAGCCTTTGAAGCCGCCTACCAAGCCGCACAAAAAAGCCTCAGCGAGGGCGGAATCCCCATCGGGGCAGCCTTGGCCCGCGACGGAAAAGTCATCGCAAGCGGACACAACGAGCGCGTCCAGCATGGCGACCCGATAGCCCACGGCGAAATGTCCGCGCTGCGTGCCGCGGGACGGCAGAAGAGCTACCGCGACACCACGTTGTACACCACCCTGGCACCTTGTGCGATGTGCACGGGAACCATCATCCAGTTCAAGATCCCCCGCGTGGTGGTGGGGGAGGCCGCGACCTTCCCCGGTGAGTTCGACCTCCTGCGTGCCCGCGGCGTTGAGGTGATTGTCCTGGACGATCAACGTTGCGTGGACATGATGCGCACCTTCCAGCAAGAGCACCCTGAACTGTGGGCCGAGGACATTGCCGAGGACTGAATTCCTTCTGTTCACGGCTACCTGCCGGGCGTAATCTGGCATCATCGGCGCCGGTGCCGAAGGACCCCCATCCGCAGCATTTCCGAGGACCCCGCAGCTCCCGCGTCGATGAACCCAATCGATGAAGGAGGACCCATGAGTGTCGTACGTGAATTCATGACGACCGATGCCAAGTGCGTCGTCGAGGACCAGACTCTTGAAGTAGCCGCCCGCATGATGCGGGATATGGACTGTGGTTCACTTCCCATCTGCGGCAACGACGGCAAACTGACCGGCGTCATCACCGACCGCGACATTGTGGTCAAGTGTATTGCCGAAGGAAAGGACGCCCGAGAGGTCCTGGCCAGGGAACTCGCCCAGGGCAAGCCGTACTGGATCGACGCAGATGCCAACGTGGACGAGGCCATACGGATGATGGAAGAACACCAGGTCCGCCGGCTTCCCGTCATCAGCAACCACGCCATGGTGGGCATCATCAGCCAGGGGGATATTGCCCGCAACTACACCGAGCAACGCGTCGGTGAAATGGTGGAGCACATCTCCGCCAAGGAGCACATGGCCCACTAGGATCCAGTCGCCAACATCCAGCCGCCGCGAAGCGCTCCGTGGAGGAACGCCTCGCGGCCCGTTCCTCCGCACCAACGCAGCCGCCCACACATGCCCCGACCTGAAACTGTCGGCCCAGTGAGGCAAACTGTCATGGTGACTTCACATCTCCAACACCAGTCAGCTGATTCCGCCATCCACGCACAGATCGCCGAAGAACTAGGCGTCAAAGCCTGGCAGGTCAAGGCGGCGGTGGAACTGCTCGACGCCGGATCCACCGTCCCCTTCATCGCCCGCTACCGCAAGGAAGCCACCGGGACGCTCGATGACACCCAGCTCCGCGACCTTGAAGAACGGCTCCGCTACCTTCGCGAGCTCGAAGAGCGGCGGAAGGCCGTCCTCGAGGCGATTGCCGCCCAAGGAAAGCTGACCCCGGAACTGGAAGCCGCCGTCGTCGGGGCCGATACCAAGGCCAGGCTGGAAGACATCTACCTGCCCTTCAAATCGAAGCGCCGCACCAAGGCCCAGATCGCCCGCGAAGCCGGGCTCGAGCCGCTGGCAGACGTCCTTCTCGCCAACCCGCAGCTGGACCCGGCCACCGAAGCCGCGAAGTACCTGAATACAGAGCACTCCATTGACGACGCAGCCACAGCGCTCGCCGGTGCCCGTGCCATCCTGGTGGAGCGCGTGGGCCAGGATGCCGACCTCGCCGAGGACCTGCGCGAACGCCTGTGGAAGCAAGGGCGCATGGTGTCCCGGGTCAAGAAGGGCATGGAAGCCGAGGGCCAGAAGTTCAAGGACTACTTCGAGTTCACGCAGGTGCCTTCCGGCATGCCTTCGCACCGCGTCCTTGCCCTGCTGCGCGGCGAAAAGGACGGCGTCCTTGAGCTCGACCTCGCCGAGGCAGACCCGGCCGACGACGCCGCCCTGGCCGCCGCCCGTGGCAAGTACGAGAACGCTGTGGCCAAGTGCCTTGGGGTTTCGAACCAGGGGCGCCCGGCCGACACGTGGCTGACGCAGACAGCGCAGCTCGCCTGGCGCGGGCGTATTCTGGACCGTCTCACCACGGACCTTCGTGGCCGCATGTTTGCCGATGCCGAAGACGAGGCCGTGCGTGTTTTCGCCGCCAACCTTCGTGACGTCCTCCTCGCGGCGCCGGCGGGCAACCGCGCAACGCTCGGCCTGGATCCGGGCCTGCGCACCGGCGTCAAGGTCGCTGTGGTGGACGGGACTGGCAAGGTAGTCGCCACCGACACCATCTACCCGCACGCTCCGGCGAAGAAGTGGGATGAAGCGTTGGCCACGCTTGGACGGCTCGCCAAGCAGCACAACATTGAACTCGTGGCCATTGGCAACGGAACCGCGTCCCGTGAAACGGACAAACTGGCCACCGAACTCATCAAATCCCTGGAAGCGTCAGGATCGAAGGGAATCCAGAAACTCGTGGTGTCCGAGGCCGGAGCATCCGTCTACTCCGCCTCAGCGCTCGCGGCATCCGAACTCCCGGGCATGGACGTGTCCCTCCGCGGTGCCGTGTCGATTGCCCGCCGGCTGCAGGACCCCTTGGCCGAGTTGGTGAAGATCGAACCCAAGTCCATCGGCGTCGGGCAGTACCAGCACGATGTCACGGCTGCGAAGCTCGACCGTTCCCTGGATGCCGTGGTGGAGGACTGTGTCAACGCGGTGGGTGTGGATGTGAACACGGCCTCGCCTGCGTTGTTGAGCCGCGTGGCAGGCGTCGGGCCGCTGCTCAGCGAGAACATCGTGGCCTACCGGAATGAGAACGGTCCCTTTGTCAAACGCAGCGATCTGAAGAAGGTGCCGCGCCTCGGTGCCAAAGCGTTCGAGCAGTGCGCCGGCTTCCTTCGGATCACCGGCGGAGCGGAGCCGCTGGACGCCTCCAGCGTTCACCCCGAGGCCTACTCCGTGGCCCGCAAGATCCTTGTGGCGGCCGGTGGTGGCCCGGCCACTGCCCTGGACCCGCAGGCATTCGTTGACGGTACGTTCGGCCTCCCGACGGTCAAGGACATCATGTCCGAGCTGGAGAAGCCCGGACGTGATCCGCGGCCCGCGTTCAAGGCGGCATCGTTCTCGGAAGGCATCGAAAAGATCTCCGACCTCAAACCCGGCATGATCCTGGAGGGCACAGTCACCAACGTGGCCGCGTTCGGTGCCTTCGTCGACGTCGGGGTGCACCAGGACGGCCTCGTGCACGTCTCGGCACTGTCCAACAAGTTCGTCTCCGACCCCCGGGAAATCGTGAAGTCCGGCCAGGTGGTGCGGGTCAAGGTGCTGGAATCCGATCCCGAACGTAAGCGCATCTCGCTGACGTTGAGGCTCGACGACGAACCCGGCACTGCGGGCGGCCGCACCTCAGGCGGCCGTACTTCGGCTGGTCCGCGTGAGGGGGATCGTCGCGGAAACCAAGGAAGGCCGCAGCAGGGCAACCCGCGACAGGGTGGGCCCCGCCAAGGTAAGCCGCAGCAGTCGCCGGCCGCTCCGGCCAACACAGCCATGGCCGAAGCCCTGCGCCGGGCCGGGCTCGGCAAGTAGGGAACCCCGCCGTACTACAAGCAACGCGGGGTCACTTATGGCCCATCCAGGGGTGGATTTTGGGCCATAAGTGACCCCGCGTTGCTTCTGGGCAGCCAACGTCTTATCCGCTCGAACGCTTCCTTCCTGATGGGTTCCGGCGACAGGAAGATGTCGTGGAAGGCGTTGGGCAGCCGGCTCACTGTGACGGTGTCCGCCAAGGACAACGATCGGTGGGCCACAGCGTCCACATTGAGGGCTACGTCTGCGGTGAGGGCATCGGCGGACCACTTCGGCTGCAGGTAGCTCTTATCCGAAAGCATCACAAGCACTGGCACGTCGATGCCCAGGCCTGCGGCCACCCTGGCCTGTCCGCGGAATACTGCGTCCAGGAAGGCGGGCGTGAGTGGGAATCCGCGATCGGGACGCCAATCGAGGTTGTAGTCCCATTCACCGTCCAGGGCCGCCGAGACTGCCCGGGTGTAGATCCCCGGATCCACGGGAGGCAGCGGTGTCAATGGATGGAGTTTGGCGTGCAAGCCCACTAAGGGTGCAATGGCTCGGCGTCCGAGTTCGGTGGCTTGGAACTCCAACCACGGGCTGTTGAGGATCAGTGCGGAGGCCACCCCGGGGTGACGGGAAGCCCACAGGCTCAGGGTGAGGCCGCCGGTGGAGTGGCCGAGGAGGATGAGCGGCCGGTTCTGGGTCCCGGAGCGGCCCATGGCCTCCAAAGCTGCGGCGATATCGGCGTCGTATTCGGCGAGGTTGGTCACGAAGCCCGGGACCAGGCCCGGCCTGAGGCTGCGGCCATAGTTGTGCAGGTCCAGGGCGTGGAACCGTGCGCCTGCCCGGTGCCAGAACTCGGCGAGGTGGCGTTGAAAGAAGTAGTCGGACCAGCCGTGAACGTAGAGGACATCGGCGTCGAGGCCAACGCCCTCAGAAGAGTCAGCAACCCATTCCGGGCCGGTGCCAAGGTACCTCACCAAGGTGGCGACAGCACCGCCGTCGAGCTCCAAAGTCTGTTGCTCGAAACCCTCGCCAAGAATGTCCGGTACCCACGGCTGCGTCATGGATCCGATCGTAGCGGTTCACTGGTGCCGGAGCTTTTTTCCTTCTGCCATGGCCAGCGGCCGGTGATCTCCAGCTCCAGCGAAAAGCTGAGGAAGGTCCGGATGAGCACGATGATCGCCAGGACGCCGACGCTCTCGAAGGTGGGGGTTACGGCGACGGTACGAATGATGTCGGCGGCCACCAGGAGCTCCAAACCCAGCAAGATGGAGCGTCCCAGCAATTGTCGATAGGCGCGGTACGGCGTGAACGGTTCCAGTCCCGGGGCGCGTTGGGGTTGGTAGCCACGGAGGGCCATGGGAATGGAGACCAGCGCTCCAATCACCATGACGGCCACGCCCGCAGCGTCCATGTACCTGCCAACGGACTCGATGATGTGCTGGAAATCCATAGCCCTCCCTGTGTTGGTGGAACGCTCCGCTACAGCGCCGGTGCGGGGACCGGGAAGAACACCCGGGGATCCTGCAGCAGCGCGGGGTAGTCGAAATCAGAGCGCTTGATGACGTTGGTGACCTCGAAGTTGCGGGCGAACCGGCCATCGACCGTGATGGGACGGCCATGGATCAACCCGACGGCGAAGGTGCTGCCGCCGTCGAACGGGACCGCGATCTCTGTCTTGCCGGGAAGGGTGCTGAAGGCCTTCTCCTGGGCCTGGCGCTTGCGCGTGGGCTTCTTTTCCTGCGGCTTGACGGGACGCTTCTTGGGGCCGCCGACTTGCCGCCGCGACTTCTCCTCGGCGTAAACGAACTGGTATTCCTCATCCGTTGAAGGAGCAGCCGAACGTGCCTTGCCATGGGGCGGCATGCTCACGGTGGTGAGCTCTTCGGGCCTAAGGTCCCCGACGGCGGAGCGCAGGATGAACAGGCGGTCCTCTTCGGGATCCTCCGGGTGGAATTCGTGGTTGGGCTCGGGCCACACGTATTCCAGCTTCTCCTCGGTGCCCGGGAAGAGCTGCGCGTAGTGCTTGGGACCCTTGCTGATCAGCTTGGAACGGTGGCTGATGTGCAGGTCCTCGTGTCCCAACCAAGGCGGCATGATGATCCTGGAGGCGTAGTCCGGGTGGGCCGCCTGCGGAGCGAACTCGGCAATGTTGCTGCGCGTGTTGTCCGGGTGGCCCCGTTCCATCCATTCGTCGGCCATGGCCAAGCCGTAGAGGGTGAGGGCCGGAACGTGCCCCATCCACATACGGACGGCCGGGTGGGACTGCCAACCATACTCCGGGATCACCAACGCGCGGAGGACCTGGAGGGCTTCGACGCGCTGTTTGCCGAGCCTTGAAGTGTCGAGTGCCGCGGCGCTCTCACGGAAATCGGCAAAGGGGAGGAAAGTCTGCATCCTTTCAGTCTGAGGGTGCCGGGCGTGAGAACCAAGTTGAGTGCTCCGGGACACGTGCCCGTGTTCGGGCCTAGAGTTATCGGGTGGAAACTATTGGCGAGAAAACAACCACCACGGCACCCCCGGTTGCCGAACTGCACCTGCACATTGAAGGGACTCTCCAGCCAGAGCTGATCTTTGCCCTGGCCGAACGCAACGGCATGGAACTGCCGTACGAAGATATTGAAGAACTGCGCGGGAAGTACGAATTCTCGGATCTGCAATCCTTCCTGGACCTCTACTACGCCAACATGGCTGTCCTGCAGACTGAGCAGGATTTCACCGACATGACCCGCGCCTACCTGGAGCGGGCAGCCGCCGGGGGAGTCCGGCACGCGGAGATCATGATGGATCCCCAAGCCCACATCTCACGGGGCGTGGCGCTGGAGACCTGCGTCAACGGAGTGGCCAACGCCCTGGCAACCTCCGAAGAGGACTTTGGCGTCTCTACCCTCCTGATTGCCGCGTTCCTGCGGGACATGTCCGAGGAATCTGCCCTTGAGGTGCTGGAACAGCTCCTTGCCATGCATGCTCCCATCGCGGGCATCGGCCTGGACTCAGCAGAGGTGGGCAACCCGCCGTCGAAATTCGAGCGCCTGTACCAGCGTGCCGGCGAGGCGGGGCTTCGAAGGATCGCCCACGCCGGCGAGGAAGGGCCCGCCTCGTACATCGCGGAGGCGCTGGATCTGCTGCACGTTGAGCGGATCGATCACGGCATCCGGTGCATGGAGGACACCGATGTGGTGCAGCGGCTGGTCGCCGAGCAGGTGCCGCTGACCGTTTGTCCGTTGTCCAACGTCCGGCTGCGCGCCGTGGACAAGCTGGAGGACCACCCGCTGCCGGAAATGCTGGCCATTGGCCTGAACGTTTGCGTCAATTCCGACGACCCCGCCTACTTTGGCGGCTACGTGGACGATAACTATGAGCGGCTGGTGGAGGTCTTGAAGTTCTCGGTGCCCGAGCAGGCTACGCTCGCGGCCAACTCCATCCGCTCGTCCTTTGCTTCGGACGCACGAAAAGCAGAGCTCCTGGACGAGGTGACCGAATGGGTCAAAACATCGGTGACGGGCGCCTGAACCGCTGCAGCCGATACCCGTACATCACTTGCGCCGCTTGTGATGTCACACTCAGTCACGACACACGCTGTTTACCTGCTGCAGTCGCGGGAATTAACAATTCATTGGCAAACTGCAAGGGAATATCCCCCGTAGAAGGAGAAGCATGGGCGCGAACACCGCCGAGAACACCAACCTTCGTCTGAAGGCCGTCCTGGACATCCTCGCAGAGGGCGTGTGGTCCGGGACAACGCTGAACGCCGGCGAAGTGCTGGCCGAAGCGACTGCACGCGTTCCTTTCAACGACCACGAGGCCGAGCTGCTCAGCGGCGGCATCCCGCGCGGCCACAAGACCCTCACCACTGCCTCGGCCAAGCTGGTCAAGGCAGGCTGGCTGGTCAAGGGACGTTCGGGCTGGACCATCCCCGAAGACGGCCTTCGGGCGACTGTCGCGTTCGCGGATGTTGCAGCTTTCGCCGCAGCGCTCGACGCCGGAACACCGGTACCTGCCGACGTTCCGGTTCCGACTGCCCCGCCCGCGAAGGCCAAGGCCAAGCGCGTAGCCGCTCCCAGGCGTGCCGCCGCGAAGAAGGAAACGGCGCCGAAGGTCGCGGCCAGCGAGGTGGCGGAGCCCAAGGCAGCCGCAGCCAAGGTATCGGCTCCGAAGGCAGCTGCCGCCACGAAGAAGCCTGCCAGCCGGAAGGCTCCCGCCAAGGCAGCGGCAACCACCGCCGTCGAGACCGTGCCGCAGCCGGACACCGTCGCGATTGCCGGTGACTTCAACAAAATCCTCGGCGCTCCCGAGGATTGGGCACCGCAGTATGACGAGGCGCAGATGACCTTCAGCCCCTTGGCGCAGGTGTGGACACTCACCGCCGAACTGCCGGCCGGTTTCTACACCTACAAGATCGCGCTGAACCGCTCGTGGGACGAGAACTATGGCGCGTTTGGCGCCCGTGACGGTGCGAACCACGAGTTGAACCACGACGGCGGACCCGTCACCATCACGTATAGCCACGCCACGCGGGACATCGTGGTGAGCTGATTTCGTTGGCCCCACTTTTTAAGTGGCGCAGCGCTGCCCTTGTTCGTCACTTACTCCGTTATGCGGGGGAGGGGACGGGCAAGGGCAGCGTTGGTTAAGGTTGGTCCATGAACTCTGCGGGGAAGCGACTCACTGCACGTGTCACTGGCGTCGTCCAAGGGGTGGGATTCCGCTATTGGACGGCCCGGAAGGCCGACGAATTGGGCTTGGCGGGCACCGTCCGCAACAACACTGATGGCTCGGTGGAGCTGGTGGCCGAGGGATCCGCAGGCGACGTTGACCGCATGGCTAGGTGGCTTCAGTCTTCCCAGGCACCGGGTCGCGTCGAAAGCGTTGACATCGACATCTCCGAAGGTGCCGGAGGCTTCACAGGATTCCGGATCGTCGGCTAGGGCCCGGCGAGACCTTAGGCGCCGGGTGAGACCGTCATGAGTCCGGATTCCTTCGCAGCCAGGAGCAGCTCTTCGTCGTAGGCCACCAGGGAGTCCGCCTGGAGTCTGATGGCGGTTGCCAGGTGGATGGCGTCGGCGCTGCGGAGTTGCCTGGGCAACGCGGAGGCATACATCAGATCCGAGCGCGTGACATCCACCAGGTTGATGCCCGCAAGGACATCGTTGACAAGGTCAAAGGGAAGCTTGCGGCGGCGTGCCGCGCAGTGAAGCTCGGTGTACAAAAGCATTGAGGCAACGAGGTGCCCTCCGGAAACTGTCGCATCGTAGAGGTGCGCGGCCAGGGTCTCGGATTCCTGCTCCTGCACAACGAGCTTCAAGATGGCGGAGGTGTCCGCGCAGACGATCACCGATCGCCGCGGAGGTCGGCCAATATCGCGGCAGTGGTCATATCGCTTTCGACGCGGGGCAGGAACCGGAAGTCCACGGGTGAGCCTGACGCCGGGCGAACGCTACCGGCCTGCAGCAGACGTTCAAACGGGGACGCGGAGGGCGGAATGAGCGTAGCGGCAACCTCGCCATTGTTCGTGACGTCGATGACCTCGCCATTTCTGACGCGTTCAAGGATCTTGCTGCTCTGATTGCGCAGCTCGCGATGCGGAATAGTTGTCATGTCGAACCTCCGTAGCAATCGTAGCACTGAAGCCGCGTGGCAGACTTTTGACAGAAATATATAGACTGGTCTATTTTTTTCACATGCCTTCTTCCTACCCCAAAGGACTCGCGACCCGGCAGCGTCTGGTCGAGTCCATGCTCGCCCTCATCCAGCTGAACGGCTACCACGGGACCGGGCTGAACACCGTGTTGTCGCAATCCGGGGCGCCGAAAGGCTCCTTGTACTTCCATTTCCCCGAAGGAAAAACCCAACTCGGAATTGCTGCTGTTGAATTGGCCGGCGAACAATCCGGCCAACTGGTCAGTGAGGCAACCGCGTCATCCTCATCACCGGAAGATGTCGTGGACACGCTCGTTGGTGAACTCAAGGGCATCCTCGAGAGAAGCGACTATCAGGCCGGATGTCCGGTCTCATCCGTTGCCTTGGACGCGGCCTCGGAGAACGAAGTACTTCGGGAGGCCTGCAGCCAGGTGTATGACGCTTGGATCAACGCAGTGTCCAGCTATCTTTCAACGTTTGGGCTTGGAACGGATCAAGCGCATCCTCTGGCAACATCCATGATCAGCCTGGTGGAGGGCTCCCTCATTCTGTCCCGTGCCCACAAATCAACCCAGCCATTGGACGCCGCCGCCGGCACGCTAAAAGTGCTGATGAATGCGATTCACAAGGAGGCAAGCGCATGAGCTCCCGCCATGCTTTGGTATTCGGAGCCACTGGCCATATTGGAAAATGGCTGGTCCGTGAACTCCTGATGCAGGACGTGACCGTGACGGCTGCGGTACGAACCGGGCATTCCTTCCAGAAATTGACCGATTGGCTGGCGAAACACGGTGCGGACGGAAGCCTGACGCACGTCCTGGTGGACTTCAACCGCGAAAACCTGGGCCGGGATCCGGCGTCGAGCGTCTTCCGTACGGTGACCGAAGTCCACAACCTCGCAGGGGCGTTCGCCTTTGGCATGACCGCCGAAGCGGCCTACGCCGCGAACGTCAGCAGTGCTGAGGGCGTGGTCCGCTTCGCCGCGGAACTTCCGGCGTTGACCAGGCTGGTGCACCTTTCGGGTTACCGGGTGGGTGGCCAGGACCCGTCCGGGGTGCCGTGGAGCGAATCCCGTCGCGCCAAGCTCTACCATCGTTTAGGCGCGTATGAGGGGTCGAAAGTAGAAGCCGACGCTGTCGTGCAAGCAACAGCGACGTCCCTGGGCATCCCTTTCACCATGGTCAACCCGGCCACGGTGATCGGCGATTCGGTGAACGGAGAATCCGGGCAGGTGGTTGGCCTCGCAACCACCGTCTTGGACCTTTTCCATGGAAAGCTGCCGGCGCTGCCCGGAAATGACCGTACGTTCCTCCCGGTGGTCACCGCCGACTATTTGGCCTCCTTTATGGCGCTGATTCCCGCTAAGGCCGAGGCCGAAAACGCCTCGTACTGGGTGCTCGATGAAGCCACGCCGCCGCTTCCACAGCTGCTGGCAATGCTCGGGCAGCACCTCAACGTCAAGGTTCCGCGGCTGAGGATCCCCAGCGGCCTGCTGAAGAGACTGCCCGCCAAACTCACGGGGGCAGATCCGGAAACGTTGACGTTCTTGTCTGAGGACCGCTATCCGACGACGGCGGCTCTCGCCTTGGCGGAGGCGTCCGGATTGCACCACCCGCCGGTGGAAGTTGCCCTGAAGCGCTGGGCTGACTACCTGGTGGCGACCGAACCCGCCGCGAGGGAAGGCCGTGTCGCCTCGATGTAGTGCTCAAGTGTCCGAAGTGCCGGCTGGGACGAAGAGTCGCGGACCGCATCTGCGCCAACGGCGTTCGCTACAGCCAAGGCGTGTGCGTGCTCAAGTCCATCTTGCAAGGCCAGTACCAAGGCTGCGCAGAAGGCATCGCCCGCCCCAATGGTGTTGGCGATGTCCGTGACGCGGACGGCGGGGGCTTCTGCCACCCGTTCGCCGTCCACGAAGATCGCCGAACCCTCACCGCCGTAGGTCACGGCTACCAGCGGGGCGTTCTTCAGTGCCGGGATGAGCTCGTACTCGGTCTCATTGACGATCACCAGGTCGCAACGTTCCAGCAGTTCCGGAATGATCGGTGCGGCGGGGGCTGCGTTCAGCGCGAAGAAGCCCTTGCTGGCCCGTGCTGCTTCCAGCACCACGTGCTGGTCCACCTCCAGCTGGCACAGAACGGCCTCGTGCTCCTCGAACGTGACACCGTCCAGCGACACCGCGGCGTTGGCACCCGGGCACACCACGATCTGGTTTTCGCCGTCGCTGTCCACCAGTACCAGTGCCGTCCCGGTTGCCTCGTTCACCCGGGCGACGCTGCTGATGTCGACGCCGGCGGCGGCCATTGCGTCCAGAAGTGACCGCCCGGCGTCGTCCTGGCCTACCGCCCCCACCATGCGTGAGCTGCCTGCGAGTCGGGCCGCGGCGACGGCTTGGTTGGCGCCTTTGCCGCCGGGCTGCTGGCGGAGGACGGCGCCACCCACCGTTTCGCCGGGGGAGGGGAGGCGGCTGGCTGTGGCCGTGATGTCGAGGTTGATGCTGCCGACGACTGTGAGGTTCGACGGCGAAGCGGGCGCGGCAGAATGAACGGTATTGCTCATGGGAAATCCTTTGGGGTGGGTCAGCTGTGCGTGAGCTTCAGGAGGACTGGATGACGGAGAGGTGCCCTGCCTTGGCGGCAACGAGGCATTTAGCCAGGTAGAACGGTGAGCCCTTCCGCCGGACGTACTGGGTGAGGACCAGAACGGGATCGGACGGACGCAACCCGAGCAGTTTGGCGCGGCTGGGGCCAGCGGTGCTGAGGCTGATTTCGCACTCACCCGGGCCCAAGGGCGAGCCCGGCAGTCCGCTGAGAACTTCAAGGAGCGTAGCTGCCGAAAGGGTGGGTGCTTCGGCGGCTTCTTGAAGGGCTGACGCCTCGGGGATGTCCTGGGCGACGTTTTCCTGCAGGTGTGCCACGGGTTCGCCATCGCGTATGAGCACGCTTTCCCAGAACCACACGTCCTGATCGGGCTCAACGCCAATGCCCGGAGCTACGAATTCGGAGGCCGGTTGCTTGATGGCGGCGACGCGTTTGACCTGGATGTCCTGGTCGGGACCACCGAGGAGCTGGTCGAAGGGCCGGATGTGTTCAATGCCAATGCGGGGGAGCGAGTCGGCCACGAACCTGCCAACGCCCCGGCGTGCCCGGGTGAGTCCGTCTTCTTCCAGCAGCATCAGCGCTTCCCGGATCACGGTGCGGCTGACGTCCATCATGGTGCCGAGTTCGGTCTCCGTGGGGAGCAGGGAACCCGGTGGCAGGATCTTGGTCCTGATGGCTTCGGCGATGCGGGAGTACGCGGCGACGCGGAGGGGCTGACCCGGCTGGGTTGCGATGGGTCGGGACAGGAACTGGACGGCATTGTCGGTCAAGGGTGCCTCACTTGGAATGGGTTACCGACACTGTACCCGAAGAGTGTGACAGGTTGCACAAGCTCGTAATACATGCTTGTATAACAACTCACATCTCGCGGCGCCGCCCTGCGCCCTCGGACAAAGGAGTTTGATGTGAACATCCCCAACGCCACAGGCCAGCAGACGGTAGATCCGTTGGCCCCATCCTCGGAAGACCCCAACACCACCTCGGACGAGGGCCGGATCCACGGCAAAGCCGCAGCCATGCTGATTTCCACGCTGGTGCTGGCTGTGCTGGCATTCCAGCTCAACGCCAGCATGATCACGCCCGCCCTTCCGCACATCGGCTCCTTCTTTGGCGAGACCCCCGAAGCCGTCGCGCAGGTGCAGTCGATGTTCTTCCTGGCCGGCGCCATCTCCGGGCCCGTGATTGGCCGTTGGAGCGACTTCATCGGGCGCCGCAATGCGCTGCTTCTGGTGTTGGTGATCATGGGAGCCGGAACAGTGCTCTGCATCTTCGCCCCCACGCTGCCACTGCTGGTCACCGGCCGCTTCATGCAGGGTGTCTCCAGTGCCATCTTCGCGCTGTCCTACATTGTGCTGAATGAGTACCTTCCGGCGCGGCTCTTCGGTACATCCATCGGCATCATCGCCGCCATCAACGGAGGCGTTGGCGGCGTGGATGGCTACTTCGGCGGACTCATGGCCGAGACCTTGGGTTTCCAGTCGATCTTCGTCGCCGTGCTGGTACTGGCCGCGATCGCCGTCGTCTGCGTCATCAAAGTGGTGCCGGGCGGTAAGTCGGCGGTCGCTCCGGGCCGCATGGACTGGTGGGGAGCGGGTTCGCTCTCCGTGTTCCTGGTCTTCATTACCTACTTTGTTTCCACAGGGTCCTCCGCTGGCTGGACCTCGCCGTCCGCCCTCGGTCTGCTCGCCGGCAGCATCGCGTCCTTCACTGCTTTCTGGCTCATCGAAAAGAAGCGCGACACTCCCTTGGTAGCCGTGCACCACCTCCGTTCGCGCCAGGTGTGGCCGGTCATCGCGACCACCGTGCTGACCCTCGCCGGAATCTTCGCAATCATCAACTTCACCGTGGTGCTGCTCAGCCAGGACAAGGTGAACGGCTTCGGCCTGCCGGCCTCGGTGGCGGCGCTGCTGTTCCTCACCCCTGCCGCGCTGATCGGCGTGTTCGCCGCTCCGCTGGCCGGTTGGATCGCCGACCGCCGCGGCTGGATCAAGACCGTCCGTGTCGGCACTGCCAGCAGCCTTGCCTGTGCCATGGTCGCGGCTTTGTTCGCCAACAACCAGATCGCGGTACTCATCGCCATTGCCGCGCTGGGCATCTTCTACAATGGCTTCTTCCTCACCGCCATTAATGGACTGTCCGTGCTGCTCTCGCCCAAGGAAGCACCCGCCGCACTACCGGGAATCAACGGTGCCTCCTTCGGTATCGGGGCGAGTCTCGGCGTCGTGGTCGTTGCACCGTTCGCCGGGCAGGGCACCGCAGCCGGGTACTCCGCGGCCCTCTGGATCTCGGTGTCCATCACCGCCGTCGCGTTCATCGTGAGCCTGTTCATCGCCGCGCCGAAGGGCGAAAAGATCTAAAGCACGACGCCGGTCCGCCGGTTTCGCGCGCACCCACCCTTACCCTCACCACCGCTCCACCTGAAACGAGAGACCATGACCAAGCCTGCCCCCTTCTTCCTCGACTGCGACACCGGCATCGATGACGCCCTTGCCCTTGCCTACCTCCTGGCCTCCCCGAGGGCCGAACTCGTGGGCATCGGCACCGTGAGCGGCAACGTCAGTGCGGCAGGCGGCGCGCGGAACACCCTGGACCTGCTGAAGCTGGCCGGCCATCCGGACATCCCCGTCGCAGTGGGCGCGCACGATCCCCAGGTGGGCACTTTCCATGGCGGTGCCCCGCATGTCCACGGCGACAACGGGATCGGCGGTGTTGACCTGGCTCCGTCGGACCGTGAGCCCGTGGAAGCCACAGCCGCGGAGCTCCTTGTCCAGCTGGCACATCGGCACGCCGGTGAGCTGCGGCTGGTGGCGATCGGTCCGCTGACCAACATCGCCCAGGCATTGCGGTTGGAACCGAAGCTGCCGGAACTCATCGCCGAGGTGACCATCATGGGCGGGGCCGCGCTGGCGCCCGGGAACATCACACCCGTGGCAGAGGCGAACATCGCCAATGATCCCGAGGCCGCGGCAGAGGTCCTCGCTGCCGACTGGGACATCACTCTGGTACCGCTGGATGTCACCATGACCAACGTCCTGGAAGAGAGCCACCGCCAGGAACTGCTGGCACACCAGCACCCTGTTTCCCAGGCGCTGGGCGACATGTTGGGCTACTACTTCGGCTTCTACGTGGATATCTTTGGCCGGGCGTGCTCTGCTATGCACGACCCCCTTGCCGCAGCCATTGCCGTCAGGGGAGTGGAGCTGGATGTTGCTCCGAAGGTCAGAGTAAAGGTGGACACCACTGATGGGCCGGGCCGCGGCCAGACGGTCTGCGACCTCCGTGGTCAATACGTCGGCTTCCCGGACCAGCGTGGCGCGCGGTGCCGGGTAGTGCTGTCCATCGGGGAAGAATTCGCGCCGCACTTGCTGGGAACCATGCAGGCGGCGTGGCTGAGCGAAGACCAGATGTCCGCGCCCGTCGCCTAACCCTCCCCCCACCCAACTAGGGGACAGATAACGTTGCTCTGGCACTCGGGAGCGACGTTATCTGTCCCCTACTTGGGTTAGGCGTACATGAGCGAGCCGGGAGTGGTGAGCTGCTCGCCGGTTTCGAGCCAGGTCTTCAAGCCGGACAAGATCATGGGCCAGCCGCCGTAGAGCTGGTCGTTGGCACCTTCGCGGAGTTGGTCGTGGGTCACTGTGAGATGGCAGGAATCTCCCACCGGCTCGATCTCCCATGTGATCCGGGACGTCCCTTCGGCCTTCACGTCCTCGCCCCACAAAGCGGTCATGGTCTGGACCAGCCGGCGTGGGGGATCGACCTCGATGTTCTCGCCCTCGCCCAGCGGCGCGTCAGCTTTGGGGTTGCGCATTTCGAAGCGGCTGCCCGGCGTCCAGTCGGAGGTTAACGTGTTGCCGAACTGGTACTTGCTCCGGATCTCGCTGTTGGTGATGGCTTCCCAGAGCAGTTCCGGCGTGGTCTTGATGTAAATTTCGAAGATCTTTTCCATGGGACTTTCCAATCTGGATTTGAGGTCGCTGAGGGCAGCGGCCCATGGTTCTGCGTACTTGCTCACCCAACGGTCGTGGATGAGGCGGATGGGGACCGGGTTCAGGAAGTGCAGCTTTTCACGCCCACGACGCCGGACCACCACCAGTCCTGCATCTTCCAGCAGCTTGAGGTGCTTTGCGATGCCGAAACGGGTCATCTCGAACCTGGCTCCGAGGGCGGTGGCTGACTGGCCGTCCTTAAGGAACAACTCATCCAGGAGTTCCCTGCGAGTGGGGTCTGCCAGAGCCTTGAACACGGCGTCCATGGCTTCAGAATAGGTGACTGTTTGGTCACGTGTCAACGGATTTTGGTGGGTTGCTCCGCGAGAAGGCTCCGCGAGATCGTGGAAATGCGGCGAGATCGCTGGTTCTTTGCAGGGGTGTTCGCAGGCTTCCCACGAGTTCGGCGGAGGGCTTATGCTGCTCCGAAAGTTTCCGAATTTTCATCGAAACAAACAAGCGCGCTTTGCGGCTGATTTGCGATTCCACACCCGTTCACTCCTAGCATTCGCCTGAAAGCCGCGCGCAAGCCCTGATTTGGGGCGATTATGTTACTCGCGAGTTTCCGATACTGGGCTGTTGTTATTGCTGAAACTTTACGATAGTTTCTCTCTGTGATGTGCGTCGCACTGTAAATCGGGGCGACGAAGCCTGAGTGAAGGACAATGATGACCATCCACCCTGAGGACGTGCGGACCGCAGAAACGCGGCTGCAGCAACTGCATCAGCGACTAGGCGGTATCGCCTACGGCGGGGACTACAACCCCGAGCAATGGCCACGCGAGGTGTGGCTGGAAGATGCCAAGCTCATGCAGCAAGCCGGGGTGAATCTGGTGACCTTGGCCGTATTTTCCTGGAGCCGCTTGGAGACCAGCGACAACGTCTTCGACTTTGAATGGCTGGACACCGTCATGGACCTGATGCATGAGCACGGGATCGGCGTGGACCTGGCTACGCCCGATGCCGTGCCACCGGCCTGGCTCATCGAGCAACACCCGGACATCATGCCGGAGCGCCCCGACGGCAGCGTCTTTGGATTCGGATCCCGTCAACACTTTGATGTCTCCCACCCGGCGTACAGGGCCAAGTCACTGGCCCTGGCCGAGAGGATGGGGGAGCGCTACGCAAAGCATCCGGCGCTTCGCATGTGGCACGTGGGCAACGAATACGGACCGGTGTCATACGGGCCGTGGGCCGAAAAAGCGTTCCGGGAATGGCTGCAGACGAAATACTCCTCCCTCGACGAACTCAACGAGGCGTGGAGCACTTCAGTCTGGGGCCAGATCTACTCTGACTGGAACCAGGTCCGCGTCCCGGCCCAACCCCGCACCTGGTCCAACCCATCCCGCCGCCTGGATTTCCATCGCTTCACCTCGGACAGCATGCTGGCGCACTTCAAGGGCGAACGTGATGTCCTGCGGCGACACAGCCCGGACCTGCCGATCGTCACCAACTTCATGCGTTTCTACAAGACCAACGACTACTGGGCATGGGCTGCCGAAGAGGACGCCGCCGCCCTGGATATCTACCCGGACCCGCGGGACGAGGACGCCCATATTGCCGCCGCGTTGAACTTCGACCTCATGCGCTCCCTCCGCCAGGGGCAGCCTTGGATGGTCATGGAACAGGCCACGGGCGCGGTGAGCCAATGGTCCATCAACGTCTCGAAGCTTCCCGGGAAGATGCGGCTGGGTTCATACCAAGCCATCGCCCAGGGAGCAGACTCCATCCTCTTCTTCCAGTGGCGCCAGGCCAAGGGCGGCACTGAGCGCTATCACTCGGCCATGGTGAACCATGCAGGCCCGAATACCCGGATCTTCCGGGAAGTCTGCGAGCTCGGCCAGGAGTTGAAGTCACTCGGAGGGCTGACCGGCACCCGCTCCACTGCGAAAGTTGCGATCGTTTTCGATTGGGATTGCTGGTGGGCACTGGAGTTGGGGAACTCGCCGCGCTCGGACCTGAACTACACGGAAGAAGTGCTGCGGTTCTATCGCCCGCTCTTCGAAGCCAACATCACAGTGGATTTCGTCAGTGCCAACTGTGACCTCTCCCCGTACAGCCTGGTGATCATGCCGGCGTCGTACCTGCTCACCGATGCCGCCGCCGCAAGGTTCGAAAACTACGTCTCGGAGGGCGGGCGCCTGGTGGTCTCGTACCTCTCGGGCATTGTTGACCAGGACAACACCATCCGCTTGGGAGGTTACCCGGGCGCATTGCGAAACGTCTTGGGCGCCTGGAGCGAGGAAATGCATCCGCTGGCCCACGATGGCGAACAGGTAAAGCTGACAACGGCCGACGGCGGTACCTCCTCAGCTGATTACTGGACTGAGCATCTGCACACCGAAACGGCGCACGTCGTGGCCAGCTACGCTTCAGGCCGGCTGGCCGGTTCGCCGGCCGTCACCCGCAACCCGTTCGGGGAGGGCACGGCGCTGTACCTGTCCGCCAGGGTTGAGCGCCGGCTCCTCCAGCAGCTGCTCGACGACGAACTTCTCTCCGCTGGGGTGAAACCGACACTGGAAGCGCCCGCGGGAGTCCAGGTCCGCCGTCGTTCCGGCAACGGGCTGAGCTTCCTGCTGATCCTCAACCACAACGACGCGCCGGCTCTGGTGGACGTTCGCGACGGCGGCACGGACCGGATCAGCGGACGCGTGGTTCAAGGGCGGACAGAGGTACCAGCCAATGGCGTCCTGGTTCTCGAAGAAGGAGAAGATTCATGGCACTGAGACTGGACTCCGCGCCAAAGGCAGTCCTCGGCGGGAAGCCCGACGACACCAAAAAGAGGCGCAACAAGCCAGGAAGTTGGAAGCTGGCCCTCAAACGCGACTGGCGTCTTTACACGCTCTTGGTGTTGCCTCTTCTTTACCTTCTGATCTTCAGATACCTGCCAATGGTGGGCAACGTGATTGCCTTCCGCCAGTTCCAGCCTGGCGGGAGCATTTTCGGTGAGAAGTGGGTGGGCCTCAAATACATCACCCTGTTCATCAACGACCCGAGTTTCTGGCAGGCCTTTCAAAACACGATCATCCTGGGCGTGTTGACCCTGATCTTCTGTTTTCCCATGCCGATCATTTTCGCCTTGATGCTCAATGAGTTGAGGTCACAGAAATTCAAGAAGTTCGTACAGACTGTGGCGTACCTTCCGCATTTCATGTCTGTCGTCATTATCGCGGGCATGATTCTGCAGAACTTTTCCTTGAACGGCACGGTGAACCAGATCGCGGAATCGCTGTTTGGAAGCACCGTGAACTTCACCCAGGATCCGAACTGGTTCCGGCCCATGTACATCAGTTCAGAGGTGTGGCAGACCATGGGGTGGGGAGCGATCCTTTACCTCGCGGCGCTGACGCGGGTGGACGAGTCGCTCTATGAGGCGGCCCGGATTGACGGGGCCAATCGTTGGCAGCAGACCTGGCATGTGACCCTGCCCGCCATTCGGCCGACAATCATCACCTTGCTGATCCTGAACATCGGTACGTTCATGGCGGTCGGCTTCGAGAAGATTCTGCTGATTTACAACCCTCTGAACTACCAAACCTCGGATGTCATCTCCACCTACCTGTACAGGGTGGGCCTGGAATCCAGCAACTTCAGCTACGCGGCCGCTATCGGAATGTTTGAATCCGTCATCGGCCTCACGCTGATCCTCTCAGCGAACGCGATCTCCAAGCGCCTCGCAGGAACGAGCCTGTGGTGAACAAATCTTCAATTGCTGATAGGGGTGTCCTGCTCAAGGACATGAAGATCTCCCGTGGAATGCGGGTTTTCCGGGCCTTCAATCTGGTGTTTCTCCTGGTGGTGGTTTTCCTCACCGTGTATCCGTTCCTGAACATCATTGCCCAGTCATTCTCCAGTGAGGGGTTCATCAACGCCGGGCAGGTCAACCTGTTCCCCATGGGTTTCAACACGGAGACCTACAAGGTGATCCTGGCGGACTCCGCGTTCTGGAGTAACTACGGAAATACGCTGCTCTACACGGTGGTGGCCACGGCAATCTCCATGGTCCTGACCACGTCCTTTGCGTATGCCATTGCGAAGAAGGACTTGAAAGGCCGCAGCATTTTCATTGGCCTGGCCGTCTTCACCATGTTCTTCAACGGCGGGCTGATCCCCAACTACGTCCTGATCAGCTCGTTGGGAATGAGGGACACGATCTGGGCCGTAGTGCTGCCGAACGCCATCAGTGTGTTCAACCTGCTCATCATGAAGTCCTTCTTCGAGAACATGCCGCGTGAACTCGAGGAAGCGGCATCCATCGACGGCCTCACCCAGTACGGAATCCTTTTCCGGGTGGTCTTGCCGCTGAGTAAGGCAATCGTGGCAACCATGGTCCTGTTCTACGCGGTGGCCAACTGGAACTCCTGGTTCCAGGCCTTCCTCTACCTCGATAACCCGGACCTGTTTCCGGTGACCATCTACCTGCGCAACATGATCGCCGGAGTGACCACGGCCGGATCGGCGGGTGGCACGGCAGAGAACGTTGGACAGATCGCGGCCAACATCCAGTCGGTCACCATCGTGCTCACCGTCATCCCCATCCTTTGCGTCTATCCCTTCGTCCAGAAGTACTTCTTCTCGGGCGTGATGCTCGGTTCCGTCAAGGAATAACCCTCATGAAAGGAAAAGCCAATGATCACCAAACGAGAGTTTCGCAGGCGAGACTTTTTGGGTCTCGCATCGGTAGTCACCATCGGGTTGATGATGACCAGCTGCGACTCGGACTCCGGCGAAAAAGTGGATACGTCCAAGTCGCGCAAAGGAGCAATGGACAGCTTTGGAGTAGGAGACAAGTTCAAGGCAACGGTGCCGCTGACGTTCAGCTTCTTGTTCTCGGACCAGCCCACCTACCCGTACAAGAAGGACTGGCTGCTGTTCACCAAGATGGCCAGCGACAACAACGTCACACTGGAACCGACCATCGTCCCCAACAGTGACTACGAGCAGAAGCGCAGTCTCCTCATCAGCTCCGGCAGCGCCCCTGAGATCATCGCCAAGACGTATCCGGGACAGGAGTCGGCGTTCGTCTCGGCCGGCGCAGTGCTTCCTGTCAGCGACTATGTGGACTTGATGCCGCATTTCCAGGACAAGGTCAAGAAGTGGAAGCTCGAACCGGAAATTGAAGCGTTGACCCAGGAAGACGGCAAGTATTACGTCCTCCCCGGACTGCATGAGGAACTGTGGCCGGACTACTCCCTGTGTTTCCGCAAGGACGTGCTGAAAAAGGAGGGCCTGTCCGAGCCCAAGACCTGGGACGAGTTTCGTGATGTGTTGCGCTCCTTGAAGAAGGCATATCCGGATGTTGTGCCGTTCTCCGATCGGTTCAAGGGCGACAGCGTCCTCAACATCGCCAGTGCTGCTTTCGGAACTGTGGCAGGTTGGGGCTTGGTGGACGGGCTGCAGTTCGACAAGGACAAGAAGGAGTTCGGCTTCGCGGCAGGTTCCTCCAAGTTCAAGGACCTGGTGACGTACTTCAACTCACTGGTGGCCGAAGGCCTGATGGATCCGGAGAGCTTCACCCAGACGGACGATTCCGCCATCCAGAAGTTTGTGTCAGGGAAGTCCTTCGTCATCAGCGCCAACTCGCAGAACGTTATTACCTACCGGACATCGATGGAACAGTCGCTAGGCAAGGGCAACTTCGAAATCGGCAAGATCATCGTTCCCGGAGGCCCTGCGGGCGACATCATCGGTGGCAGCCGCTTGGAGAATGGCATCATGTTGAACTCGTCCGTGAAGGACAAGGACAGCTTCGTGGCGCTCATCCAGTACATTGACTGGCTCTTCTACAGTGACGCCGGGCAGGAATTCAGCAAGTGGGGAGTCGAAGGAACCACCTTTACCAAGGAAGGCGGCAAGCGCAAGCTGGCGGCCGATATCAACTTCCAGGGGCTGAACCCGGCCGGTACCAAGGATCTTCGCGTGGACTACGGTTTCTCTGGTGGCAATTTCGCCTACGGCGGTACCACGGAACTCCTGCAGTCCACTTTCAACGAGGAAGAGCTCGCCTTCCAGGAAGCGATGAAGTCCAAGACACCGCGCCCGGTCGCACCGCCGGTTCCGTTCAACGACGTTGACCGCGAACAAGCTACGTTGGCGTTGACTCCGCTGAAGGACCACGTCAAGCAGAACACCCTCAAGTTCATTACCGGCCAACGTCCCCTCGGCGAGTTTGACGCCTACGTCAAGGAACTCGACAGCAAGGGCCAGACCAAGTACGTGGAGCTGGCGAACAAGGCCTACAAAGCGTACGCGGACAAGAAGTAGGTCCGATGGCAGGCAGGAAGCCGGAATTCGGGTCCGGCCCATTGTTCAAAGCCGCAGGCACGGTGTACGGAGTCATGATCGGCAGCGCTCTTCTGGTGGTGGCCAATTTGCCGGTGGT
Source organism: Paenarthrobacter sp. AB444 (assembly GCF_028736865.1). Lineage (NCBI taxonomy): Bacteria > Bacillati > Actinomycetota > Actinomycetes > Micrococcales > Micrococcaceae > Paenarthrobacter > Paenarthrobacter sp. AB444. The sequence continues at coordinate 50,236 of NZ_JAQZBY010000012.1, read as the reverse complement.
GCTCATGCCGTTGCTGGTCGCTGTGCTGGGGCCTTGGGCGCTCGTGGGGTTTGTCCTGCTTGGGCCCTCTGTTGTGGCTTCCTGCTGTGCCTTCAATCGACTTCTTGCAGGCGGGGACAATGGGGTTTTCCGTGACTTCCTGTCCTCGTACCAACTGAACTTCATGCAGGCACTGCTCGTGTGGCTGCCCTACATGCTGTTCCTGGGCGTCATCGCATTCAACCTGAGCGTTCTCCCTGGCTCACCGGACGCTGCCTCAGGATTCGGGATGCAGCTGGCTGCACGGATAGGTCTGGTGGGTCTCGCGCTCCTTGTCTGCACTGGTGCCATGAATGCGATGCTCATCCTTGCCCGATTCAGCTTCCGCACCAGGGACATCTACCGCTTGTCCCTCTACGCGGTGGGAGCGGAGAAGAGGGTGTCGTTGGGCACGGCCGGGATCCTCTTTGTGACCGCCTTCATTCTTGGAATGACCACTGTCTGGTTGATGCTTTTTACGGCCGGTTTGGTGCTGTACCTCGTCTGCCTTAATTCCCGGCCGTTGTTGACGTTCGTTGAAGCCAGGTTCACCTAAGGACTGCGCAGGATCCTGCTTGGCGGTTTCCTATCCGAACCGACAGAAATCAATCAGCACTCTTTCAAGAGATCTGCGTCACGTTCTGGAGGGCGGCCCCACAGAAAGAGTAGGGTACTCTTCGGCCACGATCCAAGGAGTCGCAGCTCACGAGCTGGGTCACGCTATCGGACTAGGCCACGCCGGCGGCTGCGTTCTCATGACTTCCTCCACCTCCACACGAAATAGCTGTGGGGTATTTGGGCCAACCAATGATGACAACAACGGCACTATTGCCCTGTACTGATTGCTCTGTTCAGAGAGGATGCTGAAATCATGAGGACACAATTCATAAAGAAGTCCGCATTTCCACTTATGGCTTCAATGACAATCGCCCTAGTAACTACTGCGGGTCTCTCGGGATGCGCAGGTTCGCCCGATGTGGCTAATTCCAGTAGCTCCGCCAATACCGTAGGCATGGACGCCAGTTGGGCGGAGAGTTACGACAATTTGACTGATCTAAAAGCGCACAGTGCCCTGGCTGTCGAGGGAAGCTTCACGCGAATCATAGACGAATCCAAAATTAAAACTGTCCCTATCACGGATTTTGAGTTCACCGTTGGCGAAGTAATCCATGATCCCGCGGGCAACTTGAAAGAGGCGACCCGCATAACCGTGCGACAGACGGGCGGGTCTGTTGACGGGGTTCTTCATCAGATCTCAGACGACCCGTTGTTCAAGATTTCTGAAAATGCCGTCCTGTTCCTCAAAGAGCCGGAGCCTGGCCTATTTTATGTAATCGGTGGACCGTCAGGGCGCTTTGAAGTCATCAACGGAAGGGTCACACCTTTCGACGCTGAGGGAACAAAGTTTGAGGGCACCCTGGAAGACTTCATCGCAGCGGTGAAGGGTTCCTAGGTCGTCAAAACTCAGAGGGGGCATGTCGCCGAGAACTGCTTTCCTATCCAGTTTTTGGGTAAGCAGTCTTGGTGGCAGCTCCCTCAATCTTCTGTGATCTGTTCCCGCAGGATATCCGCGTGCCCGCAATGCTGGGCCAGTTCACGCAGCATGTGCAGGTACACCCAGCGTAGCGGGAGCGGTCCACGGCGGTTACCGTGCAAAAGATCGTCCAGCCCGAGACCCGACGTGGCTTTCCGCGAAGCTTCGCAGGCGGCCGAGTAGTCCGCTCGGACGCTGGCGATCGTGTCGTCTTCACCGAGGATAAAGGACTCATCCGGTGTGGCCGGAATGCCAATCTCGGCCCGGGACCTGCAGGTGATGGCTTCGTCGAACCACACCTTTTCCACGAAAGTCGCGTGTTTCACCAGGCCCAGAAGCGTCGTGCGCGACGCGACCAGCCGCCGTCGTGCTTGTTCTTCGGTGAGTCCGTCCAAACTTGCTTCCAAGGCCCGGCGGTGCTCATCCAGAAACGCCTCGAATTGCGTCCGGATGTCCTTGTGCGTGACGTCCTGCGTGGAAGCGCTCATGCGAAAACCACCGTACCGTCCTCGTCGATCCGCCAGCCGGGGTTGTACGCGATCTCCCAGACGATGCCGTTGGGATCCTTGACGTGCCCGTGGAAGATGCCGCCGAAAGCGCCTGCCTGTGCGGGTTTGACCAGCGTGGCGCCGGCAGCAACGAGTGCGTCGATAGTGCGGGAAACCTCCGCTGCGCTGCCGACGTTGTGCGAGAGTGTCACGCCGCTGACACCAACGGTTTGCGTGCCGCTGGCCAGATCCTGGTCGAACTTTTCGGCCTCGAACAGGCCGAGCATCAAACCCGGCGCAACCTGGAAGAAGAGGATTTCGCCGGGCACGTCCATAAGCGGCTCCCAACCGAGCCCGTCCTTGTAAAAGGCGCGGGCCCGGTCGAGATCAGGCGTGGCGAACGTGATGAAGTGCAGTCGCTGGTCCATACGGACATGCTAGCGACAGAGTACGACGCCGGGACTTAGGCAAGGTGCTGACGGGTACCGTTCAGGTGGGAAGCCGGGGCGTCAAAGAGTGCGGCGATGTGTTCGGCAAGTTCGTTGACGTGCGTGTAGCCGGGGAACTTGCGGTGCGGGGCGGCCTCCTTCATGGCGTCGTCCAAGAGGGCTTTCACAACGAAAACCACGGCGGCCGAGGTCTGTTCCTTGGGCTCGGTCTTGTGGCCGGATTGTGCTGCTTTGAAGCCGTCCGCGACGCCGAGGACCCATGCTTCAGAGGCGGCCTTGATGGCCGAGTAGCTCGCACCACCGGCGGTCGGGTTCGCCGCGGCCGTGGCGGAAACAATAGCCAAGCGACCGCGCGGTGATGCCTCCAAATCCGGGTAGAAGACGCGGGAGGTGTTTCGGAGCGTGGTCATGATGCTGGTGTGCAGGACGTCCCAATCGTCATCTTTCTGACCCGTGATTCCGTCGCCTCCGCGCCAACCGCCGACCAGGTGGATGAGTCCGTCCACTGGTCCCAGGTCGCTTCGAACTGCGGCCGCCAGCTTCTCCACCGACTCAAGGTTCGCCAGGTTGCACGTGTAGGGGAGGACGCCGTCGTGGTTCCGGGCGAGCTCTTCCAGGCGGGCGGCGTCGAGGTCGACGGCGGCAACGCGGGCGCCTGCAGCGAGAAGCGCGGTGACAACCGCCTGGCCGGCGGCGCTCGTGGATCCTGCCACCACGACATTCGGGCCCGGGGTGGATGCCACGTCGTTGTGGTCATTCGTAGTCGGCAAGGTGTGTCCTTCCATAGGGTGTTGAGGGTTGGAAGGAGCATACCGGCTCAACAAGTGAAACTAATGTTTTATAGGCATTAGGGCAAGAAAATCTAATGCTTCTGCGGTGCACGATACCGTTAGGCCGCTGGTGGGTGGCGCTCCTTGAAATGGGACTGTTGAGGGGTAGTCAGCGGCGGTGGGAGGATGGAGCAGTGGAACCCCTCTTCGACTTCCTTGGCAGTTACTGGTGGCTCATCTTTCCCATCGGCGGGATGGCTGGCGGGTGGGCCAGGTCATGGTCCAAAGCCAGCGAAGAGCGGCACCGTCGCAAGGTGGAACTGTTGAAGCTGCGAAACCAGTTGGCCGTTCACGAGGAAGCGAACCAGGCTGAGGTGGTTTCCCTGATGGCCGCGCACGATTCCGTGAATCACAGATGGCTGGACTACGAGCTCGACGTCGGGAACCTCATCGATTTCCCTCTCATGACAGACGTTCGTGAGCCCCTGACCGTCGCTTTCCTGCGCGCCAAGAAGGAAGCCGACGGCTTGCGTCCCGGAGTGCCGGAAGAAATTTCGACGCCGGCCCGGCTCGCCGAGTACCGCGCGGCAGTCCACAGCTACGAACTGGCATTCGACGTTGCCGAGCGGGAAGCCCGGCGTATCAAGGACGGCAACTTCTCAGGCCCCGAGCGGCAACGGCTGGCGACGGCACGGAAGTTGCTGCGCATCGCCGAGGACACCGCCGCCACCCCGGCCGAACGTCAAACGGCGTACAAGCGGGCCCGGAAGGAACTCGATGGTTTGATCGTCCTGCCGGAGGCGACGGTTGCCGCATTGGAAGGCAAAATCGCGGGGATGCTGGACGAACGGAGAGACCCGGACACGGACGCCCGGTTGGCGTAACAGGTGCGCTAGATGGACGAACCTAACTCCACGCCCATCACTGTCCGCACCGTGGAACCTTCAAGGTCATCCTCCAGGTGCCGCATCCCCAGATGCTCTGCTACGCGCCGCGAAGCCATGTTGTCTGGGTGAATGATGGCTACCAGGCGACCCGCCCCCACCACATCCCGGGCGTACTCCAGGCAGGCCAAAGCCGCTTCCGTGGCATATCCGCGACCCTGAAGCTCCACGCGCACGTGATAACCGACCTCCAGCTCCGACCGGCCATTGACGTTCTGCCACGTTAGCCCGCAGTCTCCCACGAAACCGCCGTCGTGCGTCTCGACGAGCCACAACCCGTATCCGTGGCGGGCATAGTTCCCCTGGTTCCAGGCGATCCAGGCCGCTGCTTCGTCGCGGGATTTGGGTGCCGGGTAGAACGTCATGACCTTGGGATCTCCGAGCAAAGCGCTCATCGCATCGAGATCAGGGAGCGTCATCTCGCGGAAGCGCAATCGGGCGGTCGGATGGGGGAGCATCTCCGAAGCCTACCTGCCGCTGAGCTGTGCCTTCACCACCTTCTTTGAACCTTGTGGGGCCACCTAGCAACCAAAACAGGTTTACTTTGGGCCTTGCGGAGTCCAAAGCAGGTGGGGGCGGCACGGGCCGGTGGCTACCCCAAGCGGCGCACCCGCACCGGCGTCAGCATTTCGCGATCGAAGCCCACCACGCGGCGCGGTCCGTGCAGGATCACCTCGTGGGTGGCGGCATCGAAGGTGCTGGAGGTTGACACGTGCAGCTTCACCAGCCCCGGCGTCACCACCCGCTGCAGATCCAGGCCAGTGAAGGAGGTGCGGTCTGCATGGACCGTGAACTCCACCTCAGCCGAGGCCCCCGCTGACAGCTCAACCCGTGCGTAGCCGATGAGCTCGCGGACTGGACGCACTACTTCGCCCACCGGATCCTCCAGGTAGAGCTGCACGATCTCGGCGCCACTGCGGGACCCCGTGTTCGTGACTGTACAGCTGACGGTGACGGCCTCCGACGTCGTCATTGCCGGCGAGCTGCTTTGGTGCCCTGACAGCTCAAAGCTGGTGTAGGACAAGCCGTGCCCGAAGCTGAACAGCGCCGAGGGGTCCAGCGCGCTGACTTCAGTGTGTCCCGCGAGCCGCGAGTGCAGGTAAGTTCCGGGCTGACCGCCGGACGAGCCGGGTATGGAGACCGGCAGTTTGCCGGAGGGATTTACGACGCCGGTCAGCACGTCCCAAAGCGCCTCACCGCCCGCTTCGCCCGGGAAGAAACCCTGAACGATTGCGTGGGCACGGTCAACGAAGTCGCCCAACGCATAGGGGCGCCCGCTGAGAACCACTACTACGGCCCGCGATCCGGAGTCAGCACAGGCAGCGAGGACCCGGTCCAGCATACTGTGCTGGTCCCCGGGCAGGCGGAGATCGGCGGCGTCGTTCCCTTCGCCCGAGGTGCCTCGACCGAACAGTCCGGCGTTGTCTCCGACCACCACCACGCAGGTGTCCACGGAAGCAGCCACCCGGCATGCCTCGGCGATCTGCTCCTCCGTGGCTGACTCGCAATTACCCGTCACGGACGTTGCAACGGACCCAAATCGTGCAGCCGCGACTGCCGCAACAGAGGGAACGGAGATGCCCATCGGGACATGGGGATGCGAAGCCCCGACGTGCGCATCAAAAGAGTAGCAGCCCAGCATCGCAAAGGGATCATCTGCCAGCGGCCCCACGACCCCGATCGGCCCGGCAGGCGGTAAGGGGAGCGCGGGCGTGCCGTCAAAGGATCGGTTGCTCAACAAGACCAGTGATTGCGCGGCCAATTCACGCGCCAAGGCGCGGTCCTCCACTGGATCGAGGTCAATGGAAGCGCCCAGGGCCGGCGGGGCGGCAGAAAAATCGGGGGACAGGAGCCCCAGCTCGGCCTTCTGCGTCAGCACCCGCCGCAGAGCCCGGTCCACCAAGGATTCGTCGACGGCGCCGTCGCGGACGCGCGCAAGCAACGGCGTACCGAAGCAATTTACGGTAGGCAACTCCACGTCCACGCCAGCGGTCAGAGCGAGGACCGCGGCATCCCCGGAATCGGCGGCCACCCCGTGCGTGACATCAAGGAACGCGACTCCGAAGTAGTCGGCAACCACTGTTCCGGTGAAGCCCCAGTCCTGGCGAAGCAGTCCGGTCAAGAGGGCGCGGTTCGCGGCGGCGGGTACGCCGTCGACGTCGGTATAGGCGTGCATCACCGACCGTGCGCCACCGTGCCGCAGCGCCATTTCAAAAGGCGGCAGCATGACGTCGGCGAGCTCGCGCGGGCCCATGGAGACAGGTGCGTGGTTGCGGCCGGCGCGCGACGCCGCGTAGCCAACAAAATGCTTGAGGGTGGAAACAATCCCGGTCGACTCCAAGCCCTGAACGTAAGCCGTGGCGACGGTTCCCACCAGGTACGGGTCCTCGCCGATGGTTTCTTCAACGCGGCCCCAGCGGAGATCACGGACAACGTCGAGCACCGGAGCCAACCCTTGATGCACCCCAAGGGACCTCATGCTCCGGCCGATCCGGGTGGCCATCTGCTCCACCAAAGCCGGGTTGAATGTGGCACCCCACGCCAAGGGGACCGGAAAGGCGGTCGCTTTCCAGGCTGCAAGGCCAGCCAGGCACTCTTCGTGAACCTGGGCCGGAATGCCGAAACGCGAGGCTGCCATGATCTGCTCCTGGGCGGCCGCCAACCGGCGTGCTCCTTCTTCAGGTTCAAGGGGCACCGTGCCGTACATGCGGGTGATCTGACCCAGACCTTGGGAGATGATGTCGTCCCACGCGCGGGAATCTCCGGCCATTTGGCTCTGCAGCGGAGCGACGGAATCGCCGTCCGTGGAAGCGTTGACCCACACCCCCGCCAATTGGGCCAGCTTTTCCTCCAGCGTCATTTCGCTGATGAGGTGCTCCACCACATCGGAGGCTGGAACACGGCTAAGTGCGTGCTGATCGGCGGCGCCGGTGCTCACAAGGTTCTCCTTGGTAACGGGGATGTTTCTAAGAAAGTATCAGAAACTTTAATCAAGTTACTAGGGTGATTTTTTGTTGATTTATGAGGAAATTCTCCCTAGCGTTGGTATATCTACAGACTGGATGCGTACATCGGTCCAGATAAAAATCAGAAACTTTCGGACACACTTTTACGCTCAACGGAGAGACCCTATGCAGACTTACAGAGTGGCCATCGTCGGTACGGGCGGAATCGCAGCAGTCCATGCCTCGAACCTGGCCCGCACCGACAACCGGGCTGAATTGGTGGCCGCGTGCGACGTCGACGAAGCCCGCCTCCAGGCCTTTGCTGAGGAGCACGCAATCGCAGGCCGCTACCGGAGCCTCACGGAGCTGCTCTCGGAAGCCAAGCCGGACATCGTCCATCTCTGCACTCCGCCCATGATGCACATCGACCAAGCAATCGAGTGTCTCGAAGCCGGCGTCCACGTCCTGTCCGAAAAGCCGCCGGCCCTGAGCCTTGCTGATTTCGATCGCCTCAACGACGCCCAAACGAAGGGCGGAGCGCAGTTCTCCTGCGTCTTCCAGCACCGCTTTGGCGACGCTTCGGCCGCAGCCCGGACCTTGATCGGTGGCAGCGATTTCGGCCGTCCGCTCGTAGCCCGTTGTGACACCCTCTGGTACCGGCCCGATGAGTACTTCGACCTTCCCTGGCGCGGCACCTGGAAAGCCGAAGGAGGTGGACCGACCATGGGGCACGGTATCCACCAGTTCGATCTCCTCCTCCACCTGCTGGGTCCATGGGATGAGGTGACCGCCATTGCGTCGCGGCAAGCCCGGGCCACCTCCACGGAAGACCTTTCCGCCGCGCTGGTCCGCTTTGAGAACGGAGCGGCCGCGACAGTGATCAACTCGCTGCTCTCTCCACGTGAGACCTCGGATATCCGCGTCGACTGCGAGTTCGCCACCATCGAACTCAGCCATCTCTACGGCTACGGCACCAAGGACTGGACCATCACCGCCGCGCCAGGCCACGAAGAGGCAGTGTCGGCGGCGTGGACAGCGCAACCCCTTGAGCGCGGCAGCGGCCACGCCGCGCAGTTCCTGGCCATGTATGACGCGCTCGACGCCGGATTGCCGCTTCCAGCTGGAACAGACTCAGCGAGGCAAACCCTGGAGTTCGCTGCCGCGATTTACGCCTCGGCCTTTACCGGGCGGGCTGTGCGTCGCGGCGACATTGTCCCTGGACACCCCTTCTACGGCGGGATGGATGGTGAAGGCCGTGGCACCAGTTTCCTGGCTTCCACGACCCTTGCCCCCGCCGCCCACGCCTGATCATCCATCTCAACGGAGAACCCATGACTACGCAGCCCACACTGACCCAAACCCTCAGCTACACGGACGACGGCCGTGCCTTGACCTTCACGGCAGGCGGCCAGGACATCGCCACGTACACCTACCTGCTGGCGGATGACCAGTATGAAAGCCCGCGCCCCTTTTTCCACCCGCTGACCACGTTGGAAGGAGACGAAGTAACGATTTCCAGGCCCTGGGATCACGTCTGGCACAAGGGACTGTCCTGGGCTTTGCCGAACGTCGGCGACCACAATTTCTGGGGCGGGGCCACCTATACCCGGGAGACCGGCTACGCCAACCTGGACAACAACGGAGCCATGAACCACGAGGCGTTCACGTCCATCGACGAGAGCCCGACAACGGTCACCGCCAGCGAGTCGCTGCTCTGGACAAGCCAGCCTGGTGAGGCCTCGCAAGAGGGTGCCCAACTCATCCGCGAAGAGCGTCGCTTTGCCATCCAGCTACTACCTGACGTGGATGCCTGGGCCGTACTCTTCCAAACCACCATGGCCAACGTTTCCGGTGCCACTATCACCATCGGCAGCCCCACGACCGAAGGCCGCGACAACGCAGGCTACGGCGGGCTGTTCTGGCGCGGGCCACGATCCTTCACCGGCGGAGAATTCCGCTCTGAGGCAGGGGTTGGCAGCGACGAATTCATGGGCACGCGTTCACCTTGGATCGCCTTCACCGGACAGCATGATGTCAGCTGCCGGAAGTCCAGCATTCTGTTCGTCGAAGACCAAGCGAATCTGGGTGCATCCAACCAGTGGTTCGCCCGGTCGTCCATGTTCGCCTGCCTGGGCTCGGCCCCCTTCTTCAGCGAAGTAGTCCCGCTTGAGGAGGGCAAGCCGCTCACGTACCGCTACGCCGTCGTGATTGCCGACGGGGCCTTGGACGGAGACCGGGCAGCGGCGCTCGCCGAAGCCGCCAAGAGTGCATTGGACAGGTGGACCTAGGATGGGAAGTTCCTTTCCCGGCGCGACGGCAGTGTCCGAGGTCAGCATCTACGACTGGCCGGGTCTGGACGGCGCGGCAGGCGGATCGCCGCACCTGCATACCGCCTCCACCGAGGCCTATGTGGTCCAGCAGGGCACGGGACGGTTGGAAACGCTGGACTCCCGTGGATTCACCTCAACCCCCCTGGCCCCGGGCACCGTGGTCTGGTTCACGCCCGGTACCGTGCACAGGGCCATCAACGACTCCGGTGATCTGAGGGTGCTGGTGGTGATGCAGAATGCAGGGCTGCCGGAGAATGGCGACGCCGTGCTGACTTTTCCGCCAGAGCACCTGGTGGACGCCGAAGCCTACGCCCGCGCCGCGTATCTGCCCACTGCAAACGCCGACGGCGGTGACCTGGCCGCAGAGGCGGCTGCGCGCCGTCGTCGGGATCTGGCGTTGGAGGGGTATCTCGAGCTGAAGGCGGCAGTCAAGGCCACCGGCGTCGGGGCGCTCGCCTCGTTCCATGACGCAGCGGCGCGGTTGGCCAGCGGCCGCGCCGATGTTTGGCGGGAGTATCTGGCCGGGGGAGCGCAGCGGCAGGCCACCCTGACCGGCAGGCAGCTCGACTCCCTCGATGCCGTGGAAAGTTTCTACTTGCAGGATGCGAGGACTACGATGGGCGAACGGAAAACCCGCAGGATCTATGGCATGTGCGGCCGGATCCAGGCGTGGGAACTTTCCGAAACTGACATCGCCAAGGGGTGATCCCTGGCTGGAAAGGTGGGGACCGATGGCCAAGCAGGACTCGGGGCGGGCCACGATCAGCGAGATCGCCCGGGAAGCCGGCGTCTCGGTGCCCACCGTTTCCAAGGTCCTCAACGGCCACGCCCACGTGGCAGCAGCGACGCGGGCCCGGGTCGAGGAGATCATCGCCAAGCGCGACTATGCGCGGCGGCCGGCCAAGCGGAGCAAAAAGGCCGGTCTGGTGGACCTTGTGTTCCCCGGCATGGGTTCGGAATGGGCCTGCGAAATCATCGAAGGCGTGGAGCGCGTGGCCCAGGAAGCCGGATATGGCACCGTGGTCAGCAGTCTGTCCTTGGACGGTTCGAGGATCCGCCCCTGGTTGTCCAACCTCGCCGAGCGGAAGTCCGACGGCGTGCTGCTTGCCGTTTTCGGATTGGAGTCCAAGCAGATCCAGCGCATCAAGTCCTTGGGCATCCCCGTTATCCTGATCGACCCGGTGGGTCAGCCGGGGCCCGACCTCATGACCGTGGGGGCGGCTAACTGGGATGGTGCCTTCTCGGCAACCGAGTACCTGTTGAAGCTGGGGCATACGCGGATCGGCATGATTGGTGGCCGCGAAGACCTCCAGTGCAGCGGTGCACGGGAGGACGGCTACGTGGCTGCGCTGCGAAGGGCCGGAGTGACTGTTGACCCGGCCCTGATGGTGCCGGGCGATTTCTCGACTGAGTCCGGGGCCCGGGGGACAGAGGCCCTGCTGGCACTGTCCGAGCGGCCCACCGCAATCTTCACCGGCAATGACGCGCAGGCGCTCGGAGCCTACCGGACGGCACGCTCAGCAGGGCTGCGGATACCCGAGGACCTTTCCATTATTGGCTTCGATGACATCCCCGCCGCGGAATGGATCGAACCCGGCCTCACCACCATCCGCCAGCCCGTGGTCCAGATGGCCGAAACCGCCATGCGCGCGCTCCTTCGGCACCTGGAGGGCGACGAAGAGTTGCCTCAGCGGATTGAACTGGGAACGGAACTGGTGGTGAGGGGGTCGACGGCGGCTCCGGCCGCCTAGGCTCTGTGTCTGGATCAGCCCCGGCCCATGGACGTGGACGGGTCCTCGCCGCCTTCTGAGGGGTCTGCCCGGAGGGAATCCGGATCACCTTCAGGCAAGCCTGCCGGGCCGGGGACATCGCCCGAGGCAGAAGGTACGTCCCGATCGCCTTCGCGGTCCTGGTTGATGTCGCTGTCTGTCACGCCTTGATCGTGGTGGACGTGCTCTTCATGAGTCTCGCCGTGGCCGTCCACGGCGAAAGAACGCTCATCGGCTTGTTCCTCCGGCGTTTCCGAGTCCATGGCGTTGGAGCCTTCGCTGATGGACGAGTGGACCTGAATGTCGTCGTCTTTCTCGCCGGGTTCCGGGACATTGTCCTTTTCCACGGGATCGGAAGTGCCTGCCAGATCTTCCATGGCATTTTCAGTGGCCTTGCGGATGCTGTCTTCTACGCCCATCTGATGACTCCTTTGCATGAATGGTTCATTGTTGGGCCGCGGTTTGGTGGGCCGCGCTTGCATAGTAAGCCTACTTACTTATTGTGTCTCCTGTAAACGTTGCCGGGGTTGACAAAACGGGATGTTGCTGGGGACGTTGCCGCAGGTCAGGTCGTCTTGCGATGCACTTTGTACCGGTGATCGTTGGGCGATAAGGTATTGCCAGACCGTTTTGCAGAGGGCGGCCCTTTTCGCTCCTTTGCTGTCTGCTGGGGACGCTTTTCAGTCAGTAGGAACGTGCATGGTCAACCCCCTCCCCGAGCAGGAAGCTCTCCAGAACGGATACTTTTTGGATCTGGTTCTGGGCAGCGAAGACGTTGAGGCATTTCTCAGCGATCTCGCAGCTTTCTCCGCCGAGAGTCTCTCCCACCCGGAGAGCCCCGTCTTCAGCGGCATCACCGTATTACGCCGCAAGAAGTCGGCTACCGCTGCCAGCAGCGACGAGCGTGCACGCGTCATGGATCAACTCCAGAGCACTTTTGACGGTCCCTGTCTTACGGCCATGGACAAACTCACGCCTGTGCTGGTTGAGGACCTTCTGAGCGAGCACCGCTGGCCCGAATATGTCCGGGCTGCCTCAGACCAGGGCCTGCGCTCGATCCTCAGTGTGCCGCTGATGGTCGAAGGCGACACCCGCGCTGCCCTGAACCTTTACTCAGAGAAGGTCAAGGCTTTCAGTGATACGGACGTGGAGCGCGCCGAGGTCTTTGCCCTGCACGCGTCCAAGTCCCTCCGGCTCGCCCTGAAAATCGCCCAACTCAGCGACGCCCGGAACGACATGGCAGCGGCAATGCAGTCGCGTACGGTGATTGACCTGGCGGTCGGCGCGATCATGGCCCAGAACCATTGCAGCCAAGACGAGGCGTTCACCATCCTCCGGACTGCTTCCAGCAACCGGAACATCAAGCTGCGGCACTTGGCCAAGTCCATCATCGCCGCCGTTTCCTCGGGGAAGATCACCACGCACTTCGAGGAGTGAACCCCCAGCCCCCAAAGTCCGCCCTGTGACCCCGTTTGGTAACCCGAGGCAACCATGGAGCAGACTGGGTTGGGTGACCGCCAACAAACCCCGTCCCGGGCTCGCCATTGCTGCGCTGAGCCTTGGAACGGCGCTGAATCCGCTGAACTCATCCATGATCGCCGTGGCATTGGTGGTCCTCCGGGAGCACTTTGCGCTCGATGTCGCCACGGTGACCTGGGTGATTACCTCGTTCTACCTGGCATCGGCTGCGGGCCAGCCCCTCATGGGCAGGCTGGCCGACCGATTCGGTCCCCGTCGGCTCTTCATGTTCGGCATGGCCTTGGTGGCGGTCACGTGCGCAATCGCCCCCTTCCTGCCCAACTTTGCCCTGGTCTGTGTGGCCCGCGCCCTCATGGCGGTGGGCACCGCAACCGCCTACCCGTCCGCCGTCGTGATGGTTACCGAGCTGAGCAAGCTGGCCAATCTGCCGCCCACCCGACCGCTCGGCCGGATCCAGATGGCGAATACGTCAGCCGCCGCGGTGGGCCCGGTGGTGGGCGGTCTGTTGGTGAGTTTGGTGGGATGGCAGGCCCTGTTCGCGATCAATGTGCCTATCGCCTTGCTCGCGCTCTTCGTTGTCCGTCAGACCGCTCCTGCGGATTCTGGCCGGGAAACAGGTTCCTTGGGAACTCTCATCCGCGACTCCGACATCCCCGGCATCCTTGCCTTCGTCACCTCGCTCATGCTCGCCATGATGGCCCTGCTCAACGTACTGCCGGGATACCGCTGGTACCTGCTGGGTGCCGCTACGGTGATTGGCGCGCTCTTTGCCTGGCGCGAGTTGAGGTTCCGGCCCCCGTTCCTTGACCTGCGCCTGTTGGGTCGGAACCGGCCGCTGCTGCTGGTCTACCTGCTCTTCGTCGTCTTCAGCGGCGTGTATTACTTCGCATTCTTCGGACTTCCGCAGTTGCTGCAGGAAGCAGGCCATTACGACGCCGGTGTAGTAGGGCTGCTGATGCTGCCCCTTGCGGCGTTGTCGGTTGTGGTGACGCCGCTGACGGTGCGGTTCATTGAGCGTTTCGGCGTCCGTTCGGTGTTGATCACGGGGGTGTTGATACTGACCATCGCGGCGGGAGCACTGGGGTTCCTGACTGCGACCCTGTGGGCGCCGGTGGTCTTCGTGCTCACTGCGGTGATGGGCGTTCCGTATGGGATGGTCAGCACGGCCTCCAACCAGGGTCTCTATGTGTCCGCCCGGCCGGAGGAGAGGGGAGTGGCAGCGGGTATCTTCCAGACCTGCCGGTACCTCGGGGCCATCACAGCGACTGTCCTGATCGGTGTGCTCTACGGCTCGGGCGTGAACCAGGCCAACTGGGGTTTCATGGTGCTGGTGATGCTGGGGCTCAGTGCCGTGGTGTTGGCGCTTGCGGTGATGTGGCGGAAGCCCGCCACGTAGCGGGGGCAACGAAACGGGACCTTGGCTTGTGCCAAGGTCCCGTCCGGTTCCTAACGCCTAGCGGTTGAGAAACTCCGCATGCTGGCGGTGTGCCTCGGCCACCTGCTCGCGGATCTTGTCCACGTCCTTGGCCTTGTTCCTGTACTTGAGGGGCATCTGGACGATCTGTGCTTCCTCGGCCGTCAGGGCGCGGTAGATGCGTTCGCGCTCGTTGGCGTCGGCCGTGTAGTCCAGGTCCAGGTAGTCCACCGCGTGCCGGCGGGCGTTGTTGATCGCGGTCTGGGCCTTGCCTGCCGGGCTCAGGAGCGACAGTGCAACGGTGATGATCAGCGTTCCGACGATCACCGACAACGAGAAGCCGGTGGTGATCTCGATGACGTTGACGTGCTCGCCGTCGTTGATGAACGGCAGGTTGTTCTCGTGAAGGGCGTGCAGGATCAGCTTGACGCCGATGAACGCGAGGATGGCTGCAAGCCCGTAGGAGAGGTAGATGAGGCGGTCCAGCAGGCCGTCGATCAGGAAGTAGAGCTGGCGCAGGCCCATCAGTGAGAATGCCGTGGCCGTAAAGACGATGAACACATTCTGCGTGAGGCCGAAGATGGCGGGGATGGAGTCGAGCGCGAACAGAATGTCGGTGCCGCCAATTGCCACCATGACCAGCAGCATGGGAGTCAGGGCACGCTTGCCGTTGACCATGGTGAAGAGCTTGTCGCCGTCGTACTTATCCGTGGTGTGGAAGAACTTCTTGGCCAGGCGGATGATGAAGTTGTTCGCTTGATCGTCGCCGTGGTCGCCGGGCTTGAGCAGGTTGCCGGCCGTGAGCAGCAGGATCAGGCCGAAGATGTAGAACACCCAGGCGAACGAGTTGATCAGCGCGGCGCCCAGGAAAATAAAGCCGGTGCGGGCGATCAGCGAGAACACGATGCCGAACAAGAGGACCTTCTGTTGATCCTCGCGCGGCACCCTGAAGCTCGCCATGATGATCAGGAATACGAACAGGTTGTCGACCGAGAGTGCCTTCTCCGTGATGTATCCGGCGAAGTACTCGGAGCCCATCTGGGCTCCGCCGAAGACCAGTACCAGGATGCCGAAAATGACAGCCAGCCCCACGTAAATGGAGGACCAGATGGCTGCTTCTTTGAGCGATGGGACGTGGGCTTTGCGGATGTGGAAGAAGTAGTCAAAGGCTAAAAGCGCCAGAATGACGACGATGGTGATGCCCCAGATGAGGGGTGAGACGGTCATATGATCCTGCTTTCGTGAGGCGCGCGAGTGGTGTTGCTCACCGAGGGTCAAACTCGTGGAATCAAATTTACCGGGTCCGTCACCTCGGCGAGTAACTGCAGGGCTCGTGGAAAGTACTTGACAGTTTGGAAAGTACTTTCTTAGGCTCAATGCACCAGACCAACTTCTTGGGGGAACAATGACAGAAAACATCAGCGGGCCATCCGCCGCCGAAGCCCGCGAACTCCTGGCCCGGGCGGAGGCCATCAGCGCCACGTCCACCAATGCCGCCGCGTGGCCGGTCGCGGTGACCTTTACCAGCCTTGCGATCCTGGGTTCCTTGCTCATGATCGGCATGCACATAGTGCTGGTCACCGGCTATGGCGCCGCGTTGCTGGCTTGCTCCGTGGGCGCCTGGGCTGCCGTGACGGCCAGCATCTGGCCCATGTTCCAGCGCTCCACCAAGGCCGGTTTCACCAAGCGCTTCCTGACATCCCTGTTGGCGTACTTTGCCCTGTACGTGGTGGCACTCGTCGTGGGCGCATCTGCCTTCCGCGACGGCAATCTCTGGTTCTACATACCTGCGGCGATTGCTTTGGCCGGCATCGGCCTGGCCGCGGCCTTCCGTGAGCTGCGCGCATGACGACCCCGGCGGAGCACCCGCGCCACAAGCTCAACGAACTCGTGCACTCACCCGTCCGGTTCTCCATCATGGCTGCCTTGGCGGGGGCGGAGTCGATGGACTTCAAGGACATCCGCGATGCCATCCAAGTGAGCGACTCCGTCTTGAGCAAGCAGCTGGCCACTCTGGAGAAGGCCGAGTACGTGAAGATCAAGAAGAGCTTCGCGGGCAAGATGCCGCGGACCTCGGCCAGCCTCACTGCCTCCGGGCGTGAGGTGTGGGCGGCGCACTTGCAGACGCTGCGGGAGATCGCGGGCGGCTGACGGTTGGCTCGCCGGGAAGCGTACGACGGCGAGACGCGGCTTTAGGGGCGCTTAGCCGCCGGGCGGGTAAGCGCCCGGCGGCTAAGCGCCCCTAAAGGGTTTTTTTCAGGCGGAGGTGGTCACTGCCGCCGGCGATCCGGGGTTTGGTGTGAAGCCATGCCAAGATGCCAATGAGCGGCAGGGCGAAGATCAGTAGCGCCCATACAGTTCGCGTTGCTTGGTCAAGGCGTTTGTCACCAAGAACGTCGAATAACCCCCAAATGATCGATCCCATGACAAAGAGTGCGGCGGCTCCCGCCAGGATCGCTGGTATCCATTGCAAAGCTTCCATGCCGTTCCCCCTTGAACATGCTGTTTCCCTGCAATGTAGCAGCCGGCCTAGGTGCCGAGCAGTGCCCGCACATATGAGCTAAGGTCTTTCGTGACCAAGAGCGTGGGAGCTGATGGGACTCGCGTGGCGAGCCACATGAACACTCGACCATGGGAACCGGCGACTAACCCCCGGACTTCAGGAAGTTCAAGACTCCACCCGACGGTTGCGACGCCGTTGATGGCTATGGACGTCGGCTGAGCGCTGGCACTGGCGAGTGCCCGGAGCAGTTCCGTGGGATTCGTGGCAACCATTTGACCAAGACCAAATCGAACAAGTTCCTTGGCTAGAAGGTCAATAAGCTGCCCGGCACCCAGTGGATGGTTGAGAACGGGCTTGAGGGTGACCAACCATTCTGTCGGTGGGCTGGTTTCACCTTCAATAGGCGGATGGTCGAAGCGTGCATCGACCACGAGCCCTGTCTCGACTTCCGCTGGACCCGAGATGGAGAGCGGGCTCGGCGCGGTAGCAGAGAATCCGTAGGCGAACTGGCCGAAGTCCTCCGCGCGGGAGCTGCGAGCTCGGCGGGCATCCTCCGATACTGAATAGTCGTTTGCCGCTTGATACATGGATCCACCCATACGACTGATTCTCCACCTACTTCGAGCTTTAAGCGGGAACCCGCCACCGCGGCGATCCCTAGCCGACGCTCACCAACGCCTGCTCGATCCGCCCCAACAAGCCCGGCCAACCGTTGCCCATGCCCTCGATGGCCTGCCGTCCCATGGGTGAGTCCAGGTTGAAGCCAGCGTGTTCGAAGTGAAGTGTTGTCCCGGCGTCGACCGTTTCCAGCCTCCAGGTGATGGTCGTATCCAAAGTGCCTTCGGCGAAGACGAAAGTGATCGACTCGCCCGGTTCGACGGCGGTGACTTCGCACTGCTGCTGGCCCCAGGCGCCCATGTCCATGGTGAAGCGGTGCCCCACGACGGGCGCGATGTCCCCGGGCGCCCACCAACGGGCCAGGAGCTCTGGCGTCGTAAGCGCGGCCCACACTGATTCTTTGGGGTGGGGGAAGGTGCGCTCGAGGCGGATGGCGTTTTCAGTCATGGGTGTTTTCCTGTTCAGTAGATTCGTCGTCCAGCAGATCGGCCAAGGCATCAAGCCGCTGGTTCCAGTAACGCTCGTAACGCTGCAGCCAGCCATTGACTTCACGCAGTCCTTGCGGCTGGAGGTGGTAGATCCTGTGCCGGCCTTGCCGTTCCTCGCGGATCAGCCCCGCCTCTTTGAGGACGGTCAGGTGTTCCGACGCCGATGAGCGGCTGAGCTCCAGTCGACCCGTCAGTTCGCCCGCGGTCAGGGGACCGGCGAGGAGGGTGTCGAGGATGGTCCGCCGCGAAGGGTTCGCGAGGGCGCCGAAGACGTCGGAGGGCACGTGAAGATGATATGTCGGAAATTTCCGAAATGACAAGCAGTCCGCTAACGCCAGCAGCCCGCCGTCGTGCCTTTAATGCACGACGGCGGGCTGCCGCGACTAGATCAGATGGCCGGTTGATGCTGCGTGATGCAGTGGATCCCGCCGCCGCGGGCGAAGATCGCGCGGGCGTCCACGGTGACTACCTTGCGTCCCGGATAGGCCTGCTCGAGGATCCGCCGGGCTTCGGCGTCGGCGGGGTCATCGAAGCTGCAGGCGATCACGCCACCGTTGACTAGAAGATGGTTGATGTAGCTGTAGTCCACCCAATCGAGCTCGTCGCGCAGCGTCTCAGGGGCGGGTACTTCCACGATGTCCCACGTGCGTCCCTGCGCGTCCCGGGTCCGGGCGAGCATCGCGATGATGTCCGTCGTGACCTGGAAGTCCGGGTGGGCAGGGTTGCGCTGGGAGTGGACCAGCAGGACGCCGGGTGACGGGATGGCAGCGACGATGTCCACGTGCCCTCGCGTTCCCAGGTCCTGCGCGTCACGGGTCAATCCACGCGGCAACCAAATGACGTGCATAGCGCCGATGGTTCGGGCCAGCTCGGCTTCGACGTCGGCCTTGCTCAGCTCAGGATTCCGGAACTTGTCCAGCTGCACAGTCTCGGTGACCAACACCGTTCCCAGGCCGTCCACCTGGATCCCGCCGCCCTCATTGACCAACGGGCTCGGGATCAGCTCGGCCCCGGCGTGGTGCACTACCTTCTCACCGACGTGCGAGTCCTTGTCCCAACGGGCCCAGTCCTGCTGGCCCCACCCGTTGAAGACCCAGTCCACCCCGCCCAGCCTGCCGTCGTCGCCGATCACGAAGGTGGGCCCGATGTCCCGCATCCACGCATCATCGAGGGGCGCTTCCACCAGATCAATCTCCGGCGAGAGGTAGGTCCGCGCGATCTCCACATCCGGCGGGTCAACAACCATGGTGACGGGCTCGAATTCCAGCACGGCGTGAGCCACGGCGGCCCAGGCGGTGCGGGCCTCATGGGTTTCCTCGGCAGTATTTCCTATCGAAGAACGCTCCGGCGGGAATGCCATCCAGACCCGTTCCTGGCGGGCCGTCTCGCTCGGCATCATCCAATTCATGACCGGCCCACGGTCTGAGCGGCGGACGTGGCGCCGTGCGGGTGTTCGAAGTCGACATCGCGGGTGAGTTCGGCGTACGTATCGGGACGACGGGTGGTCAGGAACGGGAACAGATCCAGCCAGTCCTTGCGCTGGTCCAGGTCGAGGTCGGCCACCAAAACGGCTTCCCGGTCCCGCGGCGCCTGGACCAGGACGCGGCCGTAGGGATCGGAGATGAACGAGGAGCCGTAGAAGGTGATGTCGCCTTCGTCGCCGGTCCGGTTGGGGACCACCATGAACGTGCCGTTCGTGATGCCGTGGCCGGTGATGACGTGCTGCCACAGCGGCTGGTGGTCGAACTCAGGGAAGGTCGGTTCCGAGCCGATCGCCGTGGGGTAGACCAGGATTTCGGCGCCGCCGAGCGAATACAGCCGCGCGACCTCCGGGAACCATTCGTCCCAGCAGGTAGGAAGTCCGACGGCGGCATGGTCCAGTTCCGCTGGACGGTACACCGGGTAGGCATCTTCGGCAGGACCGGCCCGGAATTAGGTGTCCTCGTAGTAGCCCGCGCTGACCGGGATGTGGGTCTTACGGGTCCGTGCCAGCAGTTCGCCCTGGGGTGAGACGAGGATGGCCGTGTTGAAGCCGAGTCCGTCGCTTGCGTCTGCACGCTCGTAGAGGGATGCGTGGACTGTTACGCCATGCGTGCGGGCCGCGGTGGCGGCGAACTCGAAGGTGGGGCCGGTGAGCAGGTCTTCGGCATTGCGGCCGGGGTTCTTGTCGGCCCTGACGTTTGCCGGGTACTTCGAGAGGGTGAGTTCCGGCAGGAAGACGGCGGCAGCACCGGCGTCGGACGCTTGGCCGATCGCCTGGGTGAGCACCGAGGTGAGTTCGGCCGGGTCGTTCCGCCAGTGGTGCTGGACCAGGGCCACGCGGAGCGGCTTGCGGGTGGTTTCCTGGCTCCGGGCGAAGGATACGGGCGGTTCGGTGTTGACGATGATGTCCATGGTGGTGCGTCCTAACGGGACCCTAGGGGTCCTTGCATGACGGTTCGATTCCGGCGGAATCGCGTCGTTTGATGTGTGGGAAGTTCATTTGCCCAGCCCCTGTGTTGCGGTTTGCTGGGGGCTCGCGGGGCGTGCTGCGGTGAGTGAGTCAATTGCGGTGGTCAGCAGCGACCGGGCGTGCTCGGTGGTGATGAATCCGTTGAGCCAGCGGCCGGAGATGCCCTCGACCAGGCTGGTGAGGATCTCCGCGGTCACTGCGGCTTCTTCCTCGCTGGTGCCTTCGTTGGCAGCGGCGAGAGCCTGTGCGATCTCCCGGTTCCACTCCGTAGTGGTCCGGGACAGCGGCTCTGCCAGTTCCTGTTCGAAGATGGTGCAGGCCCTGAGTTCGTTCCAGGCCACCGAATTCCTGCGGACGTCGGCGTCGTCCTTGATTTCATCGAGGAGGAGGTGCCGGACGTGGCGGGAAGGATCCACGGTGTTGGGGGAGGAGGGGTCGTCCTTGCTGACCTGCTTGTTGATGTGTTCCAGCGTTGCGGCAAGCAGGCCGGCGCGGTCAGTGAAGTGGTAGTACAGCAGGCCCGGTGAGACCCCGGCCTCTGCAGCGACATCGTTGACCCGCATTCCCCGCACGCCGCTCCGGGCGATGCACGTGGTGGCGGCGTTGAGGATCCTGACTAATTTTTCACTCATGGTTTGACAGTAATACGTGCTCACCTCCTGCCTGTGCGGACTCGGTGTTGAGGGCAGCTTCCGGCCAGATCCATTCGGCGAGCAGGTAGCCGGCACCGCCTATGAGGGTGGACCCGATGAAGCTGAGGTCGATGCCCCCGGCGAGCTGCGAGAGCGGCCCGGTGTAAAGGGACGTGTCGGTTGCCAGCAGGCCGAAGGCTGAGCCGATTGCCCACGGGATGACGGCCCGCAGATTCCAGCCGTTGCTGAACCAGTACCGGCCACGCGGGCCGTTGGCGCGGAAAAGCTGCAGATCCTTGGCGTGGTACTTGCCACGGCGGACCAGCAGGAAGCCCAGGACATTGATGGCCACCCACGGCCCTGCGAATCCGTTGAGCACAAGCGTCATGGCGGTGATGGAGTCCACCGCGTTGAAGACGAACACCCCCAGATAGAGCAGTCCGACGGCGATGACCGACGTGATGAGGGTGGTATGGATGCGGCGCAGGCGGGGGAAAAGGGCTTCAAGGTCCAGGCCGCTGGCGTAGAGGTTGAGCACACCTTGGCCGAGGCCGCCCGCCAACGCGATGATGAGGATCGGCAACAGGTACCAGGCCGGGGCTGACCTCACCAGGTCCGCGACGTAGGAACCGCCGAGCTCGGGGATGGCCGAGGCCGTGAAAGCGCCGAAAAGCGCTGTGACAAACAGGCCAAGGAAGACGCCGAGGCAGGTTGCGGCGACGACGGAACGGTCCGAGTGGTCCTTGCGGGAGATCCGCCGGCTGTAGTCGCCCAGCGTTGGGGCGTAGGACAACGGCCCTCCCACGGAAATGACGGCGGACAGGATCCAGGTGGGCCAGAAGTCGCCAAGGAGGAACTCCGCGTGCACGTTCGTGGGGCTGAAGGTCGGAGCAAAAGCGACGACGCCGATGAGCAGCAGAATGCCGACGACGGGCGCCACGAATTTCTGCATGGCTACCACCGTGCCGTGGCCGAAGAGGGCTACAAGGACGATCTCCAGGGAGATCACTGCGTAGCCGATTGCCAGGGTGGTGCCGTCGATGGGTATTCCCAACAGCCGTTCGGCGGCGGCGACCAGGGCGTCACCGGAAGTCCAGACGGCGATCGCCGCATAGGCCAGGGCGAACAACAGGGTGAGTCCGGAACCGATCAACCGTCCACGTGTACCGAAGTGCGCGGCGCTTGAAACGGTGTTGTTGGTGCCGGTCCGTGGTCCCAGCAGGGCCATGGGGGCGATGAGGGCTGTGCCCACTACCAGTCCTGTGAGGCTGGCCGTTGCGGCGCCGACGAAGTCCAGACCGAAGGTGATTGGAAGCCAGCCGAAAACGATGACGGAAAAAGCGAAGTTGCCGCCGAAGAACACCGTGAAGAGATTTCGAGGGCGGGAGGTGCGTTGGTCGTCGGGAATGTACTCGATGCCGGCCGACTCAATGCGGCCAAAGCGGTCCTTGTGCGCGGATGCTGCACCGGCGGAATCCGCGTCTTTGCGAATGCGCGTGCTGATCATGGCAAGCCTTTCGTGAGCTGCATCACTCGATGCGATGGTGACAACTGTAATCCTGACTGAATTTTCAGTCAAGACGGTTAGGAGTGGTGGGAGGCTAGGGTCGAAGCCATGGGGGAGTTGTTGAGCGGAGTTGTCGATGCCGGTTTTGACGAGTCGTTGGCGGCGGGACCGGAGGGGCCGGTTCGGCTCCGCTGGTATCGGGCGGCCTCTGGTTTGACGGCCACGGAGCTTGGTCCAACGGTGGTGTGGGCCCACGGTGGAGCCTTCTTTGCCGGCGGTCTTGATCAGCCGGAGGCGCACGACGTTGCGCTCGCACTTGCTGCTCGAGGTGTCAGGGTTGTGACGGTTGATTACCGTCTGGCGCCGGTTCCTGGGTTGCCCCGGTTCTTAGCGGGATCGGCGCGGGCGCGTTTTCCGGCGCCAATGGAGGAGCTGGTGACGGCGCTCCGACACGTAGGCTCTCGGTCTGAGGGACGTCTGATCCTTGGGGGAGCGAGTGCGGGGGCTTGCTTAGCTGCTTCGGCGGCGCTGCGTACTTTGGGGACGGGCCTGGAGCTGAGCGGCGTCGTCCTTGCGTACGGATTCTTCCATTCTGTGCACCCTCGGTCAGTTGAGATTCGACGACGGGTACGCGACCACCGCCGGGTGACGCACTCCCGCTGGGTTCTCAACGCTGTGAACCGGAACTACGCGGGATCGGATACCGCTCTGGCTGACCGATTCGCTTTCCCTGGAGGGCATGATCTCACCGGGTTCCCGTCCACGCTCATGATCGACGCCGACCGGGATGTCGTGCGCGCTTCTGGTGAACGGTTCGCGGAGGAGCTTCTGGCGGCGGGGGTCGAGGTTGAGCGCCACGTTCTCCCTGAGTCTCGGCACGCGTTCCTGAACCGGCAGCGGCTCAAAGAGTTCACGGCGGCCGTGGATCTGATGGCGGCGTGGTGTCTGAGTCAAGAGAGGCCGACGTAGGCGTGTTTAGCTGAGTCCTGGGATGACAGTCTCTTTAGCAGAACCCTAACGAAATTCTCGAATTGCTGCACAGTACGCATTGAAGTGTCGCCTCGGTCCGAGCATGACTAATATCAGAGACGGCATCTCGTTTGCCGGCCAACACGTACTGAACTTTTGCCGATTCTCATCGACGTCTAGCATTCGAGCCGCTGAGTGCCGCTTGAATGGCGTTTCTATAAACGTTGGCTGCCGGCAGGTCTACGTTCCCAAAGCGCTCCTGCAACTTTGAAACAGAGGTAGTGTGCTCGACTTCTTGTTTGAGCTTGACCGGTTCCCCGTCGACTCGTTCATCGGGGGCGACATGATCGTAGCCCATGAAAGTAATGGCGTGTGGTTGCAGGGGGACTGTGGTAAGACCCTCTTTCCCCCCCAGTCGCATCATTATGCGATCATAAACGGGGGAGGGGCAGACGAAAAATAGACCTTTTTTGCACGCCTCCTCTCGTTGCAGCAGCTGGCCTTTATAGATTAGTTGGGGGATAATTCGTTTGGAAACGTTCTCCCAATTCAAGCCCGATTTGCTTTCAACTTTTGTTCGATCTGGTTCAAGCATGGCTGTTCGGCTGGCGAGATAATTGCCGATAGTGTCAATAGTCTGCACCTCGACAGCCACAAATTCCGCGAGTGAACCGTCGGGATTGAGAAGCGCAAGAATCCAATCAACAAAATATGACCCCCCACCGGACCGCTGAGGGAGGCGTAATTCGCCACCCCATCCCTTTCCGAACACAGCGACTACCGAGTCACGGCGTTCTATGGCTGCGGCTGCAGCCTGGGCACCTGGAACCAGTTCCAGGCCAGGTCCAAAGGCCTTATTAGACACGTGCTGAAGAATTTGATGATCGTCTGCGTAAAGCCGAATAGGACAAATGATAACGGGGCGGTCGGACCTGATCATTTTTAGAGTGCACGCCCCCGTGGGCGTGCCGTCGATCACCTTAGTGCAACCCTGGTGCTGAAAAGGGCAGTCGCGGTGCTCCGCAGAATGGATAGCTTCCGGGGAACGGTCCGTGGCGCGGTATCCAAAAAACTCGAATAGATGCGCCAAGCTACACCACTCTCGTCAATTCGATGACGCTGACTCCTAGTGCACGAGAAACTGAGCGGCCAACAGCGGCGGCTAGAAGAGGGGGAACAGCATTTCCTACTTGTTCATACTGTTCCACCCGCGAACCCGTGAAAACGTAGGTGTCGGGGAAGGATTGGATTCTTGCCGCCTCCCTTACCGTGAATGCTCTGTCTTGGTCGTAATGAAAGTATGCGCCCCAGTGAGGATCACACTTAGTGAGAATTGTAGATGCCAAGCCTTCGGGGTGAACGCGACCATATCTCTTGGTATGGTCAGAACGGCGAGCCTGTTTCATACCTGACGGAAGTAGTTCGAAGGGAATATCTGTCCAGTTACCACCGGGCGGAATGTGTCGTAATCTTTCCAGATTGATCTTGCCAAGGCGGGCGGCCTCGTGGTTCCTCACACCGTCCGAACCAGCGCGCAGGACACGCTGATAGTCGTTCTGTGGTCTGGTTCGATATTGTTTCGTCTCATCACCTTCCTCACCGTTACGCAAAACAGGCAAGTCTCCAAGAGCATCATGGACTGTTGTGTGGGAAGGCAATTCAAGCGATCGGGGCATGGCCACAATGTTTCGCCCGCCAAATTTAGATGTGAAGTTGACTCGCATCGGGGCCGAGTGAATAGGATCAGGAAACGCCTCAAGGGGGTTTCCGCCGTCCCGAAGACCCAAGACAATGGTTCTCCAGCGCGTTTGTGGCACCCCAAATAAGGGCGCATATAGAATCTGTACATCCGCAGAATATCCGAGAGCGCGCAGACTTTCGAGAATAGCCTCGAGCGTCGCACCGCCTTCGAAAGAGACGAGACCAGGCACGTTTTCGATTAGTACGGCTCTGGGCTGGAATTCCTCGACAAACCGCAAATATTCCCGAAACAGGTGGTTGCGACGATCCTCTGAGCTGCGCTTCGGTGCATTGATGCTGAAGCCCTGGCATGGTGGGCCACCAGCGATGAGCGCAAGCTCTCCGCGTTTGATGTTCAGGCGGTCGCGCACCAGAGCAGCGTCGACTTTTCTGATATCGCTGCTGTCTACGATGGCATCCGGGTGATTCGCCTGAAAGGTGCGGGCGTAGGTGCCAACAAGCTCGTTGGCGTAGAGGCTCTTGAACCCTGCCTCCCTCAAACCTTCCGAAAGCCCGCCGGCCCCAGCAAAGAGGTCGATCATCTTGAGTGGCTCAGCGGCACGACGGATGGAGAGGTCACTAGGCATGGGAACTACTCTAGCGATTCCCTTGGACCTTTTCGGCGCGGCGTGCCGTGACTGTGATCCACTCCATCTGCAATCGTCGACTTCGCGCGGCCAAGTGCTGCACATGCCCTGTTGCCGAAATTTCCTTCGCTGGGGCAGTCGTCGACCACACGCGGTCTCGTTGACGGTGGATCTAGTTCGCTGCCTACAGGTGCTAAGTGACCATCACGGACCTTGACGTGGATCGCATCGATGGAAATTGCTGGCAGCATCCGTTCCAGGGCAAGGTTCTGCCACTCGCTCAATTCCGCCACGATCTTCTAGGTGATCCTGGAGACGGTGTCCTTGGAAACTTTTGCTCCGAATACATCGGCATGCGCCGAGATCTCGCGGGTCGCCTGGATCCGGGCACGGCCCGTCATGAACGCACAACCACAGTGTATGCCTTCTGCTCCAATTTGAGGCGAGGTGAGATCGGCCAAATGTAAGATCTTCGTGGGCAGCCGAGGAGTAAGTGCATAACGGTAGTTCGCTCAGGCTGTCTCCAGTTGAAATGCCCTTGCGACTTCGCTGATTGTCAGTTCGTGGCGAAGCTTGCAAGCACTGTTCTGATTGGCAAAGAGGCCCTTTTTCCAAAAAGCGTCGGCAACATTGACTGTCTTGTCCCAAATCACGGGCACCACATACTCGTTTAAATCGGATCCGTCTGACTGCGACTCTCCAGAGTCGAGACCGTAATCTGCGTGTAAGTCGAGATCGACGAACCGCGTCTGCACTCCGTTGACACCGAGGGTTGCCACTCGCGCGGGGGAAGCGGGGCCAGCAACGGTTCCAACTCCTACGTAGCCGCTGCCCGGAATGCAGACGAAAACACGCGCGCCCACGGGCAATTTCCTCAGGGAGCGTGAATACCATTCCCCACCGCCGGCGGACACGAACCCATAGGTGCGTGCATCAAGCCAATTCCGGGTGTTGTTCTCTAGTCCGAATGCGACATACCAGTCTCTCCCATTCCAAGGAGCCTTGCTCGATGCACGCTTTCCGCCGGCACTTTGAAGGTCTGGATGGGCATCTTCGATAAGCCATGTTCGTGCAAGGTACGAATTGCCTTGGTCAGCGAAGTACCGAAAGAGCATGACATTTATGGGAACGGAGTAAGAGCCACTCAGGTACTGCACGATGCGCTCCGTGCTATCGTCCAAGTCGCTGGCGACAATGGTGATGGAGTGTGCTTCGTTCAAGTCGTCGGGAGTGGGGGTGCCTCCGAATCTGTCAGAGAACGCGACATCGAAATCATCCTCGGGATGGTGTTTCTGGAATATTTCTCGCACATCATCGTTGGAGAGAAGCTGAACCCAGGAGGCGTAGTCGAGGGCTTGTGCGACGACTTCCCGAGGCGTCCTGTCACGCTTGAGTTCGATGATATGCACGGACCCCTCAACATCAATTCCTAGAATGTCGATGAACTTCCCGTAGCTGGTTAATACCTGATGGCCCAGGATTAGAAGTTCTGTTTCCAGTATTGCTGGGTCATCGAGTATAAGCTGTTCTAGGCGCGATTCGTAGGGCATCTTCGAAGGGGCGAGCTGTGTGGCTCTATCGGTAACGCGCCAAAGCCCAATCTCAAGTGGCATGGCATCAAGCATATCGGTCTTTGTTTCGAGACCCACCAAAGCCGTCGACTCTTGTCGTTTCTGAGTAGTAACCCTCTCATCCTTGCGAGAGCCAATGGGGGCTCGTCGGGCGATGAGCCGGAGTCCTACCCGGCCCGATGAGGATCGACGAACAGCGCCCGGTTCTCTTTCTGAATTTGTCTCAATATGGGGTCGTCGGCAGTTCGCGGCCACTCGAATGTTACTTGAAGTCCTTTGGACTAGGCGGTCCTTTTACTCAAAGACTTCCGCGGGAACGATCTCAGTCTCATTTATCCTGTGGCCTGGCTTGGTCAACTCCAGGCTGGCTAGGTGCTTCTGCAAGCGGTTGGACATGGGTAAGAACGTACTCAACGTAAGGCCGCCAGACAGCACCGCGCCGACGACGGGGATTGCCTTCGCCACCCCGCTGGCGAAAAGCTTCTTCGTCATACTAACTCCGAGATAGCCGGCGACCTTCTTCACAACTGGGTAGATGACTCCTTGTGTGAGGGCCTTCTGCGGCAGCTTTTTGGCGACGTTAGCGGCGACCATGGCAGCCACCTTGGACACTCCACTCTGGGCGATTTGAACGCCGAACATGACGCCGACAAAGAGGACTAACATGCTTTCCGTAGCCTCGTCGATTTCTTCACCTTCGTCGGCGAAGAGGTCCGGCCAGCTGTAGATATAGGCGAGCTTTTGGGAAATCCGTAGCATGTGGCCGAGGTACTGGATCAGGTCGGCCGGAACAGTGCCGATCATCGCAAGCCCCCCAGGGATACCTGATAGAGCTGACAAACCGGTGACCTTGCTTGTCTCATATTTGATGGAGGTGTTCGCTACCTCAGTTATGACCTTTAAAGGGATTCCAGCGGCAGCAGGGCTCTCAGCGATTGCCTTCTCAATCTGCTCCTCGGTGCAATGGCGCTTCAGCGCCGTCCGGAGATATGTGTCTCTGTTGATTCGAACCCCCGGCAATTTTGCCGCAGCATCCAAAATCTGCGTGAAATTCAAGCCTAGGCTTTCCACCTCTTGTGTTTCGGTCATTTGTAGATCGTAGCGAGAAGTTTCCGCCGCGGCGGCCTTTTCCGAAGAACAGGTCGAGCATCCTGTAGATGAGCTGCTGGCCGCGTGTCGCGGAGGACTTGGGGGCAGGTTGCGACGGCGAGGTAGGCGTCGCGGCCGGTGGCCTCTCAGGTCCAAATCGGAGGCGATCCCCGTCACATATTGACTGTGACCCACCTCACCGTCACACTAAAATGAACGCTATTCATTTCCGTTCATTAGGCGAGCGACCTCTACCCAGATCTTGCCAGCCACCCCAGCACTTCAGGATCCCGGTGACCCCGTAGATCCAGTCGCAGCTACGAAGTTCTGCAGCGTCGCAGCTTCAAAGCACATCAGCATCACGACCGAGGACCCCAAATGACCCCGACGTTCAATACAGATACACCGGCAGGCGAGAAGCCTGTGGGGCCGACATCCGACCAGCCAACCGCCCAAGGTTGGCGCCGCGTTCTGGGCGTTCCTTCGCTCGTTCTGCTGGGCCTGGTGTACATGGTGCCGCTGACCATCTTCAGTACCTACGGCATCGTCGTCGAGCTGACCGGCGGCCGCCTTTCCGCGGCCTACGCGGTGACGTTGGTAGTCATGCTGTTCACCGCCCGCTCCTATGGCCGGATGTCGCAAGCATTCCCGTTCGGGGGCTCCGCGTACACCTATGCAACCCGATCATTCGGAGCCGGACTGGGCTTCATGGCCGGATGGTCACTGCTCCTTGACTATCTGTTGCTCCCGATGATCAACTACCTCCTCATCGGCATCTACATGGAAGCTGCCTTCCCCGCGATCCCCGCCTGGGTATTCATGATCGTCTCCATCGCGGCGGTGACGGTGCTGAACATTCTCGGCATCACGGCGATCGCCAAGGCAAACTTCGTTGTCGTCGGACTGCAGGGGCTGTTCATAGTGCTGTTCGTCGCCCTGGGACTCTCGTCCATCACCGGCGCGGGAACCGTCGACTTGTTGGCGCCCTTCACTGGAGTCGACGGCGCTGACGGCCTCTCGCCGATATTCGCGGGCTCCGCCATCCTCTGCCTCTCCTACCTGGGCTTCGACGCCGTGTCCACGTTCGCCGAAGAGACCAAGGACCCGAAGCGAAACCTTCCCCGTGCCATCATGATCACCACGGTCCTCGCTGGCGTGATCTTCCTCGGTCTGGCGTACATCAGCCACCTCATTCTCCCGGTCAGCACCTTTAACGACGTCGACGCTGCCGCGATTGAAGTGATTGGCGCAGCCGGTGGAAATCTTTTGGTCGCTTTCTTCACCGCCGCATACATCGCAGGGAGCCTCGGGTCGGCTCTTACGTCCCAGGCGTCGGTGTCGCGCATCATTCATTCAATGGGTTGTAGCGGGGTCTTCCCGGCAGCTTTGGGTCGCTTGCACGAACGATTCCGCACTCCCGTACTGCCGATCCTTCTGACCTCGGCCGTTTCCCTCCTGGCCTTCGTCTTGGACCTTCTGACCATCTCGTCGCTGATCAGCTTCGGCGCGCTCGTAGCGTTCTCGGTGGTGAATCTGGCCGTCATCAAGCACTACTTCATTGACCAGAAGGCCCGCGGAGCCAGGGGAGTAGTTCACAACTTGGTGCTGCCCGCTATCGGGTTCGCGCTGACGGTTTGGCTGTGGACGAGTCTGAGCGGGTTGTCGATCGGCTTCGGTCTGGCGTGGGCTGCCATCGGCTTGGTATGGCTCGCCTACCTGACTCGTGGGTTCCGCAGGCCGGCACCTCAGCTGGACTTGAAGGAAGCCTAAAAGTCGTTGCTTCCCGCCGATGACGTTAGGCTTCTTGGACGACATCGTAGGGGGAACGATTGTGAAAATGACAACCGCGCGGAAGCTCCGTGTTCTGAATATTGCGGCCTCAGTCCTGCTGATAGCCGTCTTGACTCTGCAATTCACCAAAGTGATGGATGGGTTCTGGAGCATGGCACTCCTCGTGCTGATCGGGGCCCCGACGACGGCGGCTTGGGTGATTCTTGAGCGGCGCCAGGGCGCGGAGAAGATGAGGGACGGCGCGTAGGTCTTCCGGCGGCCATTGCCTGACAGTCCCGCCTGTGGAACCCTCGACTTGATCCTGTCGCCGGGGTGACGACGGGCAGCTGGGAAGGAACCCGCGCATGGGACGCATCCACATTGACCTGTTCACCACACTCGACGGCGTCGCTCAGGCACCTGGAGGGCCGGAGGAGGACCCTACCGACGACTTCGCATTCGGCGGCTGGCAGGCTCCACTTATTGACGAGGTTGTTGGCGAGCAGATCGATTCAGGTATGGACGGGATGGACGCGCTGCTCCTTGGACGGCGCACCTACGACATCTTCGCCGCGTACTGGCCGCACCAGGGCGGTGGAATCGCGGATCTGTTCAATCGCCTTCCGAAGTATGTGGCCTCGCGTCAGTCGCCAGAGCTTGAGTGGAAGGGCTCCACGCTGCTCGGCGCCGACACGGTAGCCGGGCTGCGGGAGCTCCGCGAGAAGCATCAGAACATTCACGTCATCGGAAGCCTCGACTTCGTCCAAACCCTTTTCGCGGAGCGCTTGTTCGATCAACTCAACCTGTGGGTCTACCCAATCCTTCTCGGAACCGGGAAGAAGGTGTTCGCCGGAGGGGTCGTGCCAACAAACCTCCGGCTTATCGAGCCAGTGGTGGCCTCGCCGAAGGGCGCAGTGATGCAGCGCTACGCAGTGGTCGAGGGAACGCCTGGCGTGGGAAATATGGCGGAGATCGATCAGGCGTAAGGGGTGCCAAAGCCGACAGCCAGACATGGCTTACGGTTACGTCGATCGAAGCCTGCGTCGTTCGCCCGCAGGAACCGCAGGATCAGTCTCTATATAGGTTGAACGCCGTCGTTCAAGGCGCGTCAACATCCCAGGGCTTGGGATGCGGGCGCTCTTACGCCGATTGCAGTGGCTACAGGCGGCAACGAAGTTTCGCAGTGACGTCGCTCCACCTTTGGACCATGGATAGAAATGATCTCCATGTTCCGCAGTTCGGGTGCAGCGCCTCCCGTAGCTCGTTTCCAATTCACAAAGTCCGCCAGCTCTGAGCATTCCTTCGCGACGCTGATACCGCGTGAACCGACGCTGCGGATCACGACGCCGAACATCGCTTGTCCGCAAGACGATAGCTACAAGTAGTAACAACGCAATGAAGACGGCAGGCGGCCAGATGGCGCTCCAGAGCCCGCCAGCTATCCCTTGTACGACGGTACCGACGGATACCGAATCGAAGTCGCGAATGTCCCGGGGCGTGGATAGGGAAAAGTAAGCAGCCCCGAAGAGCCAGAGCGCAGAGACAAGGACGAGCAGGCGAAGAAATTGACGCGTCCAATAGATACGTCGCAATTCAGATCGAAATGACTGGCCCTCGGTCATGCCGTGACGTTAGCAGCAACGCCCTCCGTTCATAAGGAGGGGCCGGGCAAACGTCAGTCCGCCGCAACCCTTCCCGCCACATACTCCGCGTCCAGCCCTACGCCGCCAACGATCGACGAGTAATGCCGGGTCAACCAAGGCAGCCCCACCACATACAGCCCGGGAAACTCCGTCACTCCCCGTGAGTGCTTCGGATAGCCCCACTCGTCCACCAAGGGCAAGTCCACGAACCCGAAGTCGAGTTGGTAGCCGGTAGCCCACAACACGGACGTAATGCCCGCCTCGGTCAGGCTCACCCGCGAAGGCTCCGCCGGCAGCCAGTCATCGGCCTCCGCAGCGGCCTGCTCCGGCGCATCGATTCCCGCTGCCGCAATGTACGCATCAATCGCCTTACCCGTCCGCTGTCCGAACGCGGACTCGACTGCCGCGAGGCGTTGGGGGAGGTCGTCGCTGAAGGTGATGGCGCCGTCGTCGACTGCTTCAAGGTGACCGTGCAGGTGCATGCCGCGGCGGCCGAGTTCGCGGAGGTGGATGCTGTGGCCGCCGTCGGTGCCGGAGAGCAGGGGATTGGGCGCGAACCGCAACGCGGGGGAGGGCAGGGCTTCGCGGGTGAGGGCGTGGATGCCGTAGTCGGGGCCGTGTTTACCGGTTTCGAGCATCCAGTAGATGAGGTCGTGGCCGCGGTATCGGCGCGGTGCTTCGGGGACGACGGAGATGGCGAGGTGGACGTCGCGGCCGGCGTCGTGGAGTTCCTCGGCGATCTGCCCGCCCGACTGCCCGGTCCCCACGATCAACACCGCGCCGTCGGGCAACTGCTCAGGATTGCGGTAGTCGTGCGTGTGCAGCTGGGTCACACCGGTTGGCAGCTTGGCGGCAGGGACCTTGGGCACCTGATATGCGCCCGTCGCCAGAACCACCTTCCCGGCCCGCACGCTACCGAGCGACGTCTCCAGCAGGAACCCGCCCTCCGGCGCGGCCGAAAGCTTGGTCACATCGACGCCGGTATGAACGGGCGCGGCAATCAGCGCGGCATACCGCCTGAAAAGGTTCACCGCAGCGTCCCGAGGGATGAACGCGTCCCGGGCGCCGCCGTCGAACGGCATCCCCGGCAGGTCCAGCGAAAGGTTGGGCGTATTCATATAGAAGCCGTCCCAGCGATCCTGAAACGCCCCGCCCAAGGTCCTCCGACGCTCCAAAACCTGATGCTCCACGCCAAGTTGCGACAGCCAGTAACTCGTGGTGAGGCCGGCTTGACCTGCACCGATAACCACCGTGTCCGGGATGCGTCCCATGAGGTGGACTTTACGCCTGGGGGCTGCACGCGAACAGGGGATCGTGGACCCTAAATCTGCTGGCCTCGCCCCGGTTTTTCAAGCAGTTCGCGGAGCACAGCCTCCACTCCAAGAGCGATCGACGGCGCCTTGCCGCCGAGCTTAAACAGCGGCAAGTAGCCCATGTGGCGGGCGGCGTGGTTCGCCATGGCGAGGGGTCCGACGTCGGCCGCTGACAACGGTTCGCGGCGCAGCAGGCGCCGAGCACCGCGCTCGCAGCCAGAGATCTGCATGATGACCTCTAGGTCGAAGTCCCTCAGCACATGACCGATACCGAAACTCCTGGGGGCGGGCACGGACGGCAGTCCGCCCTGCGGGACTTCGGTGGTACTCAATGTGACTGGCCCCCTGGCGCTCGCGGTGTTCCTGTAGGAGGAGTGCGGGGTGAGGCGGGGTCGTGACGCGGAATGCCGTCATGTCTTGCCGCCTCGGGTCACTCACAAGGGGTGCCTTGTGACATCCTTCCTCCCGGGCGCTACTTCTTCAGCCACCAAGAACGCTGGCCCGAGTTCATCGACGCCAACCACGTCTGCGAACCACTTCCGGGGAACATCGACTACATGGGCACGGTGACCTTCATGGACAGCGACGGCCTGGAGTGGGTTCGCGGCCTGGACGGAAAGTTGGAACGGGCCGGGGATAGCCAGGTTACTGCGTGAGGCGTCGGCCCTTGAGGCTTGGGCTCCGGCCTGCGTGCACATCCGATGGATAAAACATTTCCCAGCACTAGCCATACGCTCGAATCCCTGTAGACTTGACGGTGTTGTTGTGTTTGGCATTTGGTAGTTCAGGCAGTCCCGCGGTCCCTCCGGATCGCGACCTTCTGAAGTAACGGTGGAGAACACCCCACACCGGAGACCCGAAAGTCGGGAGAATCTCCACCTTCAGTAAGGACTGAAAAAATGGCTACAGGTACCGTGAAATGGTTCAACTCCGAAAAGGGCTTCGGCTTCATCTCTCCTGAAGATGGCAGCCAGGACGTTTTCGCTCACTACTCTGCAATCAACTCCTCGGGCTACCGCTCCCTCGAAGAGAACCAGAAGGTTTCCTTCGACGTCGAGCAGGGCCCCAAGGGTCCCCAGGCAGTAAACATCCAGGCTCTCTAAGCTTCGGATAACCAAGAAGCAGGGCCGGTCACTGACCGGCCCTGCTTTTTTGTCGCCCGCAGAAGGGAAGATATGTACTAGGCCCACAAAATGGATTCGAAGACATATCCACATAGCGAATTACACCCATGTAATTCTGGTTCAGCCCTCCGTAGCGTTGAAGGTATTCCACCCACAGAGCTGAGGGAGCACCCCGTGAATCATCTGGCTTCAACAACGCCCCACCACCTAGACGCCGCTCGCGAGCACCTAGATTTGCCCAAATCACCACCTAAAAACGCCCAAATCGGCCTGTGCAAGGCCGTTTTGACACCTAGTCGCGCAATCCAGATCTAACCTGCGAGGTGAGCCGCATGTCGGGCATCCACGGAAACAGAAGGTCGCGAAGAGTGTTCGATTCAGAGGTTCAGCGAATCCTGGACTTTATAGCACGGGGTATTGGTGCCCGGATTGTGGGCGCACCTGGCAGCGGAAAGACCACCGTGGTGCGCAACGTAGTGGCCAATGTGGAGAAGACCGGCGTTGCCGTGCATTTCATCAGCGGCCTCCGCACGCACCGCAACATCCCTTTCGCTGCCATCAAGGGCCTCGGTCTGGAGATGCGCCCGGGGCGCAGCGGTGTCCTGGACCTTGCTGACGTGTTTGCTGGCCAACTGGGTATGGCTGGAAAGCACCTCCTGGTGGTGGACGACCTCCATCTGGTGGACAACGAATCCTTGGCTGTCCTTGAAGCAGTCCGCCGCAGGTCCGATTGCCCGATGGTGGCGACGGCGCCGGAGACCTGGTCCTTCTCAAAGGGCCAGTTGGCAGTGCTCAACAGCCGGCCCGTGGCACACCTTCAGCTGGACCCGCTGCACTACGAGCAAGTACACACCCTCATCGCGCAAGTGCTCGGGTCGCCGGCTGACGCCGAAACGACGGCGCGCGTCCTCACCAAATCTGCGGGAAACCCGCGTCTGGTGGTGCGGATCGTGGAGACGGCCCTGCTCAGCGATCTCCTGGTCCTGGAGGAAAAGCAATGGCGGATGACATCAGACACCCTGTGGAACGACCATTTGATGGGAACACTGGAAGCCCTCCTGGCCGAGCTCACACCCGCCGAGTTCACGGCCCTTCACATCATGGCGATTTTGGGTACGGCCCGGATCGACGTCCTGCATAAGGTCATCCAACCCGATGTCCTGGAGAACCTTGAACGGAAAGGCTTCCTCACCGTTTTGGATGACCACCAAAACGGCCCCAACGCCGCGATCAGCCCGCCCGTCGTCGCCGATTACTTCCGCGGACAGAAGATGCTGAGGGACCGGCACCTCCTTCGCAGCAAGGTGGCCGGCGTGCTGGAGGCACCCCCGCAGACCGCCCCGGAGGGCGTCACCCCGGCGGACTGCGTCTCCCGGGCGCTGTCCACACTCCGGTTGGAGAAGGGCGACGACGACGCCGTCACCGCCCGCCATTTCCACGAACACAACGCATCGCGCGAGCAATCCCGCTTTGAGCGATGGGAGGCGAACAAGTCCGTTACCAACGCCGTGTCGTTGCTCAGGATCTACTGGGGCGCACCAGTCAACACGGCGCGTGCCTTGCGGGTGTGCATGGAAACGGCAGAAAAAGGAGCTGACTCCGGAGATCTCCTGTTTTTGTACATCACCAAGGCCATGCTCGCCTTGCAAACAGGACAGGGTTTGGAGCGCGCCGTCGAAATTCTCCGCGAGTTCGCTGCGAAGCACCCGGAATGCAACGACGACGTCGAGGCGTCCATCCTCTTCATTTCGGCCTCCAACGGTCCGGTGCGGGAGGACATGGGTAAACCCCAGGCCGCAAATAGCGAGCCAGCTCCTGGGATGGAAAGCCTTGTGCAGGGCCTCCTCGCTCTTTACCGGTTCCAGCCGTCAGCGGCACTTGACGCGGTGAAGGGCTCGGGGGAGGACGACATTTTCCAACAGCTGCGCCCTTTCATCCACGGGTTCGCTCTCTTTGCAGCCGGGCGAATCGATGAGTCCCTGGTGTTCGCCTTGGACTGGCGGACGGAAGCACGCAAGAACCTGGACCAGTTCGGGGTGATCACCAGCAGCTATGTGGCTTCCCACGGGTTGCTCTACCGTGGGCTCTTCGAGGAAGCCGAATACCTCATGAGCAGCGTATTCGCCATGGGCAGGCCGGGCTTCGTAGTGGACGCCCTGTACGAGGCCATGCTGCGGCTCGCCGGTCTGCGCCACACTACGTCCGCAACGCCGCCAGTGCTGTCCATCGCCGTCCAGGCTAGAACTGATGTCCCGGACTTCGGCCCCTTGCCGGGTATCGGAAAAGGGATGTACGAACTTGTGGCGGACAACAGCGACCAACCCTCGACGTTCGAGCGCAAGGCCACCAAACTCGTGCGGCGCCAGCTCAAGAGCGGCTACGTGCTCGAGGCCGCAATGACAGCGCTCCTCAGCACCTGCCTTAACCCGGGAAGGCCTGTGCTGGACCTTCTCCAAAAGATCCTGCGTGAAAGCGCCATCACCGTTCACGACCAACTCATTGCCATAGCCACCGCAGTGGTGGAAGGTGACCACAATCTTCTGGGACTCCTCCTGAAGCACTACGAACCGGATATCGACACCTACCAAGTGGGGATGCTGCTCCGGGGCGCCCTCAAAAGGCACGTGATCGAAGGAAATTCCGCTGCCGCTGACGCCCTGGCCCAAGCATCGTCCATGTTCGCCGTGCGGTTTCCAACGGCCAGTGAACAGGTGGCCTTCAACGCGTTGAGGACCACACCGCTCACGGAACGGGAGATCGAAGTGGCGGTGCTCGCGGGTTATCGAACCAACGTGGAGATCGCCGAGCACTTGGGCATCAGTGCCCGGACCGTGGAGAACCACATCTCAAACGCACTCCGCAAGACCAGGGCAACTTCCCGCAATGGTCTCTTCATGCTCGTGGGGAATTTACTTCCGCCACAGTGAGCCGGGATAGGCTGAAACCACTTCCTCACGTCGGTTCCCGGTGCCTGATCCGTACCGGTTTTTGAAGGGTTTCAGTGAGCAACCACCCGGCATTGGCCCGCAGGCTCGGTACGTTCGACGCGTCCCTCATTGGCTTGGGATCCATGATCGGCGCCGGCGTCTTCGCAGCGTTCACGCCTGCAGCCGCTGCGGCAGGATCGGGACTGTTGATCGGGCTGGTGGTGGCTGCCTTCGTGGCCTTCTGCAACGCCACCTCATCCGCCCAACTCGCCGCGGCGTACCCCACGTCCGGAGGCACGTACGTCTACGGCAGGGAACGGCTGGGACCCTGGTGGGGCTTCCTGGCCGGATGGGGCTTCGTCATCGGCAAAACTGCGAGTGCCGCAGCCATGGCGATGACGTTTGCCGCCTATGCCGCCCCGCAAGGCTGGGAACGCCCGGTGGCGATTGCCGCCGTCGTACTTTTGACCGCTGTGAACTATCACGGCGTAACCCGAACCGCAGGTCTGACGCGTGTGCTGGTCATCGCTGTGTTGCTGGCGCTGGCCATCGCCCTGACGGCCGTGTGGGGCGGTTCGGGCCATGACTTTGGCAACGTGCTGTGGGAGGGGCTGCTGGCGGAAGGTTGGTACGGCGTACTGCAATCGGCGGGCCTGTTGTTCTTTGCCTTTGCCGGGTATGCGCGCATCGCGACGATGGGGGAGGAAGTGCGCGAGCCTCGGCGCACCATCCCGAGGGCGATCACCATCGCGTTGGGGATCACGATCGTGCTCTATGCCGTCATTGCCATCACCTTGCTGGGAGTTCTGGGCCCGGAAGGCGTGGCCGGGACGCCGACACCACTGGCCGACGCGGTAGGTGCGGGCTCCATGGCGTGGGCAGGTCCTGTAGTTCGCATCGGTGCTGCGGTGGCGTCACTGGGGGCGCTGTTGGCACTGATCGCGGGACTCGGCCGAACGAGCTTGGCCATGGCCCGGGAACACGACCTTCCGCCGTGGCTGTCGGCCGTACACCCCAGGTACAAGGTGCCGCATCGCGCCGAGCTCACTATCGGTGCGGTGATCTGCCTGGTGATCGCGGTGGCTGATCTCCGGGGTGCTATTGGCTTCTCTTCATTCGGCGTGCTGCTCTACTACTTGGTGGCCAATCTGGCCGCGTACACCCAACCCAGCGAAGATCGCCGCTATCCGAAGTTCCAGCAGGTGGCCGGTGCTGTGGCCTGCGTGGGCCTGGTGGTGACCTTGCCGCCACTTTCCGTGGGCCTTGGCGTGCTGATGTTTGCCGTCGGCATCTTGTACCGTTTCCTACGGCTGCGCCAGAGCCGGCTCAGCGAGTGAATCTGGCGGGCTGGGCACGACTCCATCCAGGGGTAGTCAGGTGGAGCCGTGCCGTAGTGCCGCCTACGCCTGGAGCGGGTGGGGTTACCCGCCGGACACCGGGTTCCCGCTCCGGAGGCACAAAAGAAGACTATGGCCGGGTTTCGCTCACTAGGGGTATGAATCCCCAAAAATAGGTGGTGCTGTGGGTCAGAAATCGGCCAAAATGCCCAAAAATGAGTGGTGAGTCCGCCCCGTCTAGGTGTTGGCCCGCCGTCGAGCGTTTCTCCGCTCAACGGATTCCATGTACGTGACGATGCTCGCGAGAGTGACAGCGACTGAGCAGGTGACCGCCATTGCGGTCGGTGTTTCTTGGAAGGGCACCACCAGCAGAGGGCTCAGCATCATGGCATTCCCAAATGCCGACGCGGCAAAGACGCAGGCTTTCAGCAGCAGGCACTTCAGCGGATCCATGATCATCATGGCTACCGGTGCCACGATGCCCAACGCCATGGTGAGTACCACCGCCGTAGTCCGTAAGTCTGCAGGATCGAGCACCTTCAGCCCCTCCGGAGGGGGCGCTGTACCTAGCAGCGTGGCCGCCACCGCCGAACAAACCGCCACAACGCAGGTCAGGATGCGCAGGGCGGCTGGGTAGAAGTGCGTGATCACAGGAAGTCCTCATCGTTCGTTGGCACTACCCCCGGACATAGGGGTAGTGCCACGAACGGCGGACGTATGACGCGAAATCGGGAGGCTACTTTTCGCAGCCGATCCCGTCGTGGTCGTTGTCCAGGCCATAGATGTCCGAGCCGATCACAGTCACGGGCCCGCGAACATACGAGGGACCATTGCCCTTGCCGCCTGCACAGTCGACGTCGGAGTCAATCGGCACGCAAGCACCGGCATAATTCGGGTCGCACCCGCTTGGGGCTGCGGCCGCCGGAGGAGCCTTCGGCGCGGCATTGGCGGCAGCGTTCGCGGCAGCCTGCTCGGCTGCTGCTTTGTCTGCAGCGGCTTTGGCAGCCGCAGCCTGATCTGCGGCTGCTTTGTCTGCGGCCGCCTTGTCCGCCGCTGCCTTGTCGGCTGCTGCCTTGTCCGCCGCGGCCTTATCGGCCGCCGCCTTCGCCGCTGCCGCACGTTGGTCATTCAGGGCCTGCGCCGTAGCCGAGTCCAACCACGACAACTTTCCGGCCTGATCCACTGCGCAGACGTAGGTCTGGCCTGCAAGGACTTGGGTCTTCTTCTCTGTGGTGCACGGTGTGCCCGCAATTTTGCTGGGTGTTGGCGTCGGCGTGGCTGACGAGGTGCTGGACGGCGATCCGCTGGCGCTGCTCACTGAGCTCGCCGTTCCTATCGGTGCGCAAGCAGTCAGCGCGAGGAAAACTGATCCGATGGCGGCGATGCCAATTGCTTTAAAGCGAGGAGCCCAAGCCGATCCTGACCGTTTTTTGGCGCGCGAAATTCGTGTGTTCAATGTAGTGCCCCCTTTTTAGTGCGCCGATGCGATGGCGCGTGCTGTGACCCTAACACCCGCAGGAAAGGCTGGATAAAAAAAATCGCATATTACGTGCCAGATGGGTTTGGTCGTCCTGTGTCACCATGGGTGGATGCTTGGGGAGACTGAAACGACGACGACGCACCGGCTCTTAAGTCTTCTCGCAGAGGAGCTGCAGGCCCTCGGCCCTCAGCGCCAACTCGTCGGCATTGACGGCGTGGATGGCAGCGGGAAAACGACCTTCGCCGAGGGGCTCGCTGCTGCCATTAAGGGCCGGCCCGTACTGACAATCCACGTGGACGATTTCCTCAACCTTCAGGAAGTCCGCCACCGCCGGGGGAGGTCATCTCCGGAGGGATTCTGGCTGGACACCTACGATTACGCAGCCCTGGAAGAGTATGTCCTGACGTCGCTGGGTAAGGGTGGTGACGGTCTGTATCGTCCTGCGTCCACTGATCTGAAGCACAACGCACGGCTCCACCCTAAGCCAGTGAAGGCTCCGGACAACGCGATTGTCCTTGTGGAGGGAATGTTCCTCCATCGCGACGAGCTGGTCGGCAGGTGGGACTACTCCATCTTCTTGGATGTTCCCTTCACAGAAACTGCCAGGCGCATGTCCATAAGGGACGGCAGCAACCCCGACCCCGAGCACCCATCAATGCAGCGTTATGTCGGTGGGCAGAGGCTCTACTTTGAGCATGCACGGCCGTGGACACGTGCCACGAGGGTCATCGACAACACCCATCCCGGGCAGGCCACTTTGATGACATCGGAGGAAGCCGCCCAGCGTCACAGCTAACGGGCTACGCCCGCGCGTGCTTCTTCCCGTTGGCAGGCTTCATCGGGCCACTCGCCTCAACCACTGAAGCGCCCGTGCCCAAGCCGCGCACCGTCCATCCGGCGCTCCGCCAAGCATCCGCGTTCAGCACGTTTCGAGCGTCCAGCACCATCCGGCGTCGTACCAACGATCCCGCTACGGAAGGCGACAGCGAAACGTATTCGTCCCACTCCGTCAGCAGCAGCACCAGCTCTGCGCCCTCCAGGGCGCGCTTGGTTGATGCCTCGAAGCGGATCTGCGGGTAGCGGATCCAGGCGTTGTTGATGGCCTTGGGGTCGGTGACGGTCACGTGCGCGCCGGCATCGGCGAGTTGCTGGGCGACGTCCAGGGCGGGGGAGTCGCGGATGTCGTCGGTGTCCGGCTTGAAAGCCGCGCCCAGGATGGTGACAGTGCGGCCGGACAGGAAGCCGCGGCACATGTCGCGTGCGATCTCCACAGTCCGCGATCGCTGATCCAGGTTCACCGAATCCACCAACGCCATCCACTCATCGACGGACGGCACGTCCAGTTCCCGCGCCTGCGCCCGGAACGACCGGATGTCCTTGGGCAGGCAGCCGCCGCCGAAGCCGAGCCCGGCGTGCAGGTACCGGTTGCCAATGCGCGGGTCGAGTCCCATCGCCTCACCGAGCTCGCTGACGTCAGCACCCGACGCGTCGCACAACTCCGCCATCGAGTTGATGAAGCTCACCTTCGTGGCGAGGAACGCGTTCGACGCCGATTTGATCAGTTCCGCCGTCGCAAAATTGCAGACCAGCCGCGGGATTCCGGCCGCAATCAGGGGCTCGTACACAGCATCCAGCACGGCAGTAACAGGTGCACCGGCAGCAGCGCCCTTGCCGCCCGGTACCCCGTACACCAGCCGGTCGGGCACCAGCGAGTCCTTCACTGCGGTGCCCTGGCGCAGGAACTCAGGGTTCCAACCGAGCAGGACGTCCGAGCGTCGGGCCAGCACCGCGCGGAGCGTCTCCACTGTGCCTACCGGCACCGTTGATTTACCGACGACGGCGGCCCCCTTCGCCAGATGCGGCAGGAGGCTCTTCGTAGCGCCCATCAGGTAGGAAAGGTCCGCAGTGTCGGAAGTTTTGGACTGCGGGGTGCCCACGCAAAGGAAGTGCACCTGGGCATCCGCTGCCTCGGCGAAGTCCGTGGTGAACGACAGGCGGCCCGTAGTGCGTCCGTCCTTGAGGAGCTCGTCGAGACCAGGTTCGTGGAAGGGGGCCAACGCCTTGTTGAGCTGCTCCACCTTGGAGGAATCGACGTCGATCCCCACCACGGTGTGGCCCATGGAGGCGAGCGTGGCTGCGTGGACTGCGCCAAGGTAGCCGCAACCGATCACGGAAATCTTCATGAGGACGGTCCTTTGCTGGAGGTGAGTTCTGAAGGGCCGGCGTCGCGTGTGGGAGTGCCGGAGATGACTTCGTTGTAGTGGCGGACCAACTCCGCGCTGAGCACCGGCCACGTCCGGCCCTGAACCGAAGCGGTGGCTGCCGTTGCGAACGCGCGGCGCTTGGCGTCGTCGCCCATCAGGTCCTGGACGTAGTCACGCAGTTGCGTGAGGTTGCCGGGCTCGTACAGCCAGCCTGTGCGGGAGTTTTCCACCAGATCCAAGGGGCCGCCACGAC
Source organism: Paenarthrobacter sp. AB444 (assembly GCF_028736865.1). Lineage (NCBI taxonomy): Bacteria > Bacillati > Actinomycetota > Actinomycetes > Micrococcales > Micrococcaceae > Paenarthrobacter > Paenarthrobacter sp. AB444. The sequence goes on along the minus strand of NZ_JAQZBY010000012.1, from coordinate 7,889 downwards.
CGGTGGCAACCACCGGCACGCCCGACGCCATGGCCTCCTGGATGGTTTGGCAGAAGGTCTCGAACTCGCCGGGATGGACGAAAAGATCGAATCCCGCGACGGCTTCCGCTAGGGAATCGCCGCCCAGGAAGCCGGCGAAATGGGCGTTGGGCAGTGCGGCTTGGAGTGCTTCGCGCTGCGGGCCATCACCAACGATCACCAGCTTGGTGTTCGGCACATCCGCCAATACCGCGAGGTCCTCGACCTGCTTCTCGACGGCGAGCCGGCCGACGTAGCCGATGATGCGTTGCCCGTCGGGCGCGACCGAGCTGCGCCACGCCGTCGAACGTTTTGCGGGGTTGAAGCGTGCGGTATCCACACCGCGCCGCCACATGTCCACGCGCAGGATGCCGCGTCCGCGTAACTGGTTCAGCGCGAAGGTGGACGGCACCAGGGTGCGGGTGGCCAGGAGGTGGATGTTGTCCACGCGGTTCCAGGCCCAGTTCTCCAGGAACGGCACACCGTAACGGCCCGCGTAGCCGGGAACCTCGGTTTGGTAGATCGCCACTGTAGGGATGCCGAGCTGGTGGGCGGCCTGCACGGCGCGCCAGCCGAGGACGAACGGCGAGGCGAGATGAACGACGTCGGGGGCGAAATCGGCAAGGATTCGCTTGACCCGATTCACACCACCCAACGCAACCCGCACATTCGTGTATCCGGCCAGCGGCACCGAGGGAAGCCGGTGCACGTACGCACCCTTCTCGACGCTCGAAACATCAGTGTCCGACGTCGACGGCGCGATCACCATCACCTCGTCCCCGCGCTCTTGCAGATGCTCCAGCACCCGCAGTATCGAGTGGGTTACCCCATTCATCAGTGGCAGGAATGATTCGGCGACGATTGCGATCCTCACGCCTTCAACGGTGGTCGCGGAGGTTGGCTTACTGGGTGCGCGAGGGTGGCCGGTGGGGGAAGAGTGGGTTAACAGGTGGGTTGGGTGAACTTGCGCAGCTAATGCGAGTGCGAATGCTGGCCTTGTCGCTACGGGCGCGGGCGAGGTGGGTTGCGCCTTCCACTTCGCTCTGCAGTAGTACTTGCGATACATACAAGCGCGACATACGCGGGAGCTGTGATGACACGCGATGATGCCTCGCATCGAGATTGACTTGGATCTCTCGGCTTACGAGACAGGGTTGTCGGCGCTGGCTGAGATACTCGGAAGCATGAAAACCTTTCTGGCCGTTCTGAATTTCGCGGCGTTCGCTGTTTCCTTTGGGGCGATCCTGTGGGCGTGGTTCGTAGTCCGTAAGGACATGCGGGCCAATGCCGCCCTGCTCGAGCGCTTGAAGGAGATTGAGCGGGCTTATGAGAATGAGCCTGCCGCTGTATTCGGTGGGGGAGATCGGCGGGCGGAGATGCGTGCTGAGCAGAAAGCTGCGGGCAAGACCATGTTCACCTACGGGGACATGAACAACATGCCTGAGCTGGTCAAGCACTTGATCTACAGCCACGCGATCAGTGGCCTTGCCTTGCAGATCTGGCTAGTGGGCGCGGGTTTAGCTATCGGCACGGTTGCGAACGTTATGTCACTGTACGTATAGGGGTGGGGGGTGGCCAGGTGCCCCCGATCGTTTTAGAGCCGCCCCCGGTAGTGATAGTGCCCTTTCCCGCATACGGATTGGAAAATAGACTTCAACGGTTGTTGGCTGGGTTGCTGTGGGGGCAGCCTCGTGGCCCCAGCGGGGAGGCCACTACCAGTGTTCGTGTGTTGCGGGTGGCACCATGAAGTGCCGCCATGCGGGATCAGCTCCTGGTCCCCCAGTGGGGACCTCTGGACCGTCATACTCCCAGCGGTCGTTAGGTGGCTCCTTGGCGCCGACGGCAAACACCCATCCCGATGTTGTCCGCCGCCACGCCCACCATTGCTGTCCATCTTCGGACGTGTGCAAGGTAATCGCTGCCCCGTGCGGGAGGCCCTTCTGAGTAAAGGACGCCTCACCGAGGACGTCAAGCATGTCGTCCCGATACCGGCCGGAGTTGCGGTAATGCCCCGCGTGGCACATGTGCAGGTAGTCGAGCGCCGCTTTGGTTTCCTTGAACTCACGTTGATCAAGCCGCTTCCCGGCTTCGTCGACCCCGTCGAGACCGGCATTGTCGATGAGTTTCTGTTCCTCGTCAGCGAGCCGCTGCTGGCGAGCAGCTTCTTTGAATCGGCCTTCATCAAAGCTGGCTATGGCTTCCCTTACAGAGGAAGCCCGCGCCATATTGAACCGTGTTGATGGACTTACCTCTGACAGCCTCCGGACGCTCATGCCAGCTCTAACGGCTAGTCCGATGACTGGTTTACGCAGCTTCGTTCCAGGAGGAACGGTGACTCGCATATGTGTCACCGCCAACTCGTATGCGGCGTACAAGGTGAGGCCGTACATGAACGGCAGAAACACTGCCGTCATTCCAACGGGTAGCAGGAACTTCCTCAGCTCGCCCAAGAAATCGATCTTTGACCATTGAGCAGTAATCTCGACGGCGCTGTGAACAACCACCAGCAAGACGAGTAGGCCGATGAGAACGTCTAGTAGCTTGCGGACGGGACGGTATTCGGGCTTGGTCCTCGCCACGGCCAAGAGAATCCCAAGGAGGATGAAACCGCCCTGAAGGAATACTTCCCCTACAAGCGGGAAGGGGTAAAGGTCGACCACAAATTGGACTACGACTGGTGCCGCCACGGCACCGAGAGCGAGCTTGCGGAAGTAACCGGCCTCCTTCATGGCCTGTGGCAGGCGGAAGAAATTGACGACGGCAGTGGTCAAGAACCAAACGATAGTTGGGGTGATTAGCTTGGCGTCCCAGACGCCTAAGCCAATGAGTGCCGCTATGGCACCGCCGGTGTAAAGGACCAGAAGCATAAAGGGCACGAGAATACGGTGATTGAAGAATGCCCTGAAGATGTCGGGTACCGACCGTCTTGAGGCCGGGATCAGTAGAAATGAAATTATGAAGAGGCCGAGCCAAATAGCGAGCGCCCATTCCCTGTTGTTGACTTCCACGATCACAGCCTAGATGTCCGTGCAGACATGATTGCTCATGAGATGTTCATGAGCGTTTTTCGGCCTGCCCGATATATAAGCGTTGCAGGCGCTCTGCGGACCTAGCCCCCACCCCGCGCCGCCTTCAAATCCTTCCGCAGCCCCCGGTTGTCCGCCCGCAGCTCCTCGTTGTGCTCACTTAGCCCGCGGTTGTCCTCGGTGAGTCCCCGGTTAGCCTCCTCCAGCTCCAGCACACGTTTCACTCCGGCCAGGTTCAGCCCTTCATCAAGCAACACTCCGATCCGACGCAGCGTCGCGAGGTCGTTTTCGCTGTAGCGGCGCGTGCCGCCGTCGGTCCTTTCGGGGGTGAGCAGGCCCTTGCGCTCATATTGCCGGATGTTCTGCTGGCCTGTGCCCACCAGCTCCGCGGCAACCGAGATCGCGTAAACGCCCCGTCCGTCATCGGAACCCGCGCCCGAAGCGGAGGCGACCAAACCGCCGTCGTGCTCCGCGGCGGCCGCCGAGCGATCCGAACCTGCCATCAAAACCTCCGAAAATCTTCCAAAACCTACTTGCACCACTCTCTCACCAGTGCTATAAAAAATCTATACCAACCACCATAGATCTGGAGGCTGGTAGCGACAACAGAATCAGCATCGAGATCCAAAGGAGTGAGAACCAAATGCTGATGCGCACTGACCCGTTCCGCGAATTCGACAGGCTCGCCCAACAGGTTTTTGGCACAACAGCACGCCCGGCCGGAATGCCGATGGATGCATGGCAGGAGGACGGACAATTCGTTGTTGCCTTCGATCTGCCAGGTGTAAGCCCTGATTCAGTGGAGTTGGACGTCGAACGCAACGTCCTCACCGTAAAGGCCGAACGCAAGTCGCCCGCGGGCGAAAACACCGAGATGATCGCCGCCGAACGCCCACAGGGCGTCTTTAGCCGGCAGCTGATCCTGGGTGACACCCTGGATACCGAAAACGTCCAAGCCAACTACGACGCCGGTGTGCTCACACTCCACATCCCGGTCGCCGAGAAGGCCAAGCCGCGGCGCATCGAGATCACATCCAGCGGGCAAAAGCAGGAGATCAACGCCTGACCCACCCGTCTTGCCGGAAGCTCACCCGGGGGTGGCCGACCGGCAGGGCAGTGACCGGGAACAACGGAGGCGGCCGCATCGGAATAGTTGGGCGCAGGCTTCGTGCCACGTCACAGCGTTTTTTAGCGCACATGAAAGCGGTCCCCGCCCGTCGTCTCCCGACGGATGGCCCCCGGCTCAGGCCGGGGGCCATCTCCTGATCAGCAGCATGAACCGGACACAGCAGTGAACACGCAACCTGACCACTACGCCACCCTCCGCGTCGCGCCCGACGCGACGGCCCGTGAGATCGCCCGCGCCTATCGCACGCTGCTTCGGACCCACCATCCGGACACCCGTCCAAAGGTCGACGACGGTGACACCACCTCCGAGGCCGACCTCCAGGAACTGCACGCCATCATGCAGGCGTACGTCGTTTTGTCGGACCCAGGGAAGCGGGCGGCATACGACCGTGCACGGCGGAACGGTTTCGGCACCGGCGGGACGCCGGTGAACGTTCGGGTGCACAAGCGTGCGCAGCAGCCGGCAAGGAACGACGGCGGGCAGTCACCGTTGTCCTTCGGGCCACCCCGTTGGGAACCTTCGTCCAGAAACCTGAGAACACCAAGGAGCAATCCATGAGTGCTTGGCGTCCCTATGACGACCACATCATTCCCGCGTTCTACGAACGGTTCGAACAACGCTGGGGCAGAGGGACAGCGCCGTTCCTGGATCCCGAAGTCCACGAACAACCTCTGCCGCGGGCCCAGTGGATCAACCCGGACACAGGGGCCGCGATCGCCGTTGTACCCATCTGGACCGACGACCCCGAACACCGCTCCTTCGGGGTGTTCTACCTGCCGCCGGCAGGGGACATCTGGATGCTGCGCCCCGGTCCAACCACGTTCATAGAGCCTCGAGGGGGAGCGAACCAGGAGCAGGTGACGCTCCGCAACGATGCATTCAAGAAGGCCGTTAACCATGCGAAGGAGTTCATCTACGGGCCGCAGCTGTAAGTGGGGTTACGGTACTCAGCCTGTACATAAGAAGGCTGGTGCAGCCTGGGAAAAATCCTAAGGCGGCTGCACCAGCTGCTAGTACGACTTTCTGTTAGAAGTTGTGACACCTATTCATTGGCCGCTCCTAGTTCCCGGCTTCGATTTTTCCGGGCCTTCAACATCAACCGGGGCCGCTCGCCCGCCCCGCGAGAACACCACCTCCCATCTTACGGCGGCCTACAGGAAAAAGCGCTGGAATTCGCGGTATTTCAGGGGCGCCTGACGGCCTTGGAGAGCTGGCCGTGGCACGATGGATCACGATGAAACTGCGCGCTGATCAGACCGGAAACCGTGGCCTCCCTATGCCCCTTTGGCTGCAGGGTGGTTTGGAAGCGGCCCAAGCGGCGTTCATTTCCGCCATCGTGGTGGTGCTTCCGCTGGTCGGGGTCTGGGCGACCGACGGTTTCCAGGACCGGAATATCGAGTCTTTGGCACGGCTCGGCGGCCAAGCATGGTTGCTGATCCATGGCGTTCCGTTGGAACTCGCCCACGTGAACATCGGCACCGCCGCCCATCCGGGATCAGGGCTCCTTTCCTTGATTCCCCTGGGCCTGACGCTCATCCCGTTCCTGCTGGCGTGGCGGGCAGGCCGGCGGCTGGCCCGTGCCTCCTACACCGACCAGCTGTGGCAGGCGTTCTTCGGAGCCTTCCTTGTTTACGCGGCCTTTGGCGCCGCCACCGGATTCGTGTGCCGCACTACTGAGGTCGTCATCAACCTGTGGTTGGCCATGGCCATCCCGCTCATCTCCTTTGGCCTGGGCATGATCGTTGGCGCCCGACGCGAGGCAGGCTCGTGGAGCCGGCTGATCGGCGTCGACGCCGTCGCCTGGCTCGCTAAAACCAGCCAGCACTCGCGGTGGGCCGGCTCGTACGTCGGCTCTGCGCTGAAGGCCGGTTTCGTGGCAGCGATGGCCGCCGTGTGCCTGTCGGCTGTGCTGCTGGCCGTCACCATCGTGTGGCACTGGACCGACATCATCGCCGTGTATGAAGGCCTCAAAGCCGGAGCCCTGGGCGGTGCCGTGCTCACCATCGCACAGCTTGGCTTCCTGCCGAACCTGGTGATCTTCGCCTTGGCGTGGTCCTCGGGGGCCGGCTTCTCGCTCGGCATCGGCTCCACGGCCGGTCCGTTGGGCACCGCCGTGGGACCCCTTCCCGCCGTCCCCATCCTTGGCAGCCTGCCCGCCGGCCAGCTCGATTTTGGGGCCATGGCACTGGCGTTGCCCGTTGTGGCAGGAGTCCTTGCCGGCTGGTGGTTCCTGCGGGAGGGCGAAAACCATTTTGATGAGTGGCTCTCCATCAAGATCAAGGCCCGCTGGTTCACGGCCACCGTTTCGACTCTCTTCCTCGGAGCCTTTATCGGCGCTGTGGCGGGCCTGCTCGGTGGGGCTCTGGCCTGGATCGCGCGTGGTTCGGCCGGCATTGGGCGGCTCACGGAAATTGGACCCCACCCGTTGTGGACGGCAGTCTGGCTGGCCGCGGAAGTGGGGATCGGCGTCGTAATTGGCTACGCAGTGGGGCCGTGGCTGGAACGCAGCCAGAAGCTGCGCGAGGCGAACCTGGAAGAAAACGCGTACGACGACGAGCACGCCTGAGCGGTCAGCTGAAGTAGCGTCGGGCTACCTGAGCGACCCCGGCATGGACTTCTCGAGGTGCATCAGGCACTGCGTCTTGGCCGACTCCGTGAGTGCTGAGCGGGCGCAATCCTGGTAGGTGCTGACCTGCCGGAAGAAGAGGGCTGACGTCAGAACCAGCAGGCACATGATGGCCGTCACCACCAACCCCGAGATCGTGCCGAACAGAATCAGGCGGGGGTGCTTGTACTTGATGGTCCGCACCAGCACAACGATGCCCAGCACCAACGCCGCCACCGTCAGGATCCCGCTCAACCACACGTAGTTCACGTTCAGGGAGAACACGAAGAACGCTCCCACCGCCGAAAAAAGGAAGGCGCGGAACAGGATCTGGGTCACACCGAGGGCGGACTTTTCAGCCTCGGAGCGGGGTTGCTGGTTCGGCGCGGAACCGACGTCGGGATTCATGTTTTCCAGCCTACGCGAGCCGCCCATAAGCTAGTGCAATGCGCATTGTTGTCCTCGTCTCCGGTACCGGTTCCAATCTTCAGGCAGTCATCGACGCCGTGAAGTCGGGTGAGCTGGATGTCGAGATTGCCGCTGTGGGCGCCGACCGTCCCGACACCTATGGTGTGGAGCGCTCTGACGAGGCCGGCATCGAGACGTTCGTGGTCAACTTCAACTCCTTCGAAACCCGCGCCGAGTGGGATGCTGCCTTGCGCGACAAGGTGCTCTCTTACGAGCCCGATGTTGTGGTTTCCTCCGGCTTCATGCGGATCGTGAGCGCCGACTTCATCGATGCCTTCGGTGGCAAGTACGTCAACACGCACCCGGCCCTGCTGCCCTCGTTCCCCGGTGCACACGGAGTCCGCGACGCCATGGCCTACGGCGTGAAGGTCACCGGCTGCACCGTTCACTGGGCCGACGCAGGCGTGGACACGGGACCCATCCTTGCCCAGGAAGCTGTCACTGTGCTTCCCGAGGACACCGAGGAAAGCCTGCACGAGCGCATCAAGGTAGTGGAGCGCCGTCTGCTGGTCCAGACCCTCGCCGACCTCGCCGCCGCCCTACCCAACTGTGAGTCTTGATCGTGGCTGGTCTGGGACTGGCTGGCAGGATGGGTGCAGGCCGTTCCGCCCGATGGATGTGACTCGGTACCCAACTGACCCGC
>NZ_JAQZBY010000011.1:0-179846 GCF_028736865.1 Paenarthrobacter sp. AB444 | reverse complement strand
CCACCCAAAAACCACCCCCAAAACCCAAAAACCAGCCCCGTGAACCCCATCACACCAACCAACCCACCCAACCACCCGCCGTCGAACACCCACCTGAGCGAGGATCCGCACCCAACCCCGGGGGATGTGAGCGAGCATCCGCACCAAACGGTCGGGATGTGAGCGAGCATCCCCGACCAAACCCGGGGGATGTAAGCGAGCGTCCACACCCAGCCACGGGGAACGTGAGCGGGCGATAAACACAAAAAGGGCCGGCAACCATAACGGTTGCCGGCCCTTTCAGAGCTTCGTGATTACCAGGAAGACTTGGTGATGCCCGGGAGCTCACCGCGGTGAGCCATGTCGCGGAAGCGAACACGGGAGATACCGAACTTCTGGAGCGTGCCGCGGGGACGGCCGTCGATCTGGTCGCGGTTACGCAGACGGATCGGGGAGGCGTTGCGGGGCAGCTTCTGCAGGCCGAGGCGTGCAGCTTCGCGTGCTTCGTCAGTCGCGTTGGGGTCTACCAGGGTCTTCTTCAGTTCGAGACGCTTGGCAGCGTAACGCTCAACAATGACCTTGCGCTGCTCGTTGCGAGCAATCTTGGACTTCTTTGCCATGTGTTTAGCGCTCCTCTCGGAATTCGACGTGCTGGCGGATCTTGGGGTCGTACTTCTTCAGGACCAGGCGGTCCGGGTCGTTACGACGGTTCTTGCGGGTTACGTAGGTGTAACCGGTGCCCGCGGTGGACTTCAGCTTGATGATCGGACGTACGTCCTTGTCCTTTGCCATTAGAGCTTTACTCCTCGTGCCAGGATGTCGGCTACGACTGCGTCGATGCCGCGTACGTCGATGGTCTTGATGCCACGGGCCGACAGGGTCAGCGTGACATTACGGCGCAGGGACGGAACCCAGTAGCGCTTCTTCTGAATGTTCGGGTCGAACCGACGCTTGTTGCGACGGTGCGAGTGCGAAATGCTGTGTCCAAAGCCCGGCTCGGCTCCGGTCACTTGGCAGTGTGCTGCCATGACTCTCCTCCAAAGATTGAATGTAACGGCGTGCAGATGTTCCTGCGTTGCCGTGCGTCAGGCAGTGTCCGCATCCGGTCCACACCATTTCGGTAGTTTCCGCATCAAGTGCGGCGAAGAAGGCTGGCCACAAGACCGCAATAACTCAGGTCCTGGGATACCGGGCGAATACAGGAATGCACGCAACTTGAGCCCCTAACTACCGGCCACCGGGACATCAGCAAGACTGACTGTCACCACCAACCGGAGCAATTGCACACGATCCGCACTACCTAGCGCCTAACTATTCTACGGGTCAGGCGAAATTAAGACCAATCCGGCATCATACGCCCTCAAAAGCTCTTTCACAGCAGAATGAAAGGAAGCTTGGCGAGTCTTGGAACATGACCTCGTTCCCAGCCACAGATTACAGCGTGGACAGCCCCGCCCCGGCGGTCCCGCGGACGGCACCTGCCGCCGTCGAACGTTTCCGTCCGCAAGCACGACGGCGGCTGGCCCGCGCCGATGTCCTGGGTTTCGTCGGGTGGTTGTCGCCGGTTGCGGCAGTATCGCTGTGGCTTGCCGACGGCGGTGCCAGCGGCTTCGCCTCGTTTGCGGCGACCATGACGTCCTTGGGCATTGTCGCCGGACTGATCGGCATGGACCTGGTGCTGCTCATGCTGTTGCTCGCAGCCCGGATTCCCTTTGTCGACAACGCGATCGGCCATGACCGCGCCCTGGAGGTCCACAAGAAGCTGGGCAAACCGGCGCTCTATCTGCTGCTGGCCCACGGACTGCTGATCGCCATCGGTTATGGCGCCGCGGAGGGCCTGGACCCGATCAGCGAATCGGTCTCCTTGTGGGTCAACGTCCCTGACATGTGGCTCGCGTTCGTCTCCCTGGCCCTTTTCATCGCCGTGGTGGTGACCTCGCTGGTGGCCGTACGCAGGAGATTCCCCTACGAATTCTGGTACGCGATCCACCTGCTGACTTATACCGCCGTGGGCACCGCCATTCCGCATCAGTTCAGCGTGGGCGGGCTGTTCGCGGAGGGCACGTGGCAGCGCTGGTATTGGCTGGCCATCTGCATCGCGACCGGCGGCGCACTTGTCCTCTACAGGGTTTGCCAGCCGTTGGTGGCGACGTTCCGGCACCAGCTCACAGTGAGCCGGGTGGTTCGGGTTGCACCGGATGTCTTCAGCATCGAGATGACGGGCCTGCAGCTTGAGCGCCTCTCGGGAGCCGGCGGCCGCTTCTTCTTCTGGAGGTTCCTCGCTCCGGGGCATTGGTGGCAGCCACATCCTTTCAGCCTGTCCGCGGAGCCGGTGGTCGGCGTCGAGGGCGCAACAGGCAAAATACGCATCACCGTCCGGAACCTCGGGGATGGCTCGGCCAGACTCGCGGGGATCAGGCCCGGAACCAAGGTTGCCATCGAGGGACCCTACGGCATGTTCAGCACGGCAGCCCGCACGCGGAACAACGTGGTGATGATCGGCGCCGGAATCGGCATCACGCCGTTGCGGTCGCTCCTGGAGTCCACCCCCTTCGAACCCGGCCACGCCACGGTCCTGCTCCGGGGCCATGACGAGTCCGAGCTTTTCCTGGGCAAGGAAATCATGGACCTGTGCCAAGCACGCGGCGCTACCCTCTTCCATCTCACGGGGCAACGCTCGAGCGGCGCCCACCCATGGCTTCCCCAGTCTGCGGTGGCGGCCGGGTTCAGCATCGACTCCTACGTCCCGAGGATCGCCGCGGCCGACGTGTATGTGTGCGGCCCATCGCAGTGGGCTGCCTCAGTCATCCAGGACGTCCGGGCCGCGGGTGTCCCCGCGGAACAACTCCACTACGAAAGGTTCGACTGGTGAGAATAAGGGCAGCCATGGCAACCGCGCTGGCGTCGGCGGGCATCCTGTTGGCTGGCTGGCAGTCGGGCGCGCACGTCGCCGATACCGGCTCAACCACCACTACCAGCCTGAGCAGCAGCACCACGAATGGTGGCGCCGCCCGTGGCAGCACAGGAACGACGACGGCGGCAACGTACGACGGCGCGTCGGTCCAGACCCGCTTCGGTACAGTCCAGGTCCGGGTGACAATCCAGGGCGGCAAGATCACGGAAGTCACGGCACTGCAGCTCACCGACGCTGAACGTAAGTCGGCCCAGATCAGCAGCCGCGCTGCCCCGGTGTTGCGTTCGGAGGTACTGCAGGCACAGTCGGCCAACGTGCAAACCGTCAGCGGCGCCACGGTGACCAGCGACGCCTACCTCACCTCCCTGCAGGCAGCCCTCGATGCAGCCAACTTCTAGTAGTCCGCAGCTCCGGGCCCGGACGTTCCACAGCATGGGCACCGTGGTGAGCCTGACCCTTGCCGGCATCCGCTCCGCGCAGACTGCCGCTGACGAGCTCGAGTCAGCTGCCGCCGTCGTCGAGGATACGTTCACCCAACTGGACCTGACCTTCAGCCTGTACCGGGACGGTTCCGAGGCGAGCCGGCTGGCCCGTGGGGAACTGACGCTGGCCTACGCGTCGGAAGTGATGCGGGACCTGTATGCAGAAGCGGCGGAATGGCGGTTGGCGACCGATGGCGCGTTCACGGCCGAACGTCCCGACGGGGTGTTGGACCTCTCCGGAATCGTGAAGGCGCACGCGGCGCGGGAAGCCGCTTTGTCGTTGGAGGCGCTCGGTTTGAAGGACTGGTGCCTGAACGCCGGCGGGGACGTGCTGGTGAGTGGCTCGCCAACGCCGGAGACGCACGAGCCGTGGCTCGCCGGGGTGGTGGATCCCCTTGATCGACAGGCCCTGCTGCTCACGTACCCGCTGGGCACGCGGCGTGCCCTGGCGACGTCAGGGTCCGCTGAAAGGGGCCACCACATCTGGGCGGTTGGTGGCGCGGCGCCGGAGTTCGAGCAAGTTTCCGTGGCGGCAGGCGACATCGTGACCGCCGACGTCCTTGCCACGGCCATCGTTGCCGGCGGAACGAGGACACTGGACCAGGCCGTGGAAAAGTGGGGCGTGGAAGTGATCGCGGTAGGTCGCGACGGATCCTTGCTGGCTACGCCGGGATTCAGGGAAGCGGCTTGATCAATTCCGCGTACTTCGGGCTGAGACCGTCGCCGGAGGAGACGCCGCGGAGACGGCGGGACACCCACGGAGCGGCCGACTCACGGATCCAGCGTGCGTTGGCCTTCAGGGTCTCCACCCGGTTCAACAGCCGGACGGGGGCGAGCTCGGGAACTTCCATCACGTGCTCGTGTTCCAGGACATCGAGCACGCGCTTGGCCATGTTGAGATGGCCAGCTGTGGACATATGCATCCGGTCTTCGCCCCACATACGCCAATCGTCGTACTCATCGAACCGCCAGTAATCCACCAGCAAAGCGCCGTGGTCCTCGGCGATCTCGCGCACCAGTTCGTTGTAGATTGCCGTGCGGCCCCGCATGGTGCTGAAGACTTTGGAGCCTTTGGCGTCAAAGCCCGTGAAGAGAAGTACGGTGGCTCCGGTCGCGCTTAACTTGGCGATGCCGGCGTCGTACTCCTCCAACAGCGAGTCGATATCGATCCTGGGCCGCAGGATGTCGTTCGCGCCGGCGTAAAGGCTCACCAAGGTGGGCTTCATGGCGACGGCGGCATCCACCTGTTCCGTCATGATCTGGCGGAGTTTGCGCCCGCGAATGGCAAGGTTGGCGTAGCCGAACCCCGGATTGCCCAGGGCGAGTTGCGTGGCCACCACGTCAGCCCAACCGCGGACCCCGTTGGGGCGTGTGGGATCGTCGTCGCCGACGCCCTCAGTGAACGAGTCTCCCAAGGCCACATAGCGGGCAGAAAAATCCATGCCGCCAGTTTGCCACTTCAGCGCCCACAGCCCCAAAGCCCGGTGGAACCGTTAGGAATCGCGGAGAATCCAGTGGTTGTTATCCAGCCGGGCGACGATCTTTTCGCCGATGCGCGCGAGATCGGCGACGTCCTCGGGACTCAGTGAATCAAGCATCAGGGTCCGTACCGATTCCACGTGCGCTGGGGCCAGCGAAACGATGGTGGACATACCGGCCTCGGTCAGGTGCGCAACGGTCACCCGGGCATCTCCGGGGTGCGCCTGCCGTTCCACCCAACCGCGTTTCTGCAGCTTGGTAACAACGTGGGAAAGCCGCGACAACGAGGCACTGGTACGGGCAGCGAGCTCGCTCATGGGAAGGTATCGGCCCTCAGTTTCGGAGAGCATCGCCAGCACGTTGTAGTCAAAGAGGGACAGCTTGCCGGCGGACTGAAGCTGGGTATCCAACGCCGAGGGGAGCAACGTGTTGATGCTCAGCAGGGCCAGCCAGGCGCGGCGCTCGTCGGCGTTCAGCCAGCGGGGTTGATTCATGGGTCCATCTTATGAGAATCCGCTGGCTTGGTAGCTCCCAGCACACTGCCCTGGCGATAGGCTGACGGCATGTTCGTAGTCTCCTTGACCTACAAAGTTCCGGACGAAATCGTCGACTTCCACCGTCCAGGCCACATGGCCTGGCTTAAAGCAGCGTTCGACGACGGCATCTTCCTCGCGTCCGGACGTCGCGTACCAGCCACGGGAGGCGTCCTGCTCTCCAAAGTGGACCGGGAAGCCCTGGACGCCTCCTTGGCACAAGACCCGTTCTACAGCAACGGCGTAGCCGACTTCGAGATCATCGAATTCACCGCCACCAGCGTCGCCGAGGGCTACGAGAACCTGCTGGACAGCTGAGCTTTCCGGCTTGGTGCCGGTTGCAAGCCTGAAGGTGCGTGTTAGTGGCTGACGAGTTGCTGGGCTCGCTGGTGGGAGACCCCCAGGACGGCCCCGATATCGCGGACAGTAACCCCTTGGCGCTTGAGCACCATCGCGGCCTCGTGACGTTCCCGCGCTGACGCTGCCTTCAGCTCGTCAGCCTTGGCAGCCAACTCCGCAGCAGCCCTGAGGTGCTCGGTGACTTCGGGTGCGTCAAAGGTGATCTGGACTTCGAAATCCGTTTCGGGGCGGCCTGTAAGCAGGGACGCCAAGTCACGCACCATCTCCGGGATTTCCGACACGGTTCGGGCCTGCGTGGTCAGACCTTCGATCTGGGTTGATTCCAGGAACCAAAGCCGGCCGTCGCGGCTGGCTGTTACTTCGAGCTTCACTTGGTGTCCTCTCCCTTGGCTTGCTTCATGATTTCCTTGGCCAACTTCTCACCAATCTCATTGTGGCGAGGCACAAACGTTGTATTACCGCCGATGGTGACGCGGGTATGCCTTCCGCCTTCTTCGGCGCTGTAGTCGACGCCGAGATCTTTCGCAGTGCGTTTCAGCTTGCTCAAAAGATCCCGGCGCTTCATCATCATTGATTCAGTCTATAGGCCACTAGACATGCCTGTCTAGTGGCCTATAGACGCATGGTTATTGGGCTGCTTCCCTGTCCTCCACGAGCTTCTTCAAGCCCCCTTTTCGGGGGACTTTGACCGGTCGGGGCCAGCGCGGCTGCAGCGAATCCCCCAACGTCACTCCGCGCAGCTTGCGGCCGAACAACGGCACCACCCAGTCGTTGACCCAGCGGCGTTGCCGGCGTTCCCATTCACGGAGGGTCAAGCGCGAGGGCGGTTCCCATTCCTTGGGCGAAATCTTATGGGGGACGTTGAGGTGGTCCAGGACCTGGGCAGCCAGGTATTTGTGCCCGGCCTTGGACATGTGGAGCCGGTCCGGGGCCCACATCCGCGAATCCTTGTAGGCATCGAAGCACCAGTAATCCACCAGCACGGCACCATACTTGGAGGCGATCCCGCGGACTCGTTCGTTGTATAGGGTGTTGCGCCGCTTGAAAGGCTCAAGGACAGCCGAGACCTTGACGTCGAAACCGGTAAACAGGACTACGGTTGCGCCCGTTTCACACAGCCGGGCAACCAGGAGTTCGTAGTCATCCAGGAGCGCCTCCATGTCGGTGCCGAAGTCCAGGATGTCGTTCCCACCGGCATAGACCGTGATCAGCGTCGGCTCCATGTCGAGGGCCGGCTGCAGTTGCTCGTCGATGATGTGCCGTAGCCTCTTGCTGCGTACGGCAAGGTTGGCATACTCCCAGCCGGGCTGTGCCTTCGCCAGTTTTTCGGCCACCCGGTCGGCCCAGCCGCGGACCCCATTGGGCAGGATCTTGCTCGGGTCCCCCACGCCCTCGGTGAAGGAATCCCCGATGGCGACGTACCGCCGTCGAACGTTTTTTCCGTCCCCGAAATCCTCACGCACCCTCCGGACGGTACGCGCCGCCGGTTAAGCCCGTACCAACCCAAAGTGAACAGGTGAGCGAGGGATGCGTCCAAGCGGTAGGGATGTGAGAGAGGGTCAGCCTTCCGCTTTGCCCCGCCGCCAATACCCCATGAACGCAACCTGCTTCCGGTCGATGCCAACATCGCGCACCAGGTAGCGCCGCATTTCCTTGATCACGAACGCCTCGCCGGCAATCCAGGCGTAGAACGGCAGCGCACCGGCGGGCAAGGTGGGGTTCTTGGTGGCCTCGATGGCCGCTGCGTCCATCCGCTGCGGGGTTTCCCAGAGGATGTCCTGGTCCACGTTGACGTCTTCGGGCTCCGGGCCGGCAGCGCTGTCGGTTCCCTTGAGACCCACCCATCCCGGAACGGGAACAGCCTTGGCAACAGCTTCCTTAAGGAGTTCACCATGCGGACGGGAGCGTCCGATGGCTGCGCCGCGGGCAAGCCAGGTGATCTCGATGTCGGCCGCGGTGGTGATGTCCTGGAAATCAGCTGCCGACGGCACCTCGAGGAAAGCATGGCCGGTCATGTCCGCGGGCAGGCTCTCCAGGATGGCGCTGATGGCCGGGACCGCGGTTTCATCGCCCGCGAGCAACACACGCTGGGCCAACCCCGGGCGCCACTCGATGCCGCCGTAAGCACCCGCGGTGGTGCACTGCGCGGCGCGGTTGTTGGGACCGATGATGGTCAGGGCATCTCCGGGCTTCGCGGCAACGGCCCAGTTCGCGGCAGGACCACCGTTGCCGTGCTCATCGAAGTGCATCACGAAGTCGATGTCGATCTCCGGGTACACGGCATCAAGGCGTTCCGACCGGACTGTATAGGTGCGCATGTCGCCGCGCACCGACGGATCCATGGCAAGCCATTCCTTGTACCAGCCGGCGTCCTCCATTTTGAAGGGCGGCAGTGGAAGGGCGTTGCCGTCGGCGTCGAAGGACGGGATCATCAGCTTCACGCGAAGGTCCAAAGTGTCGCCCGCAACCCCGAAACCACGCAGCGAATAGCCACCGAACGTGATCCGGCGGAAGTTCGGGCTGAGCTCCTGCACGGCCGTCACGGTGACGTCGAAGGCGAGGGTCATGGGCTCCACGGCGGCACTTGCGGTGGCCTGTGTCGGTTGTGCACTCATGATGCGATCTCCAGTTCCTTGGTTCGTGCGGGCTGTGCGTGGTGCCGGCCAATCGGGACGATCAGCGGTGTTCCTGAAATGGGGTCCGGAACCACGCGGGATTCCAGGCCGAAAACGTTGAATACCAGTTCCTCGGTGACCACCTCGATGGCGGGTCCCTCGGCAACGATGCAGCCGCCCTTCATGGCGATCACGTGATCGCCGTAGCGTGCTGCCAGGTTGAGGTCGTGCAGCACGATGGCCACTGTGGTGCCCCGGCTGCGGTTGAGGTCCGTGACCAAGTCCAGGACCTCCACTTGGTGGGCAAGGTCCAGGTACGTTGTGGGCTCGTCGAGCAGCAGGACGTCGGTTTCCTGGGCCAGGGCCATGGCGATCCATACACGCTGGCGCTGTCCGCCGGACAGCTCGTCGATGCTCCGCTCAGCGAGTCCCAGCGTGTCGGTGGCATCGAGCGCGCGCTGTACCGCGGCGTCGTCGTTGGCGCTCCAGTTCCGGAAGAAGCCCTGGTGCGGGTACCGCCCACGGCCCACGAGGTCCCGCACGGTAATGCTGTCGGGGGCGGTGGGGTGCTGCGGCAGCAGGCCCAGGGTACGGGCAAGTTCGCGGGCCGGACGGGTGTGGATGTCCTTGCCGTCCAGCGTCACGGCGCCGCCGCTTGGCTTCAGGAGCCGGGACAAACCGCGGAGCAACGTGGACTTTCCGCAGGCGTTGGCACCGACGATCATGGTGACTTTGCCTTCGGGGATCTCCGTGGAGAGTCCCTCAACAACCTTGCGCTGCTCGTATTGCAGCGTCAGGTCCTTGGCATGAAGGAGGGCCATGTCAGGCTTCCTTTCGGTTCGACGTGAGGAGGAGCCAGAGCAGGAACGGTGCGCCGAGGGCGCCGGTGATGACGCCGACCGGGAGGACTGTTCCGTCCAGGACCACCGGCGCGATGTTGGAGGCAAAGAAATCGGCGGCCAACACGATCAGCGCACCCGTTAGGGCCGACGCCGGAAGGCTCGGTTTGCGCACGATGCGGCGGGCGATCGGGCCGGCGAGGAAGGCAACGAAGGCTACCGGACCGGCAGCGGCGGTTGCGACGGCGGCAAGTCCGACGGCGGTCAGCACCAGTCCCAGCCGGGTCGCGTTGACCCTGATGCCCAGTCCGGCAGCGGCGTCGTCGCCGAGTTCGAGGATGCGCAACGGGCCGGCAAGGGCAATCACAGCGGGGATCAGGATGAGCAAGGAGACCGTCAGGACGCCCGCCCGGTCCCACGTCGCGGAGTTCAATGAGCCGTTGAGCCAGATAAGGGCGTCAGCTGCGGTCCGGATATCGGCCCGGGTCATGAGGAAGTTGACCACTGCGTGCAGGGCTGCGGCGATGCCCACCCCTGCCAGGATGAGGCGGTTGCCCGCAGCGTTGCCGCGGTTGCCGCCTGCGCCGGAACCCGTGCTGCGGGAAATCGCGTAGATGATGGCCGCGACCCCGAGCGCACCGCCCAGGGCTGCCCCCGACACCACGGCTCCGGAAGCACCGAAAACCGCAATGGCCGTCACGGCGGCCGCGCTGGCACCATAGCTGATGCCGATGATGTCCGGGCTCGCCAACGGGTTGCGCAGCATGGTCTGGAAGAGCGCTCCGGCAAGTCCGAAGGCTATGCCGATCATGGTTCCCACCACGGCGCGGGGAAGTTTGTGCTCCATGACGATGAAGCTGGCGCCCGGGATTTTCTCGCCGCCGGTCAAGTGGTTGATGACGATCGTGAAGAAGTCCGGGATGGTCACCGTATAGCTGCCGAGGAGCACATACACGCCAAACATCACCAGGAGCGCGAGGGCCAGGAAGAACGTGGGGCTCACTGCGCGCCGAGTTGGCATTTGATGATGATGTTTGCGGCCAGCATTGTCATTAACTGCCAACTCGCGTGCGGATTTGAGGGCACTCACAGTCCGGCCCCCTTTCCGCGACGGATGAGCCAGACGAACACGGGTGCGCCGACGATCGCGGTCATGATGCCGGCGGGGACTTCGCCCGGGAGGAGGACTACCCTGCCAATGATGTCGGCGGTGATGAGCAGGATAGGGGCCGAGACCAGGGAGAACGGGAGGATCCAGCGGTAATCCGGCCCTGTCAGCAAGCGAACGGCGTGCGGGATCACCAAGCCAAGGAAGCCGATGGGTCCGGCCAGCGCAGTCGCGGAGCCACACAGGAGCACGATGCCCAGCGCCGTGACTCCACGGGCCAGCCCGACGTTCTGGCCCAGGCCGCGGGCAATATCGTCACCCAGGGCCAGGCTGTTCAGGACGCGTCCTGCGCCCAACACAATGAGCGCACCAATGGCCAGGAACGGCAGCGCGGGCAGCAGCACGGACCAGTCGCGCCCGCCGATGCTTCCCACCTGCCAGAAACGGAAGCGGTCCAGGGTGTCCTGGCTGGAAACAAGGATGACGTTCATGAGCGAAAACAAACCCGCACTGAGCGCCGCACCCGCCAAGGCGAGCTTGACCGGCGTCGCACCGTCACGTCCTCGGGAGGCAATGGCATAAACCACGACGGCGGCTGCTGCGGCGCCGATGAAAGCGAACCAGATGTAGCCGGTCAGCGAACCAATGCCGAACACGTAAATTCCAACGACCACGGCCAGCGCGGCCCCGGCGTTGAGGCCCAGGATGCCGGGATCGGCAAGGGGGTTGCGAGCCACGCCCTGCATGGCGGCACCGGCCAGGCCCAGTGCGGCCCCGGCCAGCAGGCCAAGGACAGTCCGGGGAATGCGGGCCACCACCACGGCGTGGTTGCCATCTGCAGGATTGAAGTGCGTGATGGCTTCCCACACGGTGTTCAGGGGAAGGCCGCGGGCGCCGATCGCCAGGGAGGCGGCGCTCACCGCGGCGAGTACGACGACGGCGACCAGCAGCCAGGCGGTCCGCTTGGCTGCGCTGCGCGGCCGGGTTCCCCGTCCGGCCACGTCGCTGCTACCGGGCGCGATGCCTCGCTGGTTACCCGGCACCGAAGTGCCACCAACCCGCCCCACGGTAGCCGCCGTCGTCGTACTCAGTTTCATTGCGGTTACTTGCCCGCCACGTCAGCGGCCTGGCCCAGCTGGGGCAGGAACTTGTCCAGCGCCCACGGCAGGCTCAGCGGCGAAGAAGCGGAGATGGAGAGCGTCAGGGTCTGGTCCGAATCGGCAACCAGGGCGCCCTTCTTGATGGCCGGGATCTGGCCCAGCAGCGGGTCGGCCTTGATGGCGTCGGCCGTTGCGGCTTCCGGAACCCAGGTAACGAAGATGTCGGAGGCGAGTTCGTTGGCCTTCTCAGCGGACCACGGGATGAAGAATTCCGTGTTCGACTTGGTGTTCTCCGTGACCACCGGGGCCAGCTTCATGCCGATCTCGGAGAGGAAGCGGGGGCGGTTGTCGATGGCGGTGTAGACGTTGGCGCCGTCGCCCTTGGCGGGCTCGAGGTTGCCGTAGATGAAGGTCTTGTCCTTGATCTGCGGGTACTTGGAGACCTTGTCCTTGATGGTGGCTTCGGTGTCTTCGATCAGCTTTTTGGCTTCGGCTTCCTTGCCCAATGCCTTGCCGATCAGGGTGGTGCTTTCCTGCCACGGGGTGCCGTAGGCCAGCTCCGGCTGGGCCACGACGGGGGCGATCTCGCTGAGCTTCTTGTAGTCAGCCTCTTCCAGCCCGGAGTAGGCGGCCAGAATGACGTCCGGGTTGAGCTTGGCGATCTCGGTGAAGTTGATTCCATCGGCCTCGGAGAACTGGACCGGGGCCTTGTCCGTACCGAACCCGGCGCCGAGCTTCTCGAGGGCTGCGTCCTTCCACGGCGTGGAGCCCTTGTCGTTATTGCCCCACTCGTTCTTCGGAACGCCGACCGGCACTACGCCCAGGGCGAGGGCGACGTCGTCGTTGACCCACGAAACGGTGACAACACGCTTGGGCTGTTCATTGATGGTGGTCTCGCCGAAGACGTTCTTGATGGTGACGGGGAAGGCGGCGGACTCAGCCTGCTCAGACGCCGGCGTCGAGGTGGCCGGACCAGTGGAGCAGCCGGTGAGGGAAAGGGCGACGGCGGCCAAAGCGGCCGTCGCGGTACCTGCGGTCTTGAGCAGGGCGCGGCGTGGAAGAAGGGAAGCCACGGGACTCCTTAGGTAAGTGATGCGAACCTAAGTAAGGCTAGCCTACCCTCCGGATAATTACGAAACGTTTGCGTCACGTAATCACCGCACCCTGCAACGCGGGGTCACTTATGGCCCATGTTCGGGGCTTCCATGGGCCATAAGTGACCCCGCGTTGCTTTTTGATGGGGTTAGGATGTTGAGGGCGGACTACCGCTTCTTTGAAAACGACGAGGGGATGAGCGTGCGCACTTCAGTTGCTGCAGCCATGGTTGGCGAGGTGGCCGTTTCGGCCTGCTTGGCACGCCCCGTTGCGTCGGAACCAGCCAAGTAGCGCTCAGGAAATACCAACACAATGTTGGGCTTCTTTTGGCGTGCCCTCTTCGGTGACCGACGCTTCAGTGCCACCTGCAGCGCCAGGCGCGCTGCCGACGTCGACCATTTTTCGAAAGAAGCATTGCCATGCAGAAAATTACGGCCCAACAAATCCGTTCATCGTTCATCAACGCCAGCCGCTCAGAGGCAGCCAAGGCCAACCTTCCGCGTGATTTCGACACCCTCGATTGGGAAAACCTCGAGTTCCTGGGCTGGCGCGACGAGAAGATGCCCCAGCGCGGCTACCTCGTAGTTCCCTATCGGGGGAAGCTCACAGGGATCATGCTCCGTGCGCCTGAGGGAGGGTCCGGCAAGAAGCGTGTGGTCCTCTGCGAACTGTGCCGGGACGTGTTCTCCAAGGACGACGTCTACCTCTGGGTTGCGAGGAAGGCCGGGCAATCCGGCAAGGACGGCAACACTGTGGGCACCCTGATCTGCGCCGAGTTCGGTTGCAGCGCCAATGTGCGCAAAGAACCGCCGGTCAATGAGATCAATCCGGACCCTGCAGCCGTGGTCCTGAAGCAGATCGCGGGACTGGAGTCCCGGACCGTGCAGTTCCTGGACCGGGTCCGCAGCTAGAGCAAAGCAACGCGGGGTCACTTATGGCCCATAAAGGGGCTCCCAAAGGGCCATAAGTGACCCCGCGTTGCTCCTAGCGGAGGACGATATCGACCGGGTTGGCTTCGGAGCGCCAGGCTCCGGGCTCACCCTGCCCGGAAATGACCGGTGCCGTGAGAACGCCGGAACGGTTGGTGCGCTTATCCCGCAGGATCTCCGTGACTGAGCCCAGGTGCCGGGAGAGGTCGATCACGTTCTCCGGGGCGGCCAGCAGCAACTGGAAGCCAAACTCGTGAAGCGCCTTGATGCCTGCGCCCGCGAATTCCTCGGACGCCAGCACAAAAGCCTCGTCCATCATCACTGTGCCGTACGTGGTGAAGCCTTGCTCGGCGATGCCCAACTGGTAGCTCAATGCCGCCGCCATGATGAACGCGGTAAACCGTTGACGCTCACCGCCGGACATCGAGCCGGTATCGGCATGCATGAACACTTCGGTCTTCTTCTTGCCTGCTTTGCTGTTCTTGCCCGGTGCCACCTCGCGGTGTTCCTTGCACTGGATGAAGACGTGCCCACGAACATCCAACACTTCAGCACGCCAGCGTCGGTCCTCGGGTGTCTGGGATCCGAGCCGCTTCACCAGGGTTTCCAAGGACTTGTAGCGGGCGGTGAGCTCGGCGTCGTCGTCGGTTTCAGTCGAACCGGCGGCGGCGCCGCGGGACGGCCGCGTGTGCTTGGTCTTCAAGGCGTTCTGGATGGCGTCCTTGAACACCTTGGCCGTTGCGGGCAGTGTCTGTTTGATGTCCAATTCCAGGAAGCTGCCCTCGTGGAAATTGACCTCCGACAAGATGCCGTTGAGGGGAAGGATGCGGCTGGTGATGCTGCGCCGCTCCTCATCCAGCAAGTGCAGGAGGGTGCTGAAGGACTCGTGCGTGCGCTGGTTAAAGAACAGCCGGAACTCGGCCTCCTGCGCGGGCAGGCCATCGCTGACGATTGCGTGGTAGCGGGCCTCGAAGTCCCCGGCCGCGGCGATCGAAGTGCCGTGGTCGGCGCTGATGGCGCTCCCCCAGTCGCGGACGAAGGCCTCGAACATGCGGGTCAGCCGTTCGGCGGTGGCCTGGCCCCGGGATTCCGCAGCGTGCAGCTCGTCAAGGAGCTTGTTGCGGACACTGTTGGCCAAGTTGTCCAGCTCGTGCAGTTCGGAAACGTCCGCGGCGCCGGCAAAGTACGGTTCCAGCGCCGTAACGGTGGAGGCCGACGGCGGTGACTGCTCAAGCTTGAGCCTCGCCGCGTCGAGGAGGCCGTCAGCTGTGGTCATCTGATGATCGAGCGTTTTGTATTCGCTCTGCAGCACAGCCGCCACACCTGTGGAGGACTGGTGCTTTTCGCGGACCGCCTCAATGTTGGCACGCAACGGTTCAAGGTCGGCCTGGGCTGCCAGGGCATCGACCAAGCGTTGCTCAATCCGGGCCAGCTCCTCGGCTGCAACATCGGCGGAAACCTGCTCCCACGGCCGCTCATCTTCAGCCACGCGACGCAGGGCCTCCAGCTGGCGTGCCATACCCTGGTGCGAATCCTCGCGGCTTTGCGCCAACTCCGCGGCCTTTGCAAGCTCGTTTTCCAGCTCGCCAACGCGGGCCGCCACCAGCTCCAGCTTGGAGGCGTTGTCAAAGCCCAGAACGTAGTCCTGCCGGCTGGTGAAGCGATCGTCCTTCTCCACCGTGTGCCGGTTCCGCTTGACCACGCCGCCCAGGCTCAGGCCCTTGTCCATCGCAGCGAGCTCGTCCGGGTTTTCGACGCACGGGTAGGCGAAGTCGAGGGCGATCCGCTCACGGATCCATTCACCGGCGTCGGCGTTCGCGCCCGAGGTGAGGATGCTCAGCTTGGTCAAGAGCTCGCCGTCGGACACGTCCTCCACAGCCAGCGCGCCACCGGCGAGCGGCTTGGAAACATCCACCGCGCGCAGCGCGCCGCGGACAGTGTTGTCATTCAAATACCGTGTCACGGCGGCGAAGTGCTCCCCGGGAACCAGCAACGTGGTGGCAAGGTTCCGCAGGGCCCTTTCGGCGGCAGGGCGCCACTGGTCCTGCCCCTCGGCGAGGTCGATCAGCTCGCCACCGAACGGCATCCGCTCTTCGGGAACGCCCGTGGCGGCCGCAATGGCGGCCCGGTTCTCAATGCTCGACGGCGGCAGCAAAGACTTGCGCGACCGCAGGGACAACAGCTCCTGCTGGGCCGCCGCAAGTTCCCGCTTCTTGGTTGCGTGGCCATCGAAA
Source organism: Paenarthrobacter sp. AB444 (assembly GCF_028736865.1). Lineage (NCBI taxonomy): Bacteria > Bacillati > Actinomycetota > Actinomycetes > Micrococcales > Micrococcaceae > Paenarthrobacter > Paenarthrobacter sp. AB444. The sequence goes on along the minus strand of NZ_JAQZBY010000011.1, from coordinate 164,179 downwards.
GCCTCGAAGCGGAGCTCCTTCAAGGCCTCAGAATCGTCCTTCAACTCGATCGAGCGGGCCGCCGCCTGCTCATGAGCCTGGTCCCAGCCCTCGGCCGACCATTCCAGGTTCAACCCGGCGTCCGTCAACGCCTTCTTTGCCGAATCTTCAACCTGCTTGCGCAGCTTCAGGCCCATTTTGGCGTTTTCCAGAGCCTGCTCAATGGCCGAAATGGCGTTGCCGCCCCGGTTGTTGTAATCCAGCTCGAGGTCGCGCAACTCCTTGGCCAAGGCGTCACGAACCACGCGCTCCGCTGCAAGCTCCTGCGCCTTGGACTGCGCCAGCTCCTTGAAACGGGCCAGTGTCTTGGCATGGACCGTGACGGCGAGCTGCTGCCTGTAAGCCTCGAACTCCTCGCCGGCCAGCTCGCGGAGGCGGTTCGCGTCCAGCAATGCCTGCGCGTACTCCTTGTTGAGGGCCGGCACGGGCGCCAACTGGTCGCGCTGCAGCCGGACATCCTCCAGCCGTTGCCGGATGGACATCAGGTTGCTGAATTCCTCCACCACATCGTCCGCAGCGGCCAAGGTAGCCGGGGCGTCCAGGACCTGGTCACGGAAGAACGTGTTGACGCTGCCACCCAAGCCCTTGCCCGCCTGGATCACGCGCAACAACGGGAGTGCTTGGTCGGAGTTGATACCGAGCAAGCGACGGAACCGTTCAGCAAACGCCTTGTGGACATCGAAGACCTGGCCGTCAGGGAAAATCCCCTCCAGAGCGCCCTTGGTAAACCTCTTCTGCGCGATCCCCTCGATCGCCTCGAGATCCAGCGGCTTGCTGTCAATCACATAGAAACGCCCGACGCTGGACTCCGTCCCGTTCTTTGGCAGGTCGAACAGCGCCGAAATCGTCACCTTCGTGCCGGCGGCGTTATCAAACGTCAGGGCGACGGCGGACCACGTGGCACCGGGGCGCTGGAAGGCACTGGCGGAGCTGTCCCCTACCGCCTTATCACCAACCTTGCCGCGCATGTAGGTAAAGGTGGTTCTCTTGTCCTCCACAGCCCCGCCGGCACGCTGGGCAGCGGCCTCATTGGAGCGCGGACGGGCATCGAAAACGCGAAGCATCGCATCAAAGAGCGTCGACTTGCCCACGCCCGAGTTACCGGTCAGCAGCGTCCCCTTGCGGTCCACGTGCATAGTGTGGGCGCCATGGAACGTACCCCAGTTGACCACCTGGACCAGTGCCAGGCGCATCTGGCCGGGGTTGGTCAGTTCGCCGAGCGGGAGCATGGTTGCGATCGTCACTTGTGTGTCCCGTCAGTCGTGGTTGCGTCCGCCTGCGCGATGGATGCCGGCCCCGCCCCTTCGCCGCGCAGCTGATCTTCGATCAGCTCTGCGCGCGGCTTCGACAGGCCCGATGCCACTCCCGGTCCGGCATCCATCGCTCCGGCTTCGGCTCGCACGTCACCGTCACCGTCGTCGTCCGTGTCCTCGTTCGCATCGGAGAGCTCCAGCAGCGGCTCCGTGCCGGATTCGTCTGTTCCCACTGCAACCAGGGCTTCGATGTGGGCCGGGATGTCGCCAATGTTTTCGAACGGGAGGGCCAGGGGGAGGGCGTTGCTGATCGTGTAGCTGTCGTCCAACGGGGTGGGGAGGAGAAGTTGGCGCGCGAGGAGTTTGGTGATCGTGCGGGTCACGACGTCGGAGTCGCGCAGGGCATCTTGCTGGCCGGCCGGGGTGTAGTTGGCTACGAGGTCGGAGATCTCCTCGCGGGTGATCGTGGGGTCGGTCTGGGCTGTGACATGGCGGTCAAGGAGGAGGCGCAGGCGGAGCAGCACGATGGTTTCCACACGGCTGAGGGCCCGTTGCTGGCGGAGGATGCTGGAGCGGGAGCTGGCCCCGATGATGTCCGGATCAACCGGCCGAAGCACGGCGATCTTGCGGTCGTGGTCCAGTTGCAGGGTAAGGAAGAGCTCGGACAGGCGACTGCGGAGGATCAACTGGTTGTCCAGAAGGGTGGTCCACAGTTTTTCGTCACGGCCACCGTCAATGTAGGGACCCTTGAGGAGCTTCACCAGGGCATGGCGGACCTTCATGGGGAGCACGCCGGTATCGCCCGGGAAGAGGGCGGCGCCGTCCACGAAGGTGTCCCGCGGCGTGATGCGGAAGGGGTCGGCGTGCGTGCCCCCGGTCCCGGCTTCAACGACGTCGGCCGACTCTTCGGTGACCTCATCCTGGCCGGCGACCTCATCCGGGCCGGCGACGTCCTCCTCAAAGGTGACGTCCGTCGTCGTGATGTCCTCAGTCATTGGAATCCTCATTCAGCGTGACGACCGGCAGGTATGCCGTGCGGATGCTGCCGTCGATTTGTTCGAAGTCGATGTGTTCCCATGCGGCGCGGTCGAAGGCTGCGCCGCCCTGAAGCGCCAGGGACAGGAGGGTCCGGACGCTGTTGATGTGCCGCTCTTCGGCCGGCAGGTTTTCCCACGCCTCACCAATGGTCGTCGAACCCGCCATGGCGGCACGCACGACGGCGGGCCTCGCCTTGCCGGTGCGGGCGGAACGAACCCGGTCCGAGTCGCTGAAGGCGATGGGGTCGGCCAGCCGTGGGGGTGTTGCGAATTCGTCCGGGTCAAAGAGCTTGACCATGGCAAGCGATTCAAAACCCGCGTTGAACAGCACAGGTCCGGGAACCAGACCTGGCCTGTCACGCTCGTAGGGCAGGGAACGGATGGCTTGCTCGGCCTCGGCCAGGACCTTGCGGAGGCTGACCGACTGCCGGATGTCGTCGCTCTGGATGTAGGTGTTGAGGCTCTCGGAGAGCTTGCCGTAAATCCGCTGGATCTGACTGTGCTGGTAACGCAGTTCGGCCACGAGGTTCTTCAGCGTTTCGCGGTCCTCGTGCGACAGATCATCCGCGAACTGCCGGCTGAGGACCTCGCCGATGGCCGAGCGGAAACGAAGCTGTTGCTGCGGGTCCTCCAGGAAAGCGGTGAAGGAACGGAACGTGCGCCCTTCGGGACTCTGCCGCAGCCGTTTGTCCGCTTCCAGGACCTGTGCCATGGTGGCACCCTTGCTAAGGGACTCCTCGATGATCTGGTTGCGGAGTTCACCCACCAGTTCCTCGATGCGGTCGCGCATCTTCTTGTAGTCCGCGGGAAGGCTTGCGGCCAGGTCGAGGATGTTGCCGGCGGCTTCCACGGCTTCTTCGTCATCCAGCAGGCCGTCGAATTCGCCGGAGCTGATGTCCTCCACAAGCTGCTGGCGCTCCTGGATTTCCTCTTTCAGGGCTTCCAGGCGGGCGCTCTGGTCCGGGTTGGTTTCGTTGGCGAGCTTCTCAACATCGCCCAGCAGGGTGCCCAACCGGGAGCCGTTGAGCGTGGAACGTTCGCTCGAAAGGCTGTCGAGGAACGCAAGCACGCGGGCCGCCGGCTCCGTGACTTCGTAGACGATCTGGCCTGACTGGTTGCGTCTCGTCAGGAACTGCTTGCGCGTCCATTCATCGCCGAAAGCCTTGCCGTTTTGCTGCCCGCCGAGCGCGGGATCCTGGCGACGGAGCTGCTCAAGGAAAGCGTCGACGTCGGCATGGAACTCTTCGAGCGGAAGCTGCGGCCTGGTGCGGGTGAAGGAGGCCTGGAGAACGGCGATGACCCACGGCGCCGATCGCGTCAGTGCCCATGCCGGGCCCTTCGTCAGCTGTTCGAGGTCGCGGAGCCTCGCGCCTATGGCATCGGCCGAGGACATGGCTGAACGGGACAACTACTCTCCTTCAGCTGCTGCGAAACCTGGCTGGCAGCGGAAACTGCCCCGTACAAGGTTAACGCAGAGCGTCGAGGCGGCGTCGAGCGGCCCGGAAGTGCCGCCGTCGGGCGTCTTCCGCAAGGGGGGCCGCAACCATTCCGTGACTTACCCTTCGGTACTGTTTCGATCGCATATCAACGCCCGAATGGCGCGCGTCAGCGCTGGTCGGAAAGCACCCCCGCCCCTAATGTCAGATCATCGACGCAACGACGCCGCGTCGAACCACGCAACGTCGCTCCGGGGGGAACCATGGATTTCGATGTCACTACGCTTGAAACAGGCACGTACGTAGTTATTGGAACGCTGTTCTTCGCTGTCATTCTGGCTGCTTTCATTGCGGCCGCGGCGATGGCAACGATTGTTCTTATCGGCGCCATGGGCATGGTCTGGTACACCGTCAAAGGTGTCTTGGGCGGCCTTGTCCACGGCATCAACTTTGCGTGGGACCGCTTGGTTCACCACGCCGGACAAGTGGAGATTCCGGCAGAATTCCAGCCGCAGGTTTCCTCTGGCACGGGTAGCTACCCGCGGGTAGCATTGAGGGACAGCTGAAGGGTTCCCACCCACGGCGGACCCTGGCTCCATCACCGGCACAACCGGTTAAAGGAGTTGTCCCATGACGTCCGCTACTGACAACAGCCTCACCGCTGCCAGCGTCAACGCCACAGCAGAGGAAGCCCGCGCCGTCGCCGAAGCCGCGCGCGACACCGAATGGAACCGGCCCAGCTTCGCCAAAGGCTTGTATCTAGGCAGTTTCGACCTCAGCCTGATCCACCCTTGGCCGCAAGCCAAACCTGACGACGTGGAGCGCGGCGAAGAGTTCATGACCCGCTTGCTCGCGTTCGCCAAGACGCTGTCCGGCCGGGTCATTGAACGCGACGCCCGGATTCCGGACGAGTACCTGGCAGGACTGGCCGAACTTGGCGTGTTCGGGATGAAAATCCCGCGCGAATACGGCGGCCTGGGCCTTTCCCTGGTCTATTACGGCCGGGCGCTTGCCCTCTTGGGTTCGGTCCATCCAAGCCTGGGAGCGTTGATTTCGGCCCACCAATCCATCGGCGTTCCGGAGCCGGTCAAGGAGTTCGGCACGCCGGAACAGAAGAAGGAATACCTCCCCCGCTGCGCCGCCGGCGCCATCACGGCGTTCCTCCTGACAGAGCCCGACGTCGGCAGCGACCCCGCGCGTATGGGCGCCACTGCCGTACTGTCCGACGACGGCGGTTCTTACGTTTTGGACGGCGTGAAACTTTGGACCACAAACGGCGTCATCGCCGAACTCGTGGTGGTCATGGCCCGCGTTCCCGCTCACACCGACGCCGACGGAACCGAGCACAAGGGCGGGATCTCGGCGTTCGTTGTGGAGATGGACTCGCCCGGCATCACGGTGGAGAACCGCAACGCCTTCATGGGGCTGCGCGGCATTGAGAACGGTGTGACACGTTTCCACCAGGTGCGTGTGCCTGCCGCCAACCGGTTGGGCCGCGAGGGCCAAGGGCTCAAGATCGCCCTGACCACGCTCAACACCGGGCGCCTGTCCATCCCCGGCCTGTGCGTAGCCGCCGGGAAGTGGAGCCTGAAAATCGCCCGCGAATGGTCCAACGCCCGCACGCAGTGGGGCCGGCCGGTGGGCAAGCACGAGGCTGTCGGCAAGAAAATCGCGTTCATCGCTGCCACCACTTTTGCTTTGGAAGCCGTATTCGAGCTCTCTGCCGAGATGGCCGACGCCGGACAGAAGGACGTCCGCATCGAGGCCGCCTTGGCCAAGCTGTGGTCGACCGAACTGAGCTGCCGGATTGCCGATGAGCTGGTGCAGATCCGTGGTGGCCGGGGTTTCGAAACAGCCGACTCGCTGGAGGCTCGTGGCGAGCGGGCAGTCCCGGCCGAGCAGCTGCTCCGCGATCTTCGTATCAACAGGATTTTCGAGGGCTCCAGCGAGATCATGAAACTGCTGATCGCCCGCGAGGCCGTGGACGCCCACCTTGCCGCAGCCGGTGACTTGGCTTCGGTGGATGCGAGCCTGCAGGACAAGGCGCGGGCCGCCGTCGGGGCTTCAGGGTTTTACGCGAGGTGGCTGCCGAAGCTTGTGGCCGGCGCCGGCATGGACCCGCGGTCCTACGCCGAGTTCGGGCGACTGGGCAAGCAGCTGCGGTTCGTTGAGCGGTCCTCGCGGCGGTTGGCGCGGCAAACGTTCTATGGGATGGGCCGTTGGCAAGCCAAGCTCGAGTACAAGCAGGCGTTCCTGGGCAGGATCGTGGACATCGGGGCGGAGCTGTTCGCCATGGCGGCGTGCTGCTCACGCGCCGAGGCACTGCTGCGGACCCATCCTGAACAAGGCGCGGCCGCTTTTGAGTTGGCCGAGGCCTTCTGTGAACAGGCCCGCGTGCGGGTTGACGAATACTTCGACCAGCTGTGGAGGAATACCGACGACGGCGACCACGACCTCTCGCGCAAGGTCCTGGCCGGCGACTACACCTGGTTGGAGGCCGGGATACTCGATCAGTCCGAAGGAACCGGTCCTTGGATCGGCGATGCCGCACCCGGGGCATCAACGAAGGAGAATCTCCACCGCAAGTATCGGTGAACTACTGCCGGACGTCCCCGTCCACGTAGTACCAACGCTTGTCTTCCCGCACAAAACGGCTGATTTCGCGCTGGACTCCGCGTTCGCCGTCGGACCTGTAGTGGGCTGCGAACTCAACGGTCCCCGCGGAGTCCAGTGGTCCGCCGTCGCTCGTGCCGAGGATGTCCAACCGGCGCCATTCAAGGTCCGGGTCGAGGTCCATGGAGGCAGGTCGGGTACTCGAATGCCACGTGCGGATCAGGTACTCGGGGTCAAGAACCACGAATGCTGAGTACCGGGAGCGCATGAGCTGCTCAGCGGTGGGCGCCTCAGCGTCACCACGATGGAAACGGCCACAGCAATCGATGTACTGCTCGCCGGAAAGGCAGGGGCATGCGCCGTTGCGGAGCCGGGTGGTATCAGGAGTCACGACGGGCCAATCCGGGTTGGAAATGAGAGCTGGGCAACATATTTTCCCATGGCAGATAACAGCTTCGAAACAACCCTGTCGGAGCGGGCCTCGACGCGTGATTCCGTCGGTGCCGGACCTTAGGCTGGATAAGCAAGTTGGTGGGCACTGCGCGCATCGCAAAACGACGGCCAGGGGAGGCTAAGTGGAGGATCCGACAACACTCGCCATCAACCTGACGTATTTGGGGACGCTGGGCCTGGCAGTGCTGATGTTCCTGGGCCTCGGGCTGATCATCATCATCACCTTGGTGGTTGCCGGAGTGGGTCGGCTGATATCCGTCATTCTCCTGGCGTTGATCGGGATCTTCCCCAAGAAGGACAACACGCCCATCGTGCACCTTCCTCCGCGGCCGGGTTACGCCCCGGATCCCTCCTTCGACGAGGCCGGAGATTTGGAACCGGAGGCGGCGCCTGTCGCTGTACCGGCCGGCGTTGCTGCGCCGGCCGTCGCGGAGCCTGTGGCTACTGCCGCCACCGCTGCGGCTCCCGCGGCCACCGCTCCCACCGCTCCCACCGCTCCCACCGCTCCCAAGCGGGACCTGCTCGGAGGGGCCCGCCGCAAGATCTCCGGTGCTTCTGCAGCCGTCAAGGACGGTGAATGGAAGAGCAAAGTGGATCCGCGAAAGCTGCCCAAACCGGCGGAGGTCAAGTCAGCGGTCGAGCACCAGACTGCGCACCACCCCATCGTCGTGGCAGCAACCAAGGAACCGCCCGTACTCGCCAAGGATTGGGCCGACGCCGTTGCTGAAGCAGACCGCCGCGAAGCCGAGCGCGCCAAGGCCCAACAGCCGCCGCCCATCAAGGTGACGGTCCGCGACCTCGACGAGCCCGCGCCGTCGTCGAACGGCCAGAAGCCAGCGGACGCAGCCGGTGGCGGGAACCCCGCAAAGCAAGCCAGCCCGGCGAACCCCGCGAAAACAGCCAGCCCGGCGAAAAAGCAGGGCCCCGGCGCTTCCGCACAAGGAAAGCCCCAGGGTCCTGCCCAAAAAAATCCCGGCCAAAAAGGTTCGCTCAGCGGCGTCGCCCGCAACTCCTAGCGGACCCGCAACTCCTAGCGGCAGCGGCTGGTTTTAGGCAGCCAGCTGACGGAACGCGGCGCCGTGGTAGATCAGGGGCTTGGACTCGAGGTTGACGTTGATTGCCTTGACTTCGAGAACCACGATCGCGTGATCACCGGCAGGTGCTTCAGAGACGATTTCGCATTCGAAGCCCAGCACCGCGCCGTCGATAAGCACAGCGCCTGAGTCGCTGACGCTGGTATCGAGACCGGCGAAGCGGTCCCGTGTCTTCGATGCCAGCTGGAGTGCGTGGGCCTCCTGTCCCTCTGCGAGGACAGAAACGCCAAGCCGCTGGGCCTGCCGAAGCTTGGGCCAGGTGGTGGAGGAGTTCTGTACCGCGAACATGACCAGCGGCGGCTCGAGCGAAACACCCACGGTAAAGGACGACGCCACCAGGGCTTCCGGCGTGAAGTCCACCATCGCACTGAAGGCTGCCACTCCCGACGGGAACTGCGCAAAGGCCGCCTTGATGGCCGCCGTTTCTTCCACTGTGGTCTGTGTCATCCCGCTGTCCCTTTCGTGCGTTTCGTAAGTTCCTTTCCCATAATTCACGTGCTTGGAGGAACAGCAATATTTGTTGATTCGCAAGTCATTTGTGTTGCCGTGTGTCAAGAAATGTCGCGAAGTGTGGCCCCTTCCGTTACTCCGCAAGACGAAAAACGAAGAACTTCTACCATTTGCGTTTCTGCCCCACCCCGCCGTGTGTAGCCTCGATTGAACATCCTGTCCATGGCCAACGCCCCCGGCTTGGACAGCAAGCACTATCCCTCCACAGGAAGCCGACATGAGCCTCAACGAGCTACGAACGCTTGGACGCACTGGCGCCCTGATCAGCCCGCTCACGCTGGGTACCCTGAACTTCGGCACCGGCGCCGCGCCCACGGGACCGGCAGAAAGCATCCGGATCATCAAGGCGGCCCTTGATGCAGGTATCACCAGCATCGACACTGCCGACATCTACTCCCAAGGCGAGTCCGAAACCGTCGTTGGCCAGGCCATTCACAGCCGGCGCGACGACGTCTTCCTCGCCACCAAATTCCACGGCCAAATGGGTTCCAACCCGGCGCACGCCGGCAACTCCCGGCGCTGGATCGTCCGTGCCGTGGAGGACAGTCTGCGACGACTGAACACCGACAGGATCGACCTCTACCAGGCGCACCGTCCGGACTACAACACCGACCTGCTGGAAACCATTACTGCCCTCAACGACCTCATCCGCCAGGGCAAGATCCTGTACTACGGCACTTCCGTGTTCAGCCCTGCCCAGTTGGTCGAAGCCCAATGGATCGCCAACACCAACCACCTGACCCCGCCGGTAGTGGACCAGGTTCCCTATTCCCTCCTGGTCCGCGCCAACGAACGCGACGTCCTGCCCATCACCCAGCAGTACGGCGTCGGGGTCTTGAGCTACGGTCCGCTCGACGGCGGCTGGCTCGCCGGCGGCTACCGGGTTGGCGCCGGGCAGCCCGAGAGTTCGCGCTTCTCGGCACTTCCCGGACGCTTCGACGTGACCGCACCCTTCAACCAAGGAAAGTTGCATGCGGCCGAAGCCTTGGCCCAGCTCGCGACGCGGCACGGGTTGACCCTCATCCAGCTGGCGGTTGCTTTTGCGTTGAACCACCCTGCGGTGACCAGCGTGATCATCGGGCCACGGACCGAGGACCACCTGACGGATTACCTGAAGGCGGCCGATGTGGTGCTCAGCGAGGCAATCCTCGACGAGATCGACGACATCGTTGCCCCGGCCGTCAACTTCCTGGAACGCGACGCCGGCACGGTTGCCCCTCACCTTGAGTACCCGGAACTACGACGCCGGTAGCCACCTTCCGTTGTGAGGCCGCCTTTGCGCCCTAAACCCACGCTTTGGCGCGCAAAGCAGGCCTCACAACGAGCTATTGACGGGTCTCTGCCGTGGCGTGATCCTTGAGCTAAGTGCTGCGGCACTCCGCAGCGTTTCGCTTCCAGTAGAACGCCGCCGTCCCATGTCCAAGAATCACACGAAACAAAAGGCTGCACAGGCCGCCACGTCAGGGCAACCCACCGAAGGCCCCCTCACCCACGAGGAACTCCAACTCTCCGGGCGCAACCACTCCATGCCATTGGAAGCCTTGCACGAGGACATCACTCCTGCGGGCCTGCATTACCTTTTGATCCACTTCGACATCCCGCTCGTGTCCGCCGAATCCTGGCGGTTGAGGTTGGGCGGGGCCGTGCACCGCAGCCTGGAGCTGAGCCTCGACGACATCAAGGCCCGGCCCGCCGTCACCATGCCCGTAACTCTTGAATGTGCCGGTAATGGGCGCTCACTGCTCCAACCTCGGCCCCTGAGCCAGCCCTGGGTACTCGGCGCAGTGGGCACGGCCGAGTGGACCGGGACGCCGTTGGCACCCCTGCTGGAGGAGGCAGGTTTGGCGAGTGACGCCGTCGAACTCGTTTTTACAGGTGCCGACAGCGGCATCCAAGGCGGGGTTGAAGAGCCGTATGCCCGGAGCCTTTCGATCGAAGAGGCCATGCATCCCGAAGTCATGCTGGCCTACGCCATGAACGGCCAACCCTTGCCGCCGCAGCACGGCTTTCCCCTGAGGCTGCTGGTGCCAGGGTGGTACGGCATGGCCAGTGTGAAGTGGCTGGCTTCCATCGAGGCAGTGAGGTCGAGGTTCACAGGTTGGCAGCAGTCCGTGGCTTACCACTACCTGCAGGGGCCAGATGGACCGGGCCTGCCCGTTTCCCACATCCGGGTTCGTTCACTGATGGTGCCGCCGGGAATACCCGACTTTTTCACGCGCCGCCGCGTCGTGGACGCCGGTCCGGTGATGCTGGAAGGGCGCGCATGGTCCGGTCACGGCGAAGTGGAACGGGTGGAAGTGGGAATCGACGGGGAATGGATGCCCGCGCACCTCGAACCGGCGCTGGGCGACTTCGCATGGCGGCGGTGGTCCATGGTGTGGGTGGCCAGTCCGGGCGAGCATGTGCTGCGGTGCCGGGCGATGGATACGTCGGGCGCATTGCAGTCGACCGAGCAGGTGTGGAACTACCAAGGACTGGGGAACAACATGGCCCAGCGGGTAGAGGTGACGGTGCGGTAGCTTGCTTGCGGTGGTTGCGCGGGCCGGTTGCGCCGAGTTGGTTGCGCCGAGTTCGCTGGAACACTGCGAGTAAGCCGGAACTTTCCAGCGAATTCGACGCTTTCCCGCGTCCTCGCAGTGCGCTTGCCGCCCCGTTAGACTCGATCCAATCATGAGTATCCCGTCATCATCCCCAGCAAGCGTCCGCGTTGATGCCTGGTTGTGGGCCATCCGCGCCTACAAGACGCGCTCCGCGGCTACTGCTGCCTGCCGCGCCGGGCATATCCGGATCAATGGAAACCCCGTGAAGGCCTCCCAAAGCGTGATCATCGGCGACACCATCCGCGTCCGCGAGTCCGGCTGGGAACGGATCCTCGAAGTCCGGCGACTTATCGCAAAACGCGTTGGTGCCGAGGCCGCATCGCACTGCTTCACCGACCACACTCCCCCGCGCCCCGTGGCACCCAAGCTCGGCCTTCCCCAGCGCGACCGCGGCGCCGGACGACCCACCAAAAAGGATCGCCGCGACATGGAGAAGCTCCGCGGCTGATCTTGCGGTGTTCAGCGTAGATTTTGCTGGATCATCAGGCTGGGCGCCAGCCGGAAACCGCGGAATCCCAAGCTTTTGCGACATCGACGTCCCGATCATCCAGCAGAAATTACCCGGCACTTATCCACAGGAGCATTTTTCTGACGTGAATCCCCTCGCGCCCGCTGCTTAGACTGGCCGGCACACCGCCGGAACAGCTTTGGGGAGCCTTATGTCACGCGTTACGTTTGCCGCTTTGTTGTCTTTACGAGGGCCGGCGGTGGTGCTCACCGTTGGGGCCGCTGTGCTTCTCAGTGGCTGCCAGGGCTCCGCAACACCCAGCGGCTCCCCTTCCGAGACAGGCTCGACGACGGCGTCACCCACCGTGAGCGTTTCGGTTCCGGCTGCTTCGCCTACTTCGTCCTCGTCCGGTGCCTACAAACCCGCTGATGCGCAGGGGAAGGCACAGAACGTTCCGGTTCCGGTGATGCCTGAGCTGGCGAAGGAGAACTCGAAGGCGGGGTTGGAGGCGTTCATTGGGTACTGGTATGCCGTCGGAAATTACGCTGATGAGACCGGCGATGTTTCTGGCCTGATCGCTCTCAGCACCCCCGAATGTAAAGCCTGCGCCCAATTCCAGAAGGCTGCCGTAGATGGCTCTAAATATGGCCGGTGGATTGTAGGCGGGAAAGTGAGCACCCCAAGGATTGAGGTTTCTTGGAACGCTGAGGAGACCACCCACCAAGCCAGAGTCCAAGTTATCCAGGAGGCAGCTACCTACTACAACGCAGACGGCACGGAAGGACGCCCGGCAGACGCGGCAACGAATGACGCGTTTATTATCGTCGCTAGTTTCGATTCGGCGTGGAAAGTTGTGGACACCGGTGTTATTCGTTAACCGGGCCCATCGCGGAATACTAGGCCTTGGTTTATCCGCTGCCCTGCTCGTCATCCCGATGTCAGTTCAAGTCGCTCAGGCAGATGAAGAGTGGGCAACTGCGAACAAAGCAGCCGGAACTATCGATGTGGGAGCTCGCTGGGTTCTCGATTCATCCACCGGAACATCCAGTCCCAGCCTCGGGGGCGCTGGCACTTCAGCAAGTGATCCCTACCAATACAAGCCGGACTTTCGCTGCACTCTCGGTGGCCCCGGGGCACGTGAAATGGGCTGTCTGACCCTTGAATGCCCACCTACAACACCCGGAGGGAAAGTGGGTTCACCGGTTATCTGGTTGAAAGCACCGAAAGCCGTCACTAACCCGACATTCACCGATTGGCAGCCTGTGGACGGTAAACCTGCGTGCCTCTATGACGCAGAGCCGCAGGACGTCCTGGCCGATATCGCTGCCCGGATCCTCACCGACTTCCGGCAACTCCCCGTCAACCCCGGAACACTTCAAGCCCAGCCGTTCCCCCACACCCTCAAAGGCGCACCCACCAACTTCTACACCAGCACAACCGCACAAACCTTCGACGTCACCATCCTCGGCCAAACAGTCCACCTCACCGCCACCCCGACCAGCTACACCTACAACTTCGGCGACGGCACCACCCTCGGCCCCACACCAGCCACCGGATACCCCATCCCCCAAACCGAATGGCTCACCACCGACACCCGCACCAGCCACACCTACACAAACACCGGCAACTACCCAGCCACCGCCACCACCACTTTCACCGGCACCTACTCGGTCAACAACGGCCCACCCCTGCCCATCAACGGAACCCTGAACCTCACCACCCCGCCCATCACCATCCAAGTCTGGAAAACAGAACGAGCCCTCGTCGCCGACACCTGCGAACAAGACCCCCAATCCTGGGGCTGCCCCGGCACCGAACCAACCCACTAAGGCCTCCGCAACGCCGCTTCCTGACCCGTTTTGAACCCGAAACAGCTCGAACCCGCCGGAAAATCACGCCATCCGGCCTCAAATAAGGGCAGGAAGCCACACAAGACCCAGCCGCCGGCCGCCACCACCCACTTTGATCACGAAACCTCCGGTGACACTCCACTCCAACGGCGCGTCCAGGCCATCACAGTTCCAAAATGGGTGGTGGCGGCACACGCAAAGACGGGAACCACGGCTTAAGAGAAGAAAAGCACCAGTTCCGAAGAACTGATGCTTCCCGGCGGCAAACATTAAGAGAACCAGGTCCCTGGAGGGCCCATGAACAGCAGGAAGCTGAACACAACCCCCACGGCAACCAAAGTCACAACAACAGCGAGAACCGGGTTTCGAAGGACCCAGGCCTGGGCCCTTTCAAAGCCCCCACGCGGCGTATCACCACCGGCGGCCAAGCGCCACCCGCCGGCAAGGAGGCCTCGGCGATCGAGCGACTTTTCCATGGGAATAGTGGCATAAGGAATCACAGCCGAGCAGATGGCAAGGATGCCCGTGCGCAGGGACCACTTCTGGTTGATCCAGGTGAAGGCGGCCGTCGCTGCGTAGCAAAGGAACACGAATCCATGGATGCCTCCGGCGATGCTCACCCCAACATCGGTAGTCCGGGTGACGTACTTAAGGAACAACCCGATCAGCAACAACGTCCAGGTCACGGCCTCGGCAAAAGCGACGGTACGGAACAAGGCGCGGGGTTGCATGGGAGTCCTCAGGTAGGAAACGGGAGACACTTCCAAACCTACCGTGACCGGCCAGCCCCTAAGAATCAGCAGCCGGCAGCGACTCACGGTGACGGATCCGCGAATCGCCGAACTCAAGTGCCACCGGCGCAATCTCCGTGGGTGGTTCGTGCCGTGACTTCGCCTTTCCCACAGCAATGTGCGGCAACCACCGCGGCGACCTGTACCCCAAGGCGGGCGAGCCCAGAATGAAGTCGTCAATGTTGTCGAGGCCCAGCTCATCGAGCAGCACATGCAAACCCTGAACCAGGAGGGCTTGATAGTCATGAACCTCTTGGGGAACATCCACCTCAAGCCCCATCAGACGGCCGCCACCCAGTGGCACCAGCTTGTCGGACTTCCCCAGAAAGCCCTGCAAAACAGGCAGTTCGGTCAACCAACTACTGATCTCAGGCAGCACCTTCCCGGGCTCTGCCCTTCCGTTTGTCCACGCTGCGATGTCCACGGCGAGCTCGTCCAGAATTCCCACGTGCAGCAAAGTCATATGCAGCCCTTGCGGCTTGCGCAGTGAATCAACGAACCGCTCAAGGCCCTGGTAGTCGGCGGGTCCGGCACGACGCGAAGAACCGGCACCTCCACGGTGACGCGCGGCTTGTCCGGGTTGCTGGCCGTCATGAACGCCATTATGCGCCGATCACGCACGCAACGGGAGGCCGACGGCGGAACCCGCCTGCCGCCGTCGGGCGCCGTGACGTCACCGGGCACAAAACCTCACCACCCGCCGTCGGGCGCTTCTACCAGTCGCCAAACCGTGAAGCAAGCCTTTCAGCGTTGACAGCGTCTTGTGACCCGTGCCATATTCGAAACGTGAACCTGTCAGACAGCCGGACAGCCGGACAGCAAGAGTCCCAGAGCGGCCACTCAGCGCATATGCCTATTTCGCGGATTTCCGCGGCTGAGGCCGTCTTTGCCGCACTCCGCCGGGCCATCGAAGGCGGACAGTTCGACATCGGCACCAAGCTGAGTTCTGAAGCGACCCTGGCTGCCCAGTATGGCGTCAGCCGTTCAGTGATCCGGGAGGCTCTGAGGTCGTGCAATACCTTGGGCCTCACTGTCACCAAAACCGGCAAGGGCACTTTCATTGTGGCCAACAAGGTTGCTAATGACCTTACCTTGGGCCAGTACAGCGCGCGCGATCTTAACGAAGCACGTCCTCACATCGAGATCCCGGCTGCCGGCCTGGCGGCTGAGAGAAGGACGCAAGAAGAGCTTGAGCACCTGAAGGACATCATCCAGGAAATGCTCAACGAGAACGACCCCGAAGCCTGGGTAAACCTTGATGCCAGCTTCCACTCGGCCGTTGCGCGGGCCAGTGGGAACCGGGTGTTCGCGAGCGTGGTGTCGGACATCCGCGAAGCGTTGGCACACCAGTCCGAAACCTTGAACCTCGTCGCTGACCGGCAACACCGTTCGGACCAGGAACACGTCGCCATCCTCGACGCCATCGAGGCGGGCGACTCCCACGCCGCAAGCAAGGCGATGGCCGCCCACCTGCAGGCCGTCAGCGTGGCACTGGACACAATCCTCAGCAAATGACACTCCCAAAGGACACCGACACCATGCCCGCCCCCAAAGCACCGGCACACGAAGCACGGGCACACGAAGCCGCCGCACACGCCACCCAGGCGCCCGCCCCGGCACCTGCCGCCCACAAAGCGACGGCCCCCAACCACGTCCCCCTGGTCGAAGTGACCCGGGACGGACTGCTGGAAAGCGTCCACTACGGTTCACTGATCGCGCTTGCCGCAGATGACAGCAGCATCGTCGAGGCCGGCCAGCCCGACGCCCCCATGTACCCGCGCTCAAGCCTGAAGCCATTGCAGGCTGTCGCGCTGCTCAAGGCCGGCCTGGACATCCCCGAAAACCTCCTGGCCCTCACGGCTGCCAGCCATTCCGGCGCGAAAATGCACCGCGACGGCGCTACCGAAATCCTGAAGCTCCACGGCCTCACCGACGCGGCCCTGGCAAACAGCACGGACATCCCCTACGGCGTGGCCGAGCGCGAGGAGTGGCTCCGTGCAGGAAACGGCCCCACCCACATCACGCAGAACTGCTCCGGCAAGCACGCCTCGATGACCGCAGTGTGCGTCATCAACGGCTGGCCTGTGGAGGGATACTTGCACCCCGAGCACCCGCTGCAGGTGCTGGTCCGCGACACCATCACCGAGCTGACCGGCGAGGAAGCCGCCGCCGTCAGCACTGATGGCTGCGGCACTCCGCTGTTCGCCCACTCCCTGCACGGCATGGCCCGCGCTTATGGCCGTCTGGCCGCCGCGGACGAGGACACCCTCGAAGGCAAGGTGGCCCACGCCATGCGCCGCTTCCCGGAGATGGTGGCCGGCGAAGGCCGCGACGTCACAGCCCTCATGCGAGCCGTACCGGGCCTGCTCGCGAAGGACGGCTTCGAAGGGCTGCAACTTGTCGGCCTCCCGGACGGCACCGGACTGGCAGTCAAGATTTCCGACGGCGGCGACCGCGCCCGCATGCCCGTCACCGTTGAGGTCCTCCGCCGTCTGGGTGTCGACGGCGGCAGCCTGGACACGCTTCAAAGCCCCCCTGTGCTGGGCGGCGGCCTTCCGGTCGGCGAACTCCGCGCATCAGATTTTTCAGCAACCAACCAAGGACAGCTATGACCACCGTCGATCAGGCGATCCCCCTCCGTTCCGAACACGACCTCCTGGGCGACCGCGATGTACCCGCGGACGCCTACTGGGGCGTCCACACACTGCGTGCCATCGAGAACTTCCCCATCACCGGGCAGCCGCTCTCCACCAACAAGCACCTGGTCCGCGGGCTGGCTGCAGTGAAGCAGGCAGCCGCCCGGACCAACCACGAGCTCGGCCTCCTGGACTCAGAACGTGCCAACGCCATTGAGCAGGCCTGCCAGGACATCCTGGACGGCAAGCTGCAGGAACAGTTCATGGTGGATGTGATCCAGGGCGGAGCCGGCACCAGCTCCAACATGAACGCCAACGAGGTCATCGCCAACCGTGCGCTGGAGATCCTGGGACACCCCAAGGGCGACTACTCCAAGCTGCACCCGAACGACCACGTGAACCTGAGCCAGTCCACCAACGACGTCTACCCGACGGCGGTCAACCTCGCCACGATCTTCTCCGTCAAGGAACTCCTGACAGCGCTGGAAGAACTCGAAGAGGCCTTCGCCGAAAAGGGCCGCGAGTTCCGCACCGTCGTGAAGATGGGCCGTACGCAGTTGCAGGACGCTGTTCCGATGACCTTGGGCCAGGAGTTCGGGGGCTACGCCGTCACCATTGGCGAGGACCGCGCACGCCTGGACGAGTCCCACATGCTCATCCACGAGATCAACCTTGGCGCTACGGCGATCGGCACCGGCTTGAATGCCCCGGTCGGTTACGCCGAGGCCGCCTGCCGCCACCTGGCCGATATCACAGGCCTGCCGCTGCTCACTGCCGCCGACCTCATCGAGGCCACCCAGGATGTGGGAGCGTTTGTTCACCTCTCCGGTGTACTGAAGCGTGTGGCAGTGAAGCTTTCCAAGATTTGCAACGACCTCCGCCTGCTGTCCTCCGGACCGCGCGCGGGATTGGGTGAGATCAACCTTCCGGCCGTGCAGTCCGGTTCGTCGATCATGCCCGGCAAGATCAATCCGGTGATCCCGGAAGTGGTCAGCCAAGTGGCGTACGAAGTCATCGGCAACGATGTCACAGTCACCATGGCCGCGGAGGCAGGCCAGCTTCAGCTGAATGCCTTCGAACCGATCATTGTGCACAGCCTGCACAAGAGCATCTCCCACCTGGAAGCAGCGTGCCGCACCCTTACGGCACGCTGCGTCCGGGGCATCACCGCAAACACCGAACGGCTACGGCTTACCGTGGAGCAGTCGATCGGTCTCGTCACGGCATTGAACCCCCACATCGGTTACGCCTCCGCCACCGCCATTGCCCAGGAGGCGCTGGCAACGGGCAAGGGTGTGGCAGAACTTGTTTTGGAGCACGGCCTTTTGACCGCTGCCCAGCTCGAAGAATTGCTCAGTCCAGAACGTCTGGCCAACCTGAGCAAATAGGCCCACAACGGCCAAAAGCCCAGCGGCTTAATTCAGCCGTCCCGCCCGATGAGGCATACCCCAATCGAGGCGCTGTCTTGTGTGCCCGGAACCCCGACCGGCTGCGCCCAAGACAACCCCAACAGGACACTCCTAAGGATTCCAATGACCAATCCCATCACTGACCACACGGTTCCGGCCCAAGCGCACGCCAGTGAGAAAGCCCTCCACAAAGAGGACACTGGCTACCACAAGGACCTCAAGCCCCGTCAGATCCAGATGATCGCTATCGGTGGCGCCATCGGCACCGGCCTGTTCCTTGGCGCAGGTGGCCGCCTCAACGCCGCCGGCCCCTCCCTGGTGATCGCGTACGCCGTCTGTGGCTTCTTCGCTTTCCTGATCCTCCGCGCACTGGGCGAACTGGTGCTGCACCGCCCTTCGTCGGGATCGTTCGTCTCCTACGCCCGTGAGTTCTACGGCGAGAAGGCGGCCTTCGTCTCGGGCTGGTTCTACTGGATCAACTGGGCCACCACCACCATCGTGGACATCACGGCCGCAGCCCTCTACATGAACTTCTTCGGCAAATACGTGCCGTGGATGGGCGCCGTGCCGCAATGGGCGTGGGCCCTCATCGCCTTGGTAGTGGTGCTGAGCCTGAACCTGGTCTCCGTCAAGGTCTTCGGCGAGATGGAGTTCTGGTTCGCGCTGATCAAGGTTGCTGCCCTGGTGGCCTTCCTGCTCGTGGGCACCTACTTCGTCATCTTCGGCACCCCGGTTGATGGCCAAACAGTCGGCTTCAGCCTAATCTCGGACAACGGCGGCATTTTCCCGAACGGCATCCTCCCCATGATCATCCTCATGCAGGGTGTCCTGTTCGCGTACGCTTCCATCGAACTCGTGGGTACCGCGGCGGGCGAGACCAAGGAACCCGAGAAGATCATGCCCAAGGCGATCAACTCCGTGGTCTTCCGTATCGCAGTTTTCTACGTCGGCTCGGTCATCCTGCTGGCGCTGCTGCTCCCGTACACCTCGTACCAGAAGGGCGTCAGCCCGTTCGTGACGTTCTTCGGATCCATCGGTGTCCAGGGCGTTGACGTGATCATGAATCTCGTTGTCCTCACCGCCGCACTGTCCTCCTTGAACGCCGGCCTGTACTCCACGGGCCGTATCCTCCGCTCCATGTCCGTGGCCGGTTCCGCTCCGAAGTTCGCACAGCGCATGAACAAGGCCGGTGTGCCCTACGGCGGCATCGCCATCACCGCCGGTGTTTCCCTGCTCGGTGTTCCGCTGAACTACCTCGTCCCGTCCGACGCTTTCGAGATCGTCTTGAACGTCGCCTCCGTAGGCATCATCGTCACCTGGGCCACCATCGTCCTGTGCCAGATGCAGCTCAAGCGCTGGGCGGACAAGGGTTGGGTCAAGCGCCCGTCCTTCCGCCTGTTCGGTGCCCCGTACACCGGCTGGTTGTCGCTGCTCTTCCTTGCCGGCGTCCTGGTGATGGTGTTCATCGAGTCGCCGCTCACCATGCTGGTCACGGCAGTCGCCTGCGCGCTGATGGTCTGGGGCTGGTTCATGTGCCGCAAGCAGATCCACGAACTTGCGGCCACCCGCGATGGCTACACCGGCAGCGCTCCGGTGATCGCCAACCGTCCGCTGCCTGGCGGCGGCGACAAGTAAAGCAACGCCTGACTCACGACGGCGGCACCCGGGTTCCGTAACAGCGGAACGTGGGTGCCGCCGTCGTCCGTTAACGCCCCAACTGGGGGACAGCACATGTCGCAATGACGCCCCAATACGACATTTGCTGTCCCCCAGTTGGGTGGGGACGCGGCGGAGACAGACATCCGATCATTCGTGGCTACTATTGGTCCATGGCTGTGACAGACGAGGCGATCAGCAAGATCAAGGACATGCTGATCCGGGGCGAACTCAAGGCCGGCGATCGGCTTCCGCCGGAGAAGGAACTGAGCGAACGGCTCGGCCTGTCCAGAAGCTCGCTGCGCGAAGCGGTAAAGGCCCTGGAGCTGATCCGGGTGCTGGATGTGCGCCGCGGTGACGGAACCTACGTGACCAGCCTCGACGCCAAACTGCTCAACGAGGCCGTAGCGTTCGTGGTGGATCTGCACCAGGACCGCTCCATCCTGGAGCTCTTCGAGGTCCGACGAATCCTTGAACCCGCCACGGCCCACCTCGCGGCGGCGAAGATCACCCCGGAAAAACTC
The DNA here is from genome assembly GCF_028736865.1 of Paenarthrobacter sp. AB444. Lineage (NCBI taxonomy): Bacteria > Bacillati > Actinomycetota > Actinomycetes > Micrococcales > Micrococcaceae > Paenarthrobacter > Paenarthrobacter sp. AB444. Next base: position 143,830 of record NZ_JAQZBY010000011.1, on the reverse strand, counting down.
TTGGCCCTGCGCGCAACGATGGACGGAATCGACGAGAACACGGACGTTGAGGAACTCGTCGCCCACGACCTCGAATTCCACAGCATCATCACCGAAGCCGCCGGGAACGACTACTTGGGCAGCCTCCTCGAAGCCCTGTCCAGCAGCACTGTCCGGGCGCGGATCTGGCGTGGGCTGACCCAGGAAAAGGCTGTGTCACACACCTTGGCGGAGCATCGGGCCATCGCCGACGCACTGGAACGCGGGGACGCGGAGCTGGTGCGCGCGCTGGTCACTGTGCACATCAGCGGCGTGGAGAACTGGCTGCGCCAAGCTCTCTAGGCATCCAAGCTCTCTAGGCATCCACCATCGGGTTGGCTGCCAGCCCATAGGTACGGATCGCGGTCCCCTCCAAAACCGCGTCCTGCTCAGCCGGGCTCAGCGCGGAGACGAGTTCCAGCAGCACATCGAGCGTCCGGCCATACGGTGCCCCGAGGGTGCTCACCGGCCAGTCGCCGCCGATCATCAAACGCCCGGCCCCGAAAGCCTCCATGGCGGTTTCGAAGAGCGGCCGCAACGCCTCGCTGGTGTACGGCTGCCCCGCGACGTGAAGCCCGGAGAGTTTCGCCACGGTGTTCGGCTCACGTCCCAAAGCGAGGAAATCCTTGCGCCACGAGTCCATGAGCACCGGGTCGGCCAAAGGTGGCTTGCCCAGGTGGTCAAGGACAACGATCAATTCTGGAAGCTCCCGGGCCAGCCGGACCGTCGCACCCAAATGCCGCGGGAAAGCATCGGGAACGTCGAATGTGAGGCCACGGCGCGCCACCAAAGCCAACGATTCCCGCACGGAGGGAAGGTCCAGGAAATCCGGCCGGGGATCGTTATGCACCAGATGCCGCACGCCCCGGAACACCGGGTTCGCTGCGAAGCGGTCCAGCTGGAAAGCCGCCTCGGCCGGAGCATCCAGCCGGATCCAGCCAACCACCCCCACAACCCAGGGGTTCCGGGAAGCCACGGCCAGCATGCTCTCGGTATCGGCAACGGTGTCATCAGCCTGGACCAGCACCGCTCCCCTGACACCAGCGGCATCGAGTGTCTCCCATGCTTCGTCCTCGCCAAAGCTGCGGAACAGCGCCCCATGGTGAGGGCCGAGCCAGGAGTAGGGCCGCTCACCGCCCGTGACGAAGGTGTCCAAGGCCCACAGATGCAAGTGCGAATCAATCACTGCCCAGTCCCTCCAGCGCCGCCCACAGCTCCTCGGGAACCGGCTGGTCCATCCGTTCCGCGTTGGTGACCATCTGTTCAGGGGAGGTTGCCCCAGCCGTCACGTTCACGACTGCCGGATGCCGCAGCGGGAACTGGAGTGCCGCCGTCGGAAGTTCCACGCCGAAATCGCGGCAAAGGGCCGCGAGCGCCCGGGCCCTCTCCAGCACAGCCTGCGGTGCTTGCCCGTAGTTGTAGTGCGCATCATCAGGGACCTCGGGACGGGCCAGGAGACCAGAGTTATAGGCGCCAACGCTTATGACGCCGGTGCGGCGCTGCCTGCAGCGTTCAAGCAGGGGAACGTCGGGCTGCTCCAGCAGGGTGTAGCGTCCAGCGAGCATCACGAGGTCAAGGTCGGCCGCTTCGATGCACTCCAGGGCGGCTTCGGCGGAGTTCGTGCCGACCCCGATGGCCGAGACAAGGCCCTCGGACCGGAGTTTTTCCAGCGCGGGCAGCCCCTGCGTGATTCCGGCGTGAAGGTCATGGACGTCGGGATCGTGCAGGTAAACGATGTCCACGTAGCTCAGCCCAAGCCGCTCCAACGATTCTTCGATGCTGCGCCGGATGCCTGCCTCGCTGAAGTCCCAGACGCGTCGAGTTGTAGCCGGGACGTCGAAGCCCTCGGAGTCGCGCCCGCCGGCGGGGTTGGGTTCCAGCAAACGGCCAACCTTGGTGGAGACGACGAACTCATCACGCGGCTTGTCCCGCAGGACGGCGCCGAGTCTCTGCTCCGACAGGCCAAGGCCGTAGTGCGGCGCGGTGTCGAAGTATCGGACTCCTGCGTCCCAGGCGGCCAGCACCGTGGCAAGGGCTTCACCGTCCGGGATGGCGCGGTAAAGGTTACCGATCCCGGCCCCGCCGAAGCCGAGCCTGCCCAGCCTGTGGAGGTCGAGTGAGTTCACGGCAGTTCCCATACTTTCGGGATACCCGTATCCGTCCCTGAGTAATCGTCCTGGACGTCCAAAAGTTCAGCCATCCGGGTTTGCCACGGCACATTGGCTGGATGGTCGGCGAGGGCATGCCGCATCGCCTGGTAGTCGTCCACGTCCACTACATGGAAGAGGTCGAGTCCGCTGCGCCAGATCCGCCAGTTCCGAACGCCGGCTTCCTTCAGCGCGGACACGAGTTCCGGAGGGATGTGCGCGTGGGCGTCGGCGTACTCATCTTCCGTGCCCGGTTTGAGCCTGGTGTGCAGGGCGATGCTCTCAACCATGGCTGACCGTCGGTTCCACGGAGGGCTTGAGGAAAAGTTCCAGCACCGGGACTGCCGCGTCGGGCCTTTGCACCGGCAGCTTGATGGTCAGTGTTCCTGGCGGTTGGCCTCCCGGGGTCATGTTCATGGCCTGCTGGTCCGGGTCCACCTCGCGAAGGAACACTTCCGACGCGTCATTGAGCAGCTGGGCGTACTCCACCTTCCCGGCCAAGCCGGGCAGGTGCACGTATTCGAACGGCCAGGCGAACAAATGCACATAGAGCCGGTCCCCGCGTTGGGTGTACCGGACGTCCGAGGGAGCGGTGAACGGGGAAACACCCGCGCCGTAAATGGAGCGGGAATGCAGTTTCATCCACTCCCCTATTTCCTCCAGCGACTCCAGCGCCCGCGGATCAATGGTTCCCCTCCCCGTTGGGCCCACGTTGAGCAGCAGGTTTCCGCCCTTGGACACCCCGTCGATCAGCATCCGGATGAGCAGGTCCACTGACTTGTAGTTTTGATTGTCCCGGTCGTACCCCCAGCTGCCGTTCAGCGTCTGGCAAGCCTCCCAGGTGACGGGTTCGCCGTCGAGCATCATGGGGCCGGCGGGCTGGTACTGCTCCGGCGTGACAAAGTCTCCCGGGATGTCCAGGCGGTCATTGACCACGATGCCCGGCTGAAGCTCGCGCACCATCGTCAGCAGCTCTTCCGAGTCCCAGTCCTTCCGGCCCTTGCCACCCCAGAACTGCCCGTGGCCGTCGCCGGCATAGGAGAAATCGAAGAACAGATAGTCAATGGTGCCGTAGTTGCTCAAGAGTTCGCGCACCTGCCCGTGGAGGTACTCACGGTAGCGGTCCATGTCGCGGCCACTGTTCAAACGTTCGACGTCGGCCGCGTTGCGTTGCGGATGTACCCCGTCGATGGTGAAGTCGGGGTGGTGCCAGTCAACGAGCGAGTGGTAAAAACCGACCTTCAGCCCCTCGGCGCGGAGTGCTTCCACATACGGCCGGATGAGGTCCCTGCCGGCGGGGGTATTGGTGGCCTTGTAGTCGGTGAGGGCCGAATCCCACAGGCAGAATCCGTCGTGGTGCTTGGTGGTGAGGACGACGTACTTCATCCCGGCGGCGCGGGCGGCTCTGGCCCATTCGCGGGGGTCGTACAGGTCAGGATCGAAGCGCCGGAAGTACTTCGAGTACTCCTCCACGGTGATCTCTTCCCTGTTCATGACCCATTCGTGCCGTGCGGGCAGGGCGTAGATGCCCCAATGCACGAACATCCCGAAGCGTGCTTCCTCGAACCAGGGGGCATGCTGGATCACTGGTCTTCCTTCCATACCGGGCCGTCAGGAAAGCTGTACGCGGCCAGTGTTTCACGGAGCATTTCGTTTCCGGCACCTGGACTCGACGGCGGCCAGTACGCGCCGCTGTGGACCTCCACCGGGCTGATGAAGTGTTCGTGGAGGTGGTCAACGAACTCGATGGTCCGTCCCTCCTTGGTTCCGGACACCGCGACGTAGTCGAACATGGACAAGTGCTGCACGGCTTCGCACAATCCCACCCCGCCTGCATGCGGGCAGACACGGACACCAAATTTGGCGGCCAAGAGCAGAATGGCAATGTTCTCGTTGACGCCGGCCACGCGGGCCGCGTCGATCTGGAGCACCTGCAGGGAACCTGCCTGCAGCATCTGCTTGAACACCACCCGGTTCTGCACGTGCTCCCCTGTTGCCACCGGAATCGGCGCAACAGCCCGGGCGATCGCGGCGTGGCCGAGGATGTCATCCGGGCTGGTGGGTTCCTCGATCCAGGCGATGTCGTAGGGGGCCAGGTGGGCCATCCAGTCGATGGCCTCCTGCACGTCCCAACGTTGATTGGCATCCACGGCGATCCTGATATCCGGACCAACGGCCTCCCGCGCAGCACGGACCCGCCGGATGTCGTCCTCCAGGGACGCCCCCACCTTCAACTTGATCTGCTCGAAGCCGTCAGCCACGGCTTCCTTGGCCAACCGCGTCAGTTTCGCGTCGCTGTAACCCAGCCAGCCCGGCGTCGTGGTGTAGGCGGGGTAGCCTTCGGCGCGAAGTGCCACCTTCCGCTGTTCCCGTCCGGGTTCGGCGGCGCGAAGGATGGCCAGTGCTTCATCCGGCGTGAGGGCATCCGTGAGGTAGCGGAAGTCCACCAACGCCACGAGTTCTTCGGGCGTCATGCGTGCGAGCAGTTCCCACAGGGGCAGCCCCGCGCGCTTGGCTTTCAGGTCCCACAGGGCGTTGACGACGGCGCCGATCGCCATGTGCATGACGCCCTTTTCGGGTCCGAGCCAGCGGAGTTGGGAGTCGTGGGCCAGGAGTTTCCAAGTGGCTCCCATGTCGTCGAGGAGTTCTTCGACGCAAAGGCCAAGGATGTGCTCCTTGAGGGCGCCGATTGCTGCGGTCTCCACCTCGTTGCCGCGGCCAATGGTGAACACGAAGCCGTGGCCCTCGTGCCCGTCGCCGGCGTCCGTGCGGATGATCAGGTAGGCGGCGGAGTAGTCCGGGTCCGGATTCATGGCGTCGGAGCCGTCGAGGTTCAGGGATGTGGGGAAACGGATATCGAACGTTTCCACTGCGGTGATGAGGCTCATGGGGCTCCTGGCTGGATTAGCTGTTCTTCGTTGAAGCTAAACATCGGATGTATGTCTTGTCAATGGGTCACATTTCCGTATTATGGGAGGAAACATCACACTAGAGCTCGGATGTTAGTCCCGAACGCACGGAGGAAGCCATGACCTTGAAATTCGCCAGGCTGGGTACGGCCGGAAACGAACAACCGGCAGTCATCGCCGAGGACCCCAACGGCGACGAGAAGTACTACAGCCTTGCGCCCCTGACCAAGGACATCGACGGCGGCTTCCTCGCCTCGGACGGTATCGGACGCACCCGCGAGGCCTTGGATAAAGAGGAACTGCCGGAAATTCCGGTTGAGGGACTGCGCATCGGAGCACCTGTTGCCCGGCCTGGATCCGTCATCGCGATCGGCCTGAACTACACTGCGCACGCCGCCGAATCCGGCGCGACACCGCCCGAAGTTCCGGTCGTATTCCTGAAACCAAGCAACACCATCGCCGGACCGTACGACGCCGCTCCCATTCCGCCGTCGTCGGAAAAGTACGACTGGGAGGTGGAACTGGCCATCATCATCGGCAAGGAAGCGTCATACCTTTCCACCCTGGAAGAGGCCGAAGACAGCATCGCCGGTTATGCGGTGGCCAACGATCTCTCCGAGCGTGAGTACCAGATCCCCGGGGCTGCCGGACAGTGGACCAAGGGCAAGTCGCTCCCGGGCTCGACTCCCCTGGGTCCCTGGCTGGTCCCCGCCTCCGAGATCGATCCAGGCAACCTTCGCCTCCGGACCCTGGTCAACGGCGAGGCCCGCCAGGATTCCAATACCTCGGACATGATCTTCGACCCCGCAACGATCGTCCACCACCTCAGCCAGTACATGGTCCTTGAACCCGGCGATGTGATCATCACAGGAACCCCCGAGGGCGTGGCGTTGTCCGGCCGCTTCCCGTTCATCCAACCCGGTGACGTGGTGGAGCTGGAAATCGACGGCCTCGGAAGCCAGCGCCAGGAGTACTTCCGCGCGCACGCCGGGTCAGCCCGCCCGGTTGCCGTCGCCGGCACCAACGCCTGAGGCCGGACCATGACCACCACGGAATTTGATGGCCTCGCGGCAATCGTCACAGGTGGGGCTTCCGGGATCGGGGCGGCCATCGCGGATCGCCTCGCTGCAGGCGGCGCCCAGGTCGCGGTCCTGGACCTCACACCGGAAGCCAGCCCGCACTTCGGCGTGCAGTGCAACGTGGCCGACGACGCCTCGGTGCGAACCGCCGTCGAGCATGTCGCCCAGCGGTTCGGCCGACTGGACATCGTCATCAACAACGCCGGAATCGGGGCGCAAGGCGACGTTGCCGCGAACGATGACGACGAGTGGCTGCGCGTCCTCAACATTAACGTCGTGGGGATCGCGCGCGTCAGCCGGGCGGCGCTGCCGTATCTTCGCGAGTCGCCGGCCGCTTCGATCGTCAACACCTGCTCCATCGCCGCAACGGCGGGCCTGCCGCAGCGTGCGCTGTACTCAGCGTCGAAGGGCGCGGTCCTGTCCCTGACATTGGCGATGGCCGCGGACCACGTTCGCGAAGGCATCCGCGTGAACTGCGTCAATCCCGGCACCGTGGACACCCCATGGGTGGGCAGGCTGCTGAACTCCGCCGCTGATCCCGCCGGCGAGCGCGCAGCCCTCAACGCCCGCCAGCCCCACGGACGCATGGTGGATCCCGCCGAAGTAGCCGGCGCGGTGGCTTACCTGGCGAGTCCGCTGTCAGGCTCGACGTCGGGTACGTCGCTGGCAGTCGACGGCGGCATGCAGGGTCTGCGGCTTCGCCCGGTTCAGTAGGGGGCCGGTTCAGTATGGGGTTCCGTAACGCAACGAAGCCGCAACGTTCCCCGGCAGTGATTCGCTTATGCTCAACTCCAACGAATCAATGGCGACTCACTGACAGCCCCAGGAGAAGAACTCATGACCAATTGGCGCATCCGGGACTTCCACTCCTCTGATCTCGACGGCATACTCCATCTGTGGGAGTCCCTCAAGGCCGACGGCGTGGAGCCCGTCTACGCATTGTCCGAAGTCCTGGCGTCCTGCGAGAAGGACCATGCCGTGGTCGCGGTTCAGGGAGAGCAGGTGGTGGGTGCCGCCGTCGGACGTGCCGCCCATGACCAAGGCTGGATCGTCTTCCTGGCGACTCTTCCCGAGTTCCGCGGCCGGGGCATCGGCACCTCGCTGCTGGCCGCCGTCGAAAACCGGATGGCTCCGCACGGCCTCAATAAACTCTCCGCGCTGATGCCGGAGACCGAAACGCGGGTCGAGGCCTTCCTCGGCCGCGGGTTCGTGGTGAAGAAGAACCTGCGCTATTTCGAGCGGACCATTCCCGTGCAGCGCCAGGAACTCGGTGCGCTGGGACTGCTCGGTGGGCGCGTCCTGGCGCGCGACCTGTGGGAGAACGTGGCCGGTATGCGCCGTGAGAAGGAACTGCTGGAGCGGCGGCTGGTGCTTCCCCTGGCCGAAGCCGACCTCGCCGATGAATACGGCGTTGTTCCACCGCGGGCCGTGGTGCTGTTCGGTCCACCTGGCACGGGCAAGACCACGTTCGCCAAAGCCATCGCCTCACGCCTGGAGTGGCCCTTCGTTGAGGTATTCCCGTCCCGTTTGGCCTCCGATCCCAAGGGTTTGGCGGGCGCCTTGCGGGAGACCTTCCTGGAGATCGCCGAGCTGGAGCACGCCGTCGTGTTCATCGACGAGGTGGAAGAGATCGCCTCCCAACGCGCCGGTGATCCGCCGTCGCCGCTCCAGGGCGTCACCAACGAGCTCCTCAAAATCATCCCGGCTTTCCGCGAACAGCCCGGCCGCTTGCTGGTGTGCGCCACCAACTTCATCCGTGCGCTCGATACTGCGTTCCTCCGGCACGGGCGCTTCGACTACGTCATCCCCATTGGGCTTCCGGACGTCCATGCCCGGGAGGCCATGTGGCAACGGTTCATCCCGGCGTCGGTGGTCGACTCGGTGGATGTTGCGCAGTTGGTCGAGCGGACCGAGGGCTTCTCGCCCGCGGATATCGAGTTCGCCGCGCGCAGCGCCTCCCAGCGGGCCTTGGAAAAGGCCGTGTACGACGACGGTGCTGCCGCCGGCTCTGCCTCGGACGGCGCCAACGGGCGGAAAGGCCCGGTCACCCAGGACTACCTCGACGCAATCGCGGACACCCGCACAACTGTCAGCCCCGAAGTGCACCAGGACTTCCTGGAAGACATCGACGTCCTGGGCCGCGTTTAGGGACTTGCGCAGCGAGTTCGCGGGAAACGCTGCCAGATCGCCGCTATTTTCCGGGCGCACTGGACGCGTTCCCGCGAACCCGGCGCGGGCTCGCCGGGCACCGGTAATCTTTGAGCCATGTCCACGAATCCCCTCCGCCATGCCCTCTCCCGGATGGGCGGGCGCGATCCCCATGAGAAACACCGCACCGCCACCCCGCTTGAGCTGTTCTTCGACCTGACTTTCGTCATCGCCTTCGGAGTGGCAGGCAACCAATTTGCCCACGCTGTTGCCGAGGCGCACTTCTGGCCAGGTCTCCTTGCCTTCTCCTTCGCGATGTTCGCGGTGATCTGGGCCTGGATCAATTTCACCTGGTTCGCCAGCGCCTACGACACCGATGACTGGGTTTTCCGCGTAGTCACCATGGTGCAGATGGTGGGTGTCCTCATCCTGGCCATGGGCATCGAGCCGGTGTTCCACTCCATCATTGACGGCAAGCACGTGGACAACTTCACCATGGTGCTCGGCTACATCGTCATGCGCGTAGCCCTGGTCTTTCAGTGGCTGCGCGCTGCCCGCCAAGACCCCGAACGCCGGGAAACGTGTTTGCGCTACGCAAAGTACGTCTCGATTGTCCAAGTTGGCTGGGTTGCTGTCCTGTTGATCGACGCCGGCGTTCTCACCACGTTTCTCATGGCAGCGCCTTTGTTCGTCCTGGAGATGTCAGTTCCCGGACTTGCTGAACGCAAAGCCCGGACGCCTTGGCATGCCCACCATATTGCCGAGCGCTACGGACTGCTTGCCATCATTGCCCTGGGCGAGTGCCTGATCGGTGCCATTGAGACACTGCGGGCGATGGTTGCCCTGCATGGCTGGACGCTGGACACCGCGTTGGTTGGCTTCAGCGGCACGGGGTTGGCCTTCGCCATGTGGTGGATCTATTTCATCCTGCCCTCAGGTCCGGCGCTCCATCTCCAAAGGCACCGCTCATGGGTCTTCGGTTATGCGCATATGCCGGTCTTTGCAGGCATTGCTGCCACTGGTGCCGGCCTACACGTAGCTGCCTACTACATCGACCATGAGGCCAGCATCAGTGCAGCCGCGGCCGTGGCATCGATAGCCATCCCCATCATTCTTTTCAAGGCGTCGCTGACAACGCTTTACGGGTTCATGCTCAACCCGGACCGCGAATTGTTGTGGAGCACTGTCCTTGTGGTGCTTGGCTTGGCGGCCAGTATCGCCATGGCCGCAGCGGGTGCATCCGTGCCCGTGTGCATGCTGGAGATGATGCTGGTCCTGGGGCTCTCCATTGCCTACGACGAACGGCGTGGACACAAGGGGCGGGCGGCCGCATTGCGTCGGCTGGAAGCTGCGGCCGGCTAGCGCCTGGGGCCGGCTGACTAATCCGGAACGATCTCGTCCAGCTCCTCGAGCAGGTGCGGGTTGATCCGATGGAGGATCAGCCGGACCTCCTCTTTGGGAACGGCCGCGTAGAGCACCGGACGGGCATCGGCGTACCGGGTCACCGGTGGTTTGTCGGGCCACTTCTCCGCCAGCGCCCGGACGCGTTCCGGCAAGGAATTGTGGGCATTGTCCGCAATTTTGACCAACGTGGCGTCGTGGTCCTCCGCGACGTACCGGATGCCGGCGTCGTAATCATCGGGGTCGTCGTGGAAGCGCCGGGTGACGCGCTCGATAATGGCGAGGGCACGCTCCGAAACGCCCATATCCAGCAGCGCTTGCCGGGTGATGGGGGTGTCTTCGGCGATGTCGTGGAGGTAGCCCGCAATCTGGATGTCCTCGTCGAAGTCGGCAAGGGCATCGCCGACAGCCAGGACGTGCTCCCGATACGGACGCTTGAGTTTGTCCTTCTGGCGGTTGTGGGCCACCTCCGCCAGGACCTGGGCTGTCTCTACGGTGAAGCGTGGTTCAGTCATTGTGGCCTCCGGATTGGCAATGGAGCTTCAGGGATGGTCCTCCCGTTCAGGCTATCCGTTGCGGCGGCATGGATGTACCGCCTACCAATCCTGGACAGCACGTGCGGCGATCGCCACGGTGACTGCCCGGGGCAAACGCTGGGCGAACCCCGCGGCCACCCGGTTCATCCACCCCGAGACGACGCTGCCGGGTGTTACCTTGCGGTCGAGTGCCTTAAGGGCCGTCTCCACCACCTGGGCCGAGGTTTGCATAGGGCCAACCGCCGCCGACTGGCTCCCCAGGACGTCGAAGAACTCCGTCTTTGTGGCTCCCGGGCACAGTGCCAGGACGTTTAGCCCGGAGTCCTTGGTTTCGTGGGCTACGGCCTCCGTGAAGCTCAGGACGAAGGCCTTGGTGGCGCCGTAGACAGCCATGCCGGGGATCGGCTGGAACGCCGCAGTACTGGCCACATTCACCAGCGCACCTTTGCCGGAAGTGAGCATCGAAGGCAGGAAAGCCCGTGTGATATCAACCAAGGCAGCAACGTTGAGCGCGATCTCCGACGCTATGACCGCTGGATCTTCCTCCACCAACGGCCCATGGGTACCGAAGCCTGCGTTGTTGATGAGGGTGTCCACGGCGATGCCGCGTCCAGACAGTTCATTGAAGAGCTCCGCCCCGACGCCTGGCCGGCCGAGGTCCATGGGGAGCACTGTCACAGTGATGCCGTGCTCGCTACGCAGTTGCTGGGCCAGCTCTTCCAGACGATCAACACGCCGGGCAACCAGCACAAGGTTGGAACCCCGGGCTGCGAAGCGCTGCGCGAACTCGGCCCCGAGCCCGGAACTGGCTCCCGTGATGAGCGCGGTGGTACCGGAGTAGGTCATGGTCATGATGGTTCCCGTCGTTGTATGGGGGACTGATGTAGTCGCTGTCTACATGGTAGGCAGCTTCCCGGCGATGACTTCCCGCACGGCGGCGCTCAACTGGAAGTTGCGGCATCCCACTCCCCCGGGTTCGGCCTGCTGGGGTACATAGCCAAAACCGAGCTCGTAAACGGGATCGGCAAACCCCAGTGATGCACTGGCACCGTCGTGCCCGAATGCGCGGTAGCTGCCGAAGGGCATCCTGGAGTGCGACTTCATGAAGACAGTGGCAAAGCAACCCGTCTCCCCGAAAACCCTGTCGATGCCAAAGACCCGCTCGGTGGTCACCGTTGTGATGGTGTCCTCCGTCAGAAGGGGTGCTACGCCGGCGTCCCCGGCCAAGCCGGTCAGGGCGGCCGCGTAGATCCGAGCCATGCCATCTGCGCTGGACACGCCCGCCGCGGAGCTCAACCCGGCAGCCCGTACTTCCGGGATATTCGGCAGGTCCAGAATGTCACCCACGGCGGCGTTTGTTGTCAGGCCGAAGTGGCTGGCCGGGTCCACCCAAGGCCACGAAGGATCAGGTGCCCAACGGAAGGGCGCAAAACGGGATTCTTCTGACTCCGGCAGCCCAAGATAGAAATGCGCACCGGTTACCTCCCGGATGCGGTGCTCGAAGACCTCTTGAAGAGTCGACCCAGTGATCCGTCGGCACAGCTCCTCCATGAAGATCCCAATGCTGAGGGCGTGGTAGCCGAACGCCGCACCGGGCTTCCACAAGGGCCGGAGCTTGGCGAGCTTGGCGGCAGCGAGCCTGGAACAGTTGACCTCCTCCAGCGTCAGGCCACCCTCCGGACCCAACAAGCCCGCCTGGTGCGACAGGAGCTGGGCAACGGTAATCGAGGCCTTGCCTTCGACCCCAAATTCCGGCCAATACTTGACCACCTCGGCGTCGAGGTCCAGCTGACCGTCCTGCACCAGCAAGGCCATGACCAGACCGGCCATTCCTTTGGAACAGGAGAACACGCCGGTCACTGAGTCTGGGCGGATGTGCGGACCACCACTCAGGTCCAGCACCTTCACGCCGCGATGATACGCAGCGACCTGGGCCGAGTACTCGGGATCCTGATCCAGGAAACGGCCAAAAAGTTCGGCGACGGGTTCGAAACCTGGGGCGACCATCTGTGCATGCATCCAGCCAGCCTACGTGGTGGACCTTCAAGCACGCGGAGTTATCCACACCCAAGGCTCCCTGGGGAGCCGCTGCGGCTCGAAGGCCGGAAGGGCCTCCTGCAAGGTCCCGGCGGGCAAGCCGAGGGACTCAAGGATCAGGGCCCGCACCCGTTCGGGAGGAATTCCGACGGCGGCGAGGTCGTCCAGCGTGACGGCACCGTCGCGCTTTGCCAGCCTCACGCCGTCGTGGTTTACCACCAACGGAACGTGCGCATATTCGGGGACGGGAAGGCTCAAAAGCGTGGCAAGGTACGCCTGTCGCGGGCTGGACGGGAGGAGGTCGTCGCCGCGTACCACCTGGTCGATTCCCTGTGCGGCGTCGTCGACCACCACGGCCAGGTTGTAGGCCGTGACGCCGTCATTTCGACGCAGCACAAAGTCGTCCACCATCCCCACAAAAGTGCCGTGCAACTGGTCCTCAACAGCCCACTCGGTAACCTCGGACCGTAAGCGGATGGATGCTGGACGCGAAGCACGCCGTATCTCCCGCTCGGCAGCTGAAAGCCGCCGGCACGTGCCCGGGTAGGCCCCTTGGGGAGCATGCGGGGCGGATGGCGCTTCCTGGATTTCCCTGCGGGTGCAGAAGCATTCATAGGTGCGCCCTTCCAACGCCAGGCGCTGGATCGCCGCGTCGTAGAGGCCCGCGCGCTCGGTCTGGCGTACGACGTCGGCGTCCCAAGTGACGCCGATGGCTTGCAGGTCCCGGAGCTGTTGCGCCTCAGCGCCGGAGCGGGCCCGGTCAAGATCTTCCACCCGCAGCAGGAAATCGCGGCGGCTGGACTTTGCGAACAACCAGGCCAGGACGGCTGTACGGAGATTGCCAACGTGCAGTTCACCCGAAGGGCTCGGGGCAAATCGCCCAGCGGAAGTCATGGTCCAAGCCTATGCGTGCAAGCCGCTGGGTGCGGGCGGGGCTGCGGCCGCCCGGCCCCACCGGGCAACACAAGAGCCCCTCAGCTACCGCAACGATCCGGTGGCTCAGGGGCTCTTGCTGTGCTGCCCGACCAGCGGGCGAGTGCAGAATGACAATGCTGTGAACAAGAGTCAATCAGCGGCTGCTTCCTTGCGGGAAACCTGCGCAGGACTCCGGGTGGTGTTCCGGGGGCCTGGTGCCGGCGGGCTTCGGCGGTGGCCTCGACCTGCTTCGTTGCCACTATTTCAGCAGTGGACATACAGTAGGAGCAATAGTCCTCTCGATGATTAGTCGATCTGACTACTCATCTGTGAAAAACCGAACAGGAAGTGGTCATTTTGCAAGAACTCGACGCTACGGACCGCCGGATCCTGGCCGCACTCGACGACGACCCCCGCGTTCCGATCATGGTGCTGGCGCAGAAATTGCACTTGGCACGCGGGACCGTGCAGTCGCGCCTGGAACGGATGACGGCGTCCGGTGCGTTGCGGGCGAACAGCAGCCGGGTCCTGCCGTCGGCACTCGGGCGCGGAGTGGCTGCGGCTGTGAGCGCAGAGCTCGACCAGAGCCATTTGAACCAGGCCATCGCCGCCCTTCGCGAGATTCCGGAAGTTCTTGAGTGCCATGCCCCCGCCGGGGATACCGACCTCATCATCCGGGTGGTGGCCAAGAGCCCTGATGATCTCTACCGGGTGTCGGAGGAGATCCGCTTGTGCCCGGGCATCGTACGGACGTCCACCAGCATGTTCCTCCGGGAAGTGATTCCCTACCGGACTACCGGACTGCTCAGCGAGTAGTTAGTTATGCACATAGGGAAGTTGTGCCCATGTGCCCGGTTGCGGCGCCAGCCTAGGATGGGGTCAGGCAACGGCACACTACATTGGGGGCAACGTGGCGGGTAACTTCTACGGCGCGGACGTCGCACAGTTGCGGCAGTTGGCCAAGGAGCTTGCCCGCAACGCGGACAATCTCACGAATCTGGGTCAACAGTTATCCGGCACCATCACCGGCAGTCAGTGGCGGGGGAACGACGGCGACCGCTTCCGTCACGATTGGAACAGCTCGCACCTGCGCGCCCTCCAAAGCGCGGCTTCCGGTATTAAGGCAGCCTCCCGGAATCTGTTGCAGAACGCCGGGGAACAGGAAACCGCGAGTACCCAGGGCGGGGCGGGCGGCGCCGGCTCCGGAGGCCCTGGTTCCGGCGGAAGCGGCCAGGAGCTCACGGATCTGTTGAACGGGATGACTCCCGAAGAGCGCGCGGATTACCTGCGCAGCGACGAGTTCAAGAAGTGGGCGCTCGAGCACCCCCAGGAAGCCAAAGCGGCCATGGACGCGGCGGCCGACTCGGGACTCATAGAGAAAAAGTCTCCCGAGTACTCCCAATTCCTCAGCGACTATTGGAACCAGCAGGCCATGCGGGAGATGGGTATAGACCCCTCCACGTGGGACACCAGCAAGGGCACTGAATACAACTGGGAGACCATCAAAAAGGTCTACGACTTCTACGGTCAGGCATTTCTGGCCAATCCGGACCTCCAGTGGGCCGGCATGGCGAATATGATCGGCCCTTCCTTCGCCGGCGGCTTCAAGGACATGGCCATGCTGCGCGATCTGGCCCGGCAGATCGCCGATAATCCGGCTTCCGATGTCCCCCTCCCGGTACTCGACCAGATCGAGCAGCTCGCTGGCATGACCGACGCCGAGATCAAGTTCTACGAGACGTCCATGCTGGACATGAACAAAGAGATCTTCCTGGACCAGGCCCGCCAGCACCAGGCCTACATGAACGGCGGCATTGACGAGATCAACCGCCTCCGGGACTCCGGCGCAATCGACCCAGCTACCGCAAAGGCGTGGGCGCAGATTGATTCCGGCGACCCGGCGCAGGTCAAGGAGGGCAATACGGCCCTGCTGTACCGGGAGCAGAACGAGATCATCGCCGACGATTACGACACCATGCGCAGCCATCCTGGAGGGGAAGCCGTGACCTACATGGTCACCCTGGCAGGTGAACCCTCCATCCCCGGAGCAAAGAGCTACCCCGAAGTGTTCCCGTACAAGTTCAGCGTGGAAAGTCCCGGCCCGGAAAACATCCCGTTCACCAACTGGGACAACCCAACGCAGTTCCGCACGGACTTCACCACCGGATTCCCGGACGGCAACATTGCCGACGCCGATCAACGCTGGGCCCTCATCAAGCAGGACACCCTCCCGGCATACCAGGAGCTGCTGGCCAGCAATCCCCAGCAGGCCCGGGACATCGTCGGTTCAGATTTCAACGATCGCGTTGAGCAGTACAGGCCAACCAACAACATTCCGGGCATCATGGACCGTTTCCTGGACGGCTTTGACGCGGAGGTCCACCAATGACCCGGATCATGAGAGTCCTGGGACTGGCAGCCGCATGCGTGGGCATCCTCACCACCACGGCCTGCCAGGTCCCCTTCCCCGCTTCACCATCAACGTCCCAAGGGAGCACAGTGATTACCTCGGAATTTTCCACGCTTGATGCCTCAGGTGTTGACCGGATCAGGACAGACAAACGGGCCAAGCTGGACATGAGCGGTGGCACCCTGCAGAAATCGGCTGTGCGGGTAACGGACGACAGCTACGGCCCGGAAATCAACACCCAGAACTCGGGGAAGATCGAGCTAACGATTGTGGGACCCAGCGGAGAGATCCACGCCCAAACAGACCGCATCCGGTTCAAGACCACCGATGCCCGTCCTGATTTCACCGAAGTCACCTACTTCCTCACGGCGGATTCCGCAGAGGACTTCGCTGCGCTGATCCGTGACGGCGTGGAAAAGTACGGTATCGATGCCGACGACGCCGAGCGATGGATCTCCTCCACCAGCAAGGACTCATCCGCAAAAAGCGACTACTCCCTGACCTCGGGAACCAGTACCGGACTGGAGGTCAACTACGACCTCCGCTTCGATGGCTCCAAGGAAACCCAGGTCATCATCGTCCACGTAACTCCGGTCAGCTAAACCGGCGGCCCGATGTTGGTCTTCAGGTTCTTCATGACCAGTGTCGACGTGAGCCGCTCCACCGCGGGCAGGGCGGCAAGCTCGTCGTCGTAGAAACGCTGGTACGCAGGCAGGTCCGCGGCTATGACCTTCAACAGGTAGTCGGGTGAACCAAACAGGCGCTGTGCTTCGACGATGTTGGGGTTGGCAGTAACCCTGGCTTCAAAAGCGGCCATGGTTCCCCTATCAACCTGCCGCAAAGTAACGAACACGATCGCTTCGAACCCCAGCCCCACCGCCGCCGGGTCGATGTCCGCGCGGTATCCGCGGATCACCCCCGTCGACTCCAGATCCCGGAGCCTGCGATGGCAAGGAGCCACCGTCAAACCGACCTTGGATGCCAGGGCTGTGGCAGTCATTCGACCATCCTCTTTGAGGTGGCGCAAAATACTTCTATCGATGCCGTCAATCACGCAATAATCTTACGCAAGACCTGGCCTTCAGAGCTAAATAGGCGAACACTTACGGGCTAAATTTCCCTAGAGTTTTCCCTACCAACCAACTCTGGAGAGATCGTGAATCCGCAACTGTTCCTCGCCTTTATCCTCGTGGCAGCCACGCTGGCCTGCACACCCGGCGTCGACTGGGCGTACTCGATTTCAGCCGGTTTGCGTCAACGCAGTTTCGTGCCCGCAGTTGCCGGCTTGTGCAGCGGCTACATCATCCACACCCTCCTGATGGCGGCCGGTCTGGCCGCACTCCTTGCCGGCGTCCCCGGCCTTCTGGGTTGGCTGACGATCGCGGGTGCGGCCTACCTGCTGTGGCTCGGCATCGGAACCATCCGCTCGTGGCGAGGTGCGAGCTTCAGTGCGGAAGACGGCGTCGTGCATTCCGGAAACCAGCTCCGCACCTTCCTCCAGGGCATGGGCACCAGCGGCATCAACCCCAAAGGGCTCCTGTTCTTCGTCGCCCTGGTGCCCCAATTCGTCAGTCCCGAGGCCGCACTGCCCGTGCCGGTCCAGTCCGGCCTGCTGGGGCTGACCTTCGTGCTCCTTGCCGGCGTGGTTTACACGGCTGTTGCCCTGACGTCGAGGAAGCTGCTCGCGTCCCGGCCCGGTGCCGCGCGGGCTGTGACGCTGACCAGCGGGATCATCATGATCGGGCTGGGGACTGTCCTGTTGTCGGAGCAGATCCTGCCCCTGCTGCCGCACGTTTAAGCGGCAAGCAGCTCGTCGAGGCGCTCGTATCCCTCCACTACTCCGTAGTTCATGCCGGTGGCCAGCGCCATGTCGCGTGCTTCCACGGTCGGATAGACCTCGTGGGCAACGATTCGCGTGCGGCCTCCGGTTTCCTCAAAGGTGGTGGTGCTGATACCCACTTGGTTGGGGGCGCCGTCGAATTCGAACGTCATGATGATCAGTGCGTCGGTTTCGACAGTGTGGAAGATGCCGCGGAAACCGTACATGGCGTCTTCGTGCCCGCTCTCGTAGTGCCAGCTGCCGCCCGTGGTGGCGTCGTACTTGGTGACGTTCAGCGTGGCGTTGCGCGGCCCCAGCCATTTGGCCAGGAGGTCGGGGTCAACGTGGGCTTTGAAGACCGCACTGACGGGCGCGTCGAATTCCCGGACGGTGTCGACGAACGGGACGCCGTCATCTGCGGTGATGGTGGTTGGATTGCTCATTTCAGTTCCTCTTCCTTTCCTTGTTCCTGCCGGGAGGTGGCGAGCAGTTGGTCGAGGCTCCTGTAGCGGGACTCGGCGATCAAGCGGTACTGGTCGATCCACGCCGTCATGCGTTCCAGGGCGGCGGCGTCCAGATGGACGGGCCTGCGCTGGGCATCGCGGGAGCGGGTCACCAGGCCTGCATGTTCCAGCACCTGTATGTGTTTGGACACCGCCTGCTTGGTGATGGCGAACGGTTCCGCGAGCTCGTTGACGGTGGCATCTCCCCGTGAGAGACGGGCAACGATGGCCCGCCGGACCGGATCCGCCAGTGCCATGAACGCCCTGTCCAGGGTTTCGTGACCTGGAACGTCGTGTGCCATCTACCCTCAAACCTTCCGTAATCAACCAGATCCTTTATCAAAGATTTGGTTGATTAAGAGCGTACGCCGCTTCCGAGGTCAGCACAATAGTCCCTATTCGCCGCCCAGCTGCCGGAAGTCGTTCTCCCAAAGCCGCCGCATTTCTGCGTCTTTGCGGATGACCTCCATGGACTCCAGCTCAGCCGGCGGAGCGTGCCGCATGGATCGCGGCGTCAGCGTCCGGCGGCCCTGGTCCAGCGCCAGAAGAGCCCGGTCAGTCAGGGCATCGTTCTTCAGCGCCAGATTCGTCTTCCTGCGGCGAAGGACCTCCTTCAAGGCCACTTGGGCTGAATCAAAGTCGCCCCTGGCGCGCTGCGACCGCGCCCGGATCAGCAACAAGGCCGCCGAAAGATCGTCGGTGTTCAGCAGGCCCTCGGTCCACACCACCACGTCACGGTGGCGCTCCAGGGAAAACGCCGCTGTGCAGCGGGCCAAGGCAGAAGGCAACGACGGCGGCAAACCCACCACAGCTTCAAGGGCGGCTTCGGTCATCCCCATTTCCCGGAGACAATGGGCCAGCGCCAGGAACACGGATTCCTCGCTGAACAGCACGGGGACCTCGATGCGTTCGGCGACTTCAACCCGGGTGACCACCTGCCCAAGGTACGTCGCCGAGAACTGGCTGGCGTCGTCGTCGATCCTGGTAGTCAACCCGCGCTGCAGCAGTTCGGACGCACGCAAGTACCCGCCATGTTTGTAGACCAGCAACCCGGCCATGATGTGGCACAACCCGGCCCAGCCCGGGTTCGCCCGCGCGAAGGCGAGGAGGCGGTCCGGTTCTGTGGAGGAAAAGACGGCGTCATGCATGGCTTTCGCCGCCTTCGAAGACAACAGCTTCAGCCTCGGGACGCTGCCCACAACGGACAAACGTGCATGGTCCCGGCCACTGAGGACTCCCGAAAGAACATCGTTCACGCCGTCAGCCAGGCCGCGCACAGGCGTCCGGACATAGCCCTCCCGGAAGGGCGTCAGATCCCGGACATCATAAAAAATGGTGTGCACGCGACCGTTCGGCACTTGGCTCATGAATCCATGCTAACCGGCTCCTGAACCGGGCCGATCCCCTGCTATCCGGAGCATTTCAGGAGTATTATGGCGGCGTCGGCAAGGTTTTGCCACACCCCTTGCCGCAGGTCGGCTCTCCAGCAGAAGAGCCGCATAACCGCGTGAAAGGGAGGACTGATGACCACCGCTTCGCACCCTGCCGAACACCACCACATGATGGGGTTGACACTTCGCAACACCGCCATGGGCGTTGGCATAGTATTTCTGCTGGTAGGCGTCCTGGGCTTTATCCCGGGAATCACCACCAATTACGGCGCCATGACCTTTGCGGGACATGAATCCGGCGCCATGCTGCTTGGAGTCTTCCAAGTGTCCATACTCCACAACATCGTTCACCTGCTGTTCGGCGCGGCCGGATTGGCCATGGCAAGGAACGACCGCATGGCCCGCCTGTTCCTTCTGGGCGGCGGCGCAGTGTACATCGTCCTCTGGATCTACGGCCTGGTTATCAACCAGGGAACGGGCGCCAACTTCGTCCCGTTCAACACGGCCGATAACTGGCTCCACCTGATCCTTGGCGTTGCCATGATCGGCCTCGGCGTCTGGCTCGGCAGGGATGTCATGGACGAAACAGCCGCGACTCGAAGGAAGATGTAGCCCTCAATAGTTGCGGAAACAACGACGGCGGCCGCCCCTTTGCGGGGACGGCCGCCATTTCATAGCGCCGAGATGGCATTTGATGACAATGTCGATGCCGGCGATTGTCATTAACTGCCAACTCGGCGCCGCCAAGCTCTACTTCCCGGGCGGTGCAGGGCTCACGTTGGTAAAAGTGTTGCCTGTGGAGTACTGGTCCAAGCGCCAGGGGTTGGCGTTGTTCCGCACGCTCTGGAACGTCACGTTATCGAAGGAGGAATCCGTCAGGCCCTTGATGTTGGCCGGGTTGACGTTGCGGAACACCACATCCTGGAAAGTGAAGGCACTCAGGGCCGCCGTTCCTTCGCCGAGCGCGGGACCTGCCTGGATGTCGATGACCGGCTTGCTGTCGGACACAGCCATGCCGCACGTGGGCGAATTGTTGCCGTCCACGGAAACGTTGCGGACCTGCACATCCTTGAACGTGGCCGAGTCCGCAGCAAGATATCCCGACGGCGACTGGTTGTAGCTCAGCGTCATGATGAACGCGCTGCTTCCCATGCACGCCATGGCGGTGTCGCGGAAGAGGAAATCACGACCTCCGCCGGCCATGTCCGAGGTACTTTTCATACGCAGGCCGCCGGTTTCAACTTTGTACATGACGTTGTCTTCAGCAAGCACGCGTTGCACCCAAGCCGCCGTGTTTGAACCGACGGCAACGCCGCCGTGGCCCATGCGCATGTAGTTGTTGAAGATCCACACGTCCTCGCTCGGCCTTCCAAGGGCTCCGTACTTACCCTGGCCTGCCGCGAAGTTGACCTGGTCATCGCCGGTGTCAAAGAAATTGTTCAAGACGATCCCGTTGCTCGCACCACCGAACTCCAAACCGTCACCGTTGTTGGCGTTGTACGTGGTGTGCCGCATCGCGTTGACAGTGCTGTTTTCGGTGTCCAGGATCATCACCCCGTGGAACGCCGGGTTGTCGGCCGTGACCCCCTCGATGTACAGGTTCCTCACTCCCATGAAGGTCATCAGGCTTGAACGGTACTGCCCGTAGAGTACGGAGTCATCCAGCGCTTCAGGCTTGTTGATAACTCCGGTGAGGGCTTCCGGATTCTCCTTGGCCTTGCGGAACTGATCGGCGGCAAGCACGCCGTCGTCCAGGACCTTGCTTGCCGAACTCGCCACATACTGGGGTATTTCGTTGCCGGCTTCGTCCACTATCGATCCTTCGGCGGTCCGCTTCCAGCCGTTTCCGTCCACGACGCCTTTGCCGACGATGCGCACGTTGCTTGCAACCGCGCCCGGCTCGCGATTTCCGGCGGACCTGCCGTTGTCGTCCGGAAGCACGTTAATGAGCGACGGCGGCCTCCGGTAGTTTCGGTATTCAGCCTCGGTTGGGAGGGGGTCGGGGACGGGATAGAGGTAGTAGCCCTTATCCAAGGGATAGTCCTCAGCAAGGTCGGAACCGAGCAAACGGGCTCCTTCCCGAAGCTCCAGGGTCATGTCCGAGTGCAGGAAGAGCGCGCCGGTTTTGAAGGTTCCGGCGGGAACCACCACAGTACAGCCAGGTGTGCGGCAGGTGTCGATTGCCTTTTGGATGGCCTTGGTGTTGAGGCTTGCCCCATCGCCCACTGCCTTGTAGGCCGGATCTGTGATGCTGACTTCGTGGCGCGCCGGCGTGGTGGTCACGGTGATCGGTCCACTCGCGGCAGACTCGCTGCCATCGGCCCTGATGGCGGTCACAGCGAACTGGTAGCTGGTGCGCGGAGACAAGCCCGTCACGGTGTAATTGTGGGCAACGGTCCGAACGTGGAATCCGTCCTGGTCGGCGGCGCGGAATGCCTCCACGTATTCCTGGGCAGGCGAGAAGGTCCGCGCGTTTTCCTCGGCGGTTCCCACAGCGCGTCCGTTCAGGTAGACGCGGTAGTCCACAACGTCGTCGTAAATGTCCGGTTTGTTCCACACCAGCAGCGTCTTGGTACTGTCCGTCGCCTGCGCCGGAACGCACAGTTTTTGCGGGACCCTGCCGCTTCCGCCGCTCAGGAGAATGCTGGTGCTGGAGCACGCCGGGCTGTCCACCTTTCCTGCGGGGGCGGCACTTGCCGGCAAGGCGACGGCGGCAACGGACGTCATCCCCATCACCGCTGCCAGCATGGTGCCTGCCAGACGGTGCCGGGACTGCGGTTTTCTTCGGGTCGATCTCATGGAAATCCTTCCCGGGGCACAACGATGTACCCCAGTACTTGGAGGCACAGAGCTCTCCAGTGGGTGCTTGAGATGGTTAAGAAAACGTTTTCTCAGGAAACCCTAGGAAGGATTGGGCGCGCGGTCAAGAACCGCACCCGCCGACTTGGCAGTTAATGACAGTGTGGGGGCGCTGGATTGCCACTAACTGCCATCTCGCTGACGCCCCGGGCCGGCTACTGAGGGGTGCGGCCACCCAGGCGGGTCGTGACCTTGGCCGCCGCCGCCGCGCAAGCCTCGCCGAGGCCGGCCAGGACTTCCTGCGAAACGCGGAACTTCGGAGCCGGGATCAACACCGAGGCCACGATGCTTCCCCGGTGGTCGTACACGGGGGAGGCAACGCCAACCTCTTCGATGGACGTTTCGCCGAAGTTGACGGCCCATCCGCGTACCGCGCTTTCCTTGAGCCGGTCAAGGTACGTCTCCACGGAAGCATCATCCAGCCCAGGCAACGTGATGGACCCGCCACGGAGCAGGTGACGGACCCGTTCCGGGTCTTCGGCTGCCAGAAAAACCTGCACGGAGGAACTCAGCGCCTCCTTGTATCGGGCCCCGAGCGGAGCAAGATGCTTGACCTGGTGTCGGCTGGGGATCTGCTCCACACACATGGATTCGACGCCGTTCCACACCATGAGCGCGCTGGTCTCGCCGGTGCGTTCGGTCAGCTCCTGCAAAACGGGGTAGGCAACCCGCCGCTCATCGAGTTCCGCCAGGAGGGGGCCCGACATTGCGATCATGCCCAGCCCCAAGCGGAACCTGCGCGAATCGACGTCGCGCTCCACCAAACCCTCTTGCTCCAAAGTGGCCAAAATCCGCGAGACGGTGCTCTTGTGCAGACCGATACGGCCTGCGATTTCCGTGACTCCAAGGAGGGGTTCGCCCGCAGAGAAGCTACGCAGCACTGCAATGGCGTTCACGATGACCGAGGTGCTCTTGCTGTCACCGTTACCGCTGGTGTCAGGCGTCTCGCTGGATTCGGAGGGAGTCATAGGTTCACTATATTTCGCTGCGGGCTGCTGGCGTTGCGTCGACGGAACCGGTGGGCGCCGTACACTGCGGCCACCGGTCCCATCACTTACGCTCCGATGATGTTGTGCTCGGGGCCGAACGGGAACTTGGTGATGTTCTCCGCGCCGTCCTCGCCCACCACCAGGATGTCGTGCTCACGGTAGCCGCCTGCGCCCGGCTGGCCATCCAGCACAGTGATCATCGGTTCCATGGATACCACCATGCCCGGCTCCAGTACCGTCTCGATGTCCTCGCGCAGTTCAAGGCCGGCCTCACGCCCGTAGTAGTGGCTGAGAACGCCGAACGAGTGGCCGTAGCCGAAGGTCCGGTTGGCGAGCAGTCCGTGGCTGACGTAGATCTCGTTGAGCTCCGCGGCGATGTCCTTGCACACGGCGCCGGGCTTGATTAGTTCCAGTCCCCGCTTGTGGACTTCAACGTTGATGTTCCACAGCTCAAGGGAACGGGCGTCGGGTTCACCGTAAAACAGGGTGCGCTCAAGGGCGGTGTAGTAACCGCTGGTCATCGGGAAGCAGTTCAGGGACAGGATGTCGTGTTCCTGGATCTTGCGGGTCGTTGCCCAGTTGTGGGCGCCATCGGTGTTGATCCCGGACTGGAACCACACCCAGGTGTCGCGGATTTCCGAGTCCGGGAACGTGCGCGCGATTTCATGGACCATGGCTTCAGTGCCGATCAGCGCTACCTCGTACTCCGTGATCCCGGCTGTAATGGCGTTGCGGATGGCTTCGCCGCCGAGGTCACCGATGCGGGCGCCGTGCTTGATGACCGCGATCTCTTCCTGCGACTTGATCATGCGCTGCCGCATTGCCGCCTGGGCAACGTCAACCAGCGTTGCTCCGGAGAAGGCCGCCTGGATCTTGTTGCGGTTATCCAACGGCAGGGAATCATCTTCGACGCCGATGCGGCGCGGGTTGATGCCGCGGGTCCGCAGGACTTCCTGGATGGCATGGATGTAGTTGTCACGGCGCCAGTCGGTGTACACGAGGTTCTCGCCGTAGCTGCGGCGCCAAGGCATACCGGCGTCGATATTTGCCGTGATGGTGACCGTGTCGTCCTTGGTGACCACCATGCCGTACGAGCGTCCGAAATAGGTGAAGAGGAAGTCGGAGTAGTACTTGATGGAGTGGTAGCTCGTGAGGATGACGGCGTCGAGGTCTTTCTCGGCCATGATGCTGCGGAGGCCTGCGAGACGGCGTTCGAACTCGGCATCGGAGAAGGTCAGTGAGACCTTTTCGCCGTTGTTGAGGACCTTGGTGCGCTCGAGCTTGGCGACGTCGTTGACGGACTCGTGTTCGGTGATGGTCATGGTGATTCCTTTCAATGGGTGTGGTTGTTTCTCAGTCCTGCTGCAGCGGCTTCTTTGACGTTTCTGCTGCGAAGAGGACTGCGACGAGGGAAACCAGGGAGGCAGCCACGAGGTACCAGCCAGGTGCCAGCTGGTTGTGGGTCATGCCAATCAGGAGTGTCGCCATGAACGGGGCGGTACCACCGAACAGGGCGTTGGAGAGGTTGAAGCTCACGGCAAAGCCGGTGTAGCGGACCTTGGTGGGAAAGAGTTCGGCGAGGAAGCTCGGCAGGGTGCCGTCATTGAGAGTGAGCATCCCGCCCAGCAGGATCTGCACCAACACGATCACGAGGAAGTTTCCCGTATCCAAGAGCATGAAGGCCGGCACAGTCAGCAGCACGAACAGGACGGACGCGGTGAGGAGCATCTTCTTCCTGCCAAACCTGTCCGATGCAATTCCCGTCAGGAAAATGAAGCCGATGTAGCTGGCCAGCGCGATCGTGGTTGCCAGGAAGGACTCCGTGGCGCCGAAGCCAAGTTCTTCCGAAAGGTACGTCGGCATGTAGCTGAGGATGACGTAGAAGCCCACGGCGTTGAGCAGCACAGCTCCCGTGGCGATGATGAGCTGCTTCCGGTAGGTCCTGAACATGGCGAAGGCCGGCGCCTTGACGGCATGGTCCTTCCCCGCCAACTCCCGGAATGCGGGTGTGTCCTCGAGCTTGGTCCTTATGTACCGCCCGATCAGGCCCATGGGTGCTGCGAGCAGGAAGGGCAGGCGCCAGCCCCATTCGTTCAGCTGCTCAGCGGTCAGGACTGAACTCAGCAGGGCGGCAAGCAAGGAGCCCAGCAGCAGTCCCGCTGCGGTACTTGCAGGCACGACGGCGGCATAGAGTCCGCGCCTGTGTGCCGGTGCGTACTCCACGAGGAACGCGGAGGCACCTGCATATTCGCCTGCCGCCGAGAAGCCTTGGACCACCCTGACGAGCAGGAGCAGGATGGGCGCCATGACGCCGATCGTCGCGTATCCCGGAATCAGCGCGATGCAGAACGTGGCAACTGACATCAGCAGGATGGACAGGGACAGTGCCTGCTTTCGTCCAAGCCTGTCGCCAATGTGGCCCCAGATGAAACCGCCAAGCGGCCTCACAAAGAAGCTGATGGCGAAGACACCGAAAGTTGCGAGCAGGGCGGTTTGCCGGTCCGACTCGGGGAAGAAAACTGAGGAGATGATGCCGGCCAAGTATCCATAAACGGCGTAGTCGAACCATTCGACAAAGTTGCCGATGAAGCTCGCAGTGACAACTCGCCGTCGAGTGTCCTTACTGACCGTGCTATCGGGGCTGGGTGTGTGGTTGTAGCCGGAGGCGGTTGGGTTGCCTTGCTCGGCTGCCACAGAGGATTCATTGCTCATGTGTCCACCAAAATCATTGGGGTTGCATTCAACGCAACGCTGTTGCATCAGACTACGTGTGTGGTGGATCACGGTCAAGAGTTTATTTTTAGGGCCACGTGACTTGCCCGGGGAAATTCACAGGAGAGAACGAGTCATGACTGAAAACGACTTAACGTTGCAGTGAACGATTCCCGGTTGCGACCAACGCCCAAATGACCTCCATCATCACTCACATCCCCCACCCTTCAACCCAACCCCCACTCACATCCCCCACCCTTCAACCCAACCCCCACTCACATCCCCCACCCTTCAACCCAACCCCCACTCACATCCCCCACCCTTCAACCCAACCCCCACTCACGCAAAGCAAGAGCCCGACGTCGGCACCGGCCTGGGTGCCGACGTCGGGCTTTTGGCCCGCCTATGAACAAACGTCGTCCGCCTCGAGCAAGTTGGTCGGGGGTGTCGGAACAACGGAGATTCGGGGTTGGCCTGACATCGCCGGGTTTAGCCTGGCGGAGGGACTGATCGTGAGAGAGCGTCACCCCAAACAGGCGGGATGTGAGCGAGCGTGCGCAGCAAGCACGCGGGATGTGAGAGAGGGTCCGCAGCAAGCGCGCGGAATGTGAGAGAGCGTCCACCCCAAACAGGCGGGATGTGAGAGAGGGTCCGCAGCAAGCGCGCGGAATGTGAGAGAGCGTCCACCCCAAGCAGGCGGGATGTGAGAGAGGGTCCGCCTCAAGCAGGCGGGATGTGAGAGAGGGTCCGCCTCAAGCAGGTGGGATGTGAGAGAGGGTCAGAGGACCTTGCGGATGGTCTCTTCAAAGCTCACAACGTGGTGCGTGGCCAGCTTGGCGGCGAGTTCTTCGTCGCCGTCGGCGATGGCGGTGAGCAGCTCTGCATGCTCGGAGATGTGCCCCGAAACGGAAGGCATCTTTTCCAGCATGTGGCACCAAATGCGGGTGGCGAGGTTGTCGTACCGGATGAGGACGTCTTCGAGGTGCGCATTAGCCGAGGCTTTGTAGATAAGGCGGTGGACCTGGATGTCGTAGCGCATAAGTTCCGCGGAGGACGCATCCTGGCCCTCAAGGTCACGGATGGCGGCAGCGACGTCACGCAACTCGGACCGCATGGCTGGGCTTGCCATACGCGCAGCCTTGCGTGATGCGAGTGGTTCCAGGAGTTCGCGGATTTCGGAGACTTCAGCGAGCTGGGTGATGTCCACGCCGGTGGCGAAGGTGCCGCGGCGGGGGTAGGAGACCACCAAGTGATCGCCCTCAAGCCGCTTGATGGCCTCACGGACAGGCGTCCGACCGATGCCGAGTTCGGCGGCGATCTGACCGTCATTGATGGGGTCGCCGGGCTTGATGTCCAACATGATGAGCCTGTCGCGCAGGAGCAGGTAGGCGTTATCCGCCAGGGACGTACCCTGCGGGACTGTTTCCAAAGCTTCCAGTGCTGTGCTCATCGCCTTCTCCCAACGCCGTACTCCCCCAGTCTGCACGAGGACTTTCAGCAGATCTGTTGACGACTATGTGATCTCCAACATACCATGGCAACAGTTCTAATATATTAGTTGACTAACAGTCGGCCACTACCCGTACCTCTAAGGAGAACACCATGGTTGCACCGTTGATCCGCCCGCTCGCCCAGGCGGACCCGGAGGTTGATCAGGCGATCGCCCAGGAACTGATCCGCCAGCAGTCCACGCTGGAAATGATCGCCTCTGAGAACTTCGCCCCTACGGCCGTCATGGAGGCCCAGGGCTCGGTGCTCACCAACAAGTACGCCGAGGGTTACCCGGGCAAGCGCTACTACGGCGGCTGCGAGCACGTGGACGTCATCGAGCAGCTCGCGATCGACCGTTTGAAGTCCCTCTTCGGAGCCGAATACGCAAACGTCCAGCCCCACTCCGGTGCCCAGGCCAACGCCGCAGCCATGCACGCGCTGATTACGCCCGGCGACACCATCATGGGCCTGAACCTGGCCCACGGCGGCCACCTCACCCACGGCATGCGGATCAACTTCTCCGGCAAGTTGTACAACGTGGTTCCATACAGCGTCCGCGAAGACACCCACACCATCGATATGGCCGAGGTGGAGCGCCTGGCTGTTGAGAACAAGCCGCAGCTGATCGTTGCAGGCTGGTCCGCTTACTCCCGCCAACTGGACTTCGCCGAGTTCCGCCGGATCGCCGACTCCGTTGGCGCGTACCTCATGGTGGACATGGCCCACTTCGCCGGCCTGGTCGCCGCGGGCCTGCACCCAAGCCCGGTCCCCCACGCCCACATCGTCACCAGCACCACGCACAAGACCCTCGGCGGTCCCCGCGGCGGCGTGATCCTGACCAACGACGCCGACATCGCCAAGAAGGTCAACTCGGCCGTCTTCCCCGGCCAGCAGGGCGGACCGCTGGAGCACGTGATCGCGGCCAAGGCCGTCGCTTTCAAGTTCGCCGCCGAGCCCGAGTTCAAGGAGCGCCAGGAGCGCGTCCTTGAAGGTTCCAAGATCATTGCTGACCGTCTCCTTAAGGAAGACGTCGCAGCAGCCGGCATCTCCGTCGTCAGCGGCGGTACCGACGTTCACCTGGTCCTCGTCGACCTCCGCAATTCCGAGCTCAACGGCCAGCAAGGTGAAGACGCACTGCACCACATCGGCATCACCGTGAACCGCAACGCCGTCCCGTTCGACCCCCGCCCGCCGATGGTCTCCTCCGGCCTCCGCGTCGGCACCCCGGCACTGGCCGCCCGCGGTTTCGGCGCCGAAGAGTTCACCGAAGTTGCAGACATCATTGCGACGGCGTTGATCGCCTCGGCGGCCAGCGGCACCCTGGGTGACCAGACCGCCGTCGAACTCCGCGGCCGCGTTACCGCACTCGCGGAGAAGTTCCCGCTTTACCCCCACCTCGGCAATGGTGCCGAATCCGTACTCGAAGCAGAAATGATTGGAGCAGCCCAGTGAGTGTCGACCACCTCCCCGAACACCCTGACTTCCTCTGGCGCAACCCGGAACCCAAAAAGTCCTACGACGCAGTGATCGTTGGCGGCGGCGGGCACGGCCTGGCCACCGCGTACTTCCTGGCCAAGAACCACGGCATGACCAACATCGCCATCCTGGAAAAGGGCTGGCTGGCCGGTGGCAACATGGCCCGCAACACCACCATCATCCGTTCCAACTACCTCTGGGACGAGAGCGCCGCCATCTACGAGCACGCCCTCAAGCTCTGGGAAATCCTGCCCGAGGAACTCGAGTACGACTTCCTGTTCAGCCAGCGCGGTGTCATGAACCTCGCCCACACGCTGGGTGATGTCCGCGAAAGCATGCGACGCGTCGGTGCCAACCGCCTCAACGGTGTGGACGCCGAATGGCTCGAGCCGGACCAGGTCAAGGAACTCTGCCCCATCCTGAACACCAGCGACAACATCCGCTACCCCGTCATGGGCGCCACGTACCAGCCGCGCGCAGGCATCGCCAAGCACGACCACGTTGCCTGGGCGTTCGCACGCAAGTGTGACGAGCTGGGCGTGGACATCATCCAGAACTGTGAAGTCACCGGCTTCATCAAGGACGGCAACCGCGTCACCGGCGTCAAGACCACCCGCGGCACCATCAACACGGAAAAGGTTGGCCTCGCAGCCGCTGGCCACAGCTCGGTGCTTGCCGAGATGGCCGGTTTCCGCCTCCCGATCCAGTCCCACCCGCTGCAGGCATTGGTCTCCGAACTGCACGAGCCCGTCCACCCGACGGTGGTCATGTCGAACCACGTGCACGTGTACGTCTCGCAGGCACACAAGGGCGAGCTGGTCATGGGTGCCGGCGTCGACTCCTACAACGGCTACGGCCAGCGTGGTTCCTTCCACGTGATCGAGGAGCAGATGGCAGCAGCCGTGGAGCTCTTCCCGATCTTCGCCCGGGCACACGTGCTCCGTACCTGGGGCGGCATCGTGGACACCACGCTGGACGCTTCCCCGATTGTCGGCGTGACCCCGGTGGAGAACATGTTCGTCAACTGTGGCTGGGGAACCGGTGGCTTCAAGGGAACCCCCGCAGCGGGCCTCACCTTCGCCCACACCATCGCCACGGGTGCACCGCACGAGCTCAACGCCCCGTTCGCACTGGAACGCTTCGAAACCGGTGCCCTCATCGACGAACACGGCGCCGCAGCCGTGGCCCACTAAGACAGGAAGGCAAGGACATGCTCCTCATTTCATGCCCCAACTGCGGGCCACGCGACGAAACCGAATTCCACTACGGCGGACAGGCACACGTCCCCTACCCGGAAAACCCGAACGACCTCTCGGACCGTGAATGGGCTGAATACCTGTTCTACCGCGAGAACACCAAGGGCACCTTCGCCGAGCGCTGGGTCCACAGCACGGGTTGCCGCCAGTGGTTCAACATGCTGCGCGACACCGTGAGCTATGACATCCACTCCATCTACGCGATGGGCTCACCGCGGCCGGACACCACCGGCCAATCAGCAGAAGGCCAAGCCGGCGGACCCGGCCTGGCCCCAGGCGCCCCCACCACAACCACCTCCCCGGAAGGAGCCCAGAAGTGAGCAGCCAGAACGCCCGCCTCGCTGCCGGCGGCCGCATCGATCGCAGCATCTCATGGCGCTTCACGGTGGACGGCCAGGAATTCACCGGCCACCCGGGAGACACCATTGCGTCAGCCCTGCTGGCCAATGGCCACATCAACGCCGGAAACTCCCTCTACGAGGACCGCCCCCGCGGCATCATGGCCGCTGGCGTGGAAGAGTCCAACGCCCTGGTCAAGATCGCACCCCGCTTCCCGGGCCACGTTGCCGAGTCGATGCTCCCGGCCAGCGCAGTTTCCCTGGTTGACGGCATGGACATTGAGCTCCTGTCCGGCCTGGGCAAGCTGGACCCCAACGAGGACAAGGCGGAGTACGACAAGAAGTACGTCCACACCGATGTCCTGGTTGTAGGCGGTGGCGTTGCCGGCTTGGCAGCAGCACGTGAAGCAGTCCGCACCGGCGCCCGCGTCATCCTGATCGACGACCAGCCTGAGCTTGGCGGCTCGCTGCTCTCCGGCTCCACGGCCCCCGGGCTGCAGGAAACCATCGAAGGCAAGCCCGCCCTCGAGTGGGTGGCAGACGTTGAGGCCGAACTCGTTTCCGCCGCCGAATGCACGGTCTTGAACCGGACCACGGCCTTCGGCTCTTACGATTCCAACTACGTCATCGCGGCCCAGAACCGCACGGATCACCTGAGCGTCCCGGCAGCCCCGGGCGTCTCGCGCCAGCGGATTTGGCACATCCGTGCTGCACAGGTAGTCCTTGCTCCCGGCGCCCACGAGCGTCCGTTGGTTTTCGAGAACAACGACCGCCCCGGCATCATGCTCGCCTCGGCAGCCCGCACCTACCTGAACCGCTACGCTGTGGCCGCCGGCTCGCGGGTCGTCATCAGCACCACCAACGACTCCGCTTACGCACTTGCCGCGGACCTGAAGGCAGCAGGCGTACCGGTTGCCGCCGTCGTCGATGCCCGTCCGCAGATCAGCGCGAAGGCCGCAGCCGCCGTCGAAAGCGGTATCCGGGTCCTGATCGGCAGCGCCGTGGCGGACACCAGCGCAGATGAGTCGGGTCGCCTGAACGGCGTCACCGTCCGCAGCATCAACGACGACGGCGAACTCACCTCGGGCGTCGAACAGCTGGCTGCCGATCTGCTCGCCGTTTCCGGTGGCTGGAGCCCCGTGGTCCACCTCCACAGCCAGCGCCAGGGCAAGCTGCGCTGGGATGACGAACTCGCAGCGTTCATCCCTTCCAGCAAGGTCCGTGACCAGCAGGTGGTGGGCGCAGGCCGTGGCAGCTACGAACTGCAGGATTGCCTGGCTGAGGGTATCTCCGCAGGTGCAGCCGCTTCGATCGCTGCCGGCTTCGAATCCGCAACCACTCCGTCGGAGCTGCAGGCCCCGGTAGCAAGTGCCCCAACCCGCCAGCTGTGGCTGGTGCCGGGCCAGACCGGCGAACCCGGCGAGTGGCACAACCACTTTGTCGACTTCCAGCGCGACCAGTCCGTGGCCGACGTCCTCCGCTCCACCGGAGCAGGCATGCGTTCGGTGGAACACGTCAAGCGGTACACCTCCATCAGCACGGCAAACGACCAAGGCAAGACCTCCGGCGTCAACGCGATCGGCGTCATCGCCGCAGCGCTCAAGCACGGCGGCGCGGACTCTGTTCCGGGCATCGGCGAGATCGGCACCACCGCATACCGTGCCCCGTTCACCCCGGTCGCCTTCGCAGCCCTGGCCGGCCGCCAGCGCGGCGAGCTCTTCGACCCCGCCCGCGTCACGTCCATCCACCCGTGGCACGTTGCCCAGGGTGCCCTGTTCGAAGACGTTGGACAGTGGAAGCGCCCCTGGTACTACCCGCAGGACGGCGAGGACATGGACACCGCGGTACTGCGCGAGTGCGCCGCAGTCCGCGACTCCGTGGGCTTCATGGACGCCACCACCCTCGGCAAAATCGAGATCCGTGGCAAGGACTCCGGTGAGTTCCTGAACCGTGTCTACACCAACGCGTTCAAGAAGCTCGCACCGGGTTCGGCCCGCTACGGCGTCATGTGCACGCTGGACGGCATGATCTTCGACGACGGCGTGACCCTGCGCCTGGACGAAGACACCTACTTCATGACCACCACCACCGGTGGCGCAGCCAAGGTCCTGGACTGGCTGGAAGAGTGGCACCAGACGGAGTGGCCGGAACTCGATGTGGTCTTCACCTCCGTGACGGAGCAGTGGAGCACCATCGCCGTCGTCGGTCCCAAGTCCCGGGCAGTCCTCGCGAAGGTTGCGCCGCAGCTGGCCGAAAACGGTGGCCTCGAAGCCGAAAACTTCCCGTTCATGACGTTCCGCGAGACCACCTTGGCCTCCGGAGTGCAGGCCCGCGTCTGCCGGATCTCGTTCTCCGGCGAACTGGCCTACGAAATCAATGTGCCGTCCTGGTACGGCCTCAACACCTGGGAAGCCGTTGCTGCCGCTGGTGCCGAGTTCAACATCACCCCCTACGGCACCGAAACCATGCACGTGCTCCGCGCCGAGAAGGGCTACCCGATCGTCGGCCAGGACACCGATGGCACGGTCACTCCGCAGGACGCCGGCATGGACTGGATTGTTTCCAAGGCCAAGGACTTCATCGGCAAGCGTTCCTACCTCCGCCAAGACGCCAGCCGCGAGGACCGCAAGCACCTGGTGAGCGTCCTTCCGGCCGACCACTCGCTGAGGCTTCCCGAAGGCACCCAGCTCGTGGAGAAGGGCATCGCGGTCAACCCCGCCAACGGCCCCGTTCCCATGGAAGGCTTCGTGACCTCGAGCTACCACAGCGCCGCCCTTGGCCGTTCCTTCGGCCTGGCGCTGATCCAGAACGGCCGCAACCGCATCGGTGAGACGCTCCAGGCATCCCTGGGCGACCAACTGGTGGACGTGGTTGTTGGCGAAACCGTACTTTTTGATGCTGAAGGGACCCGCAAAGATGGCTGAAACAGCAGCACCCGCAGAAATCGTGAGCAGCCTCCGGGGCGCCCGCCGCAGCCCGGCAGAGCACCTCAGTGACGCATTCACCTCCGGTTCCGTTCCCGGAACGGTCACCCTCACGGAGATCCCGTACCAGACCATGGTGGGCGTGCGCGTCGACAGGAGGTCCGACGCCGGTGCCCGGGTTGCGTCCGTGACCGGCGGCTTGCCTGCCGCCAGCGGTGAGGTAGTAGTCTCCGGTGCAACCAGCACCATTTGGCTCGGCCCCACCGAGTTCCTGGTAGTGGCCCCCGAGGAGTCCCACGATTCGCTGGGTGGCTCCCTGGTGGGCGACCTGACCACTGCCTTGGGCAGCGACTCCGGCCAGGTGGTGGATCTTTCCGCCAACCGCACCACGTTCGAGCTCTCCGGCAGCCACGCCCGTGCAGTGCTGGAAAAGACGTGCTCCCTGGACCTCCACCCCCGCGTCTTCAAAGCCGGGACGGCCCTTTCCACGGAACTCGCACACATCCCGGTGGTGCTCTGGAAGACCTCGGACGAGTCCTACCGGATTCTTCCCCGGGCCTCGTTCGCCGACTTCCTTGGCCGCTGGATCCTGGACGCCATGCGGGAGTACGCATCCCCTGAGGTCCCGTAATGGCACTGAGTGTGCTCGACCTGTTTTCCGTGGGCATCGGGCCGTCATCGTCACACACGGTGGGCCCGATGCGCGCGGCAAAGCAGTTCACGGATGGTCTTGAATCGTCCGGCCAGCTTCCGGCCACGGTGCGCGTCCAGGCTGAGCTTTTCGGCTCCCTGGGCGCCACCGGCCGGGGCCACGGCTCGGACAAAGCCGTGGTGCTGGGACTGCAGGGGCACTCCCCCGAGACCGTGGACACCCGCACCGCGGATGACCAGGTTGCGGCAGCCGCCCTCGACGCCGAATTGCGGCTCGGCGGCGACCACCGGGTGGACTTCAACTGGGATGAGGACGTCGTCCTCCACCGCCGCAAGTCCCTTCCGGCCCACCCCAACGGCATGACTTTCCGCGCCCTGGACCACACAGGGACGGTACTGCGGGAACGCAGCTACTACTCCATTGGCGGTGGCTTCGTGGTGGATGGGGATGCCTCCGGCGCCGACAAGGTCGTCGCGGACGACACCGTCCTGCCCTACCCCTTCTCCACCGCTGATGAGCTGCTGGCCATCTGCGAACGCGAGGGTAAGTCGATCTCGGACATCATGCTGGCCAACGAACTGGTGTGGCGTTCCGAGGAAGAGCTTCGGGAGCGGCTCCTGGGTATCTGGGCCGTCATGCGCGAATGCGTGGACAACGGCTGCTCAGCCGAGGGCATCCTGCCGGGAGGCCTGAAGGTCAGGCGACGGGCGCCGTCGTTGTTCAAGAAGCTGTCCGAAACCGACGCCGACCTGAACGGCGCAAACTCAGCCGACCCGCTCCTCGCCATGGAATGGGTCAACCTGTTCGCCCTTGCCGTGAACGAGGAAAACGCCGCCGGTGGACGGATCGTCACCGCGCCCACCAACGGGGCAGCCGGCATCGTTCCGGCCGTGCTGCACTACTACACCAAGTTCGTTCCGGGAGCCAACGACGACGGCGTCGTGCGGTTCCTGCTGGCGGCGGCCGCCGTCGGGATTCTGTTCAAGATCAACGCATCCATTTCAGGTGCCGAAGTGGGCTGCCAAGGTGAGGTAGGTTCTGCCTGTTCCATGGCAGCCGCGGGCCTGTGCGAAGTCCTGGGCGGGACTCCGGAACAAGTGGAGAACGCCGCAGAAGTGGGCATCGAGCATAACCTCGGCCTCACCTGCGATCCCGTAGGCGGTCTCGTGCAGATCCCGTGCATCGAGCGGAACGCCATTGCCAGTGTCAAGGCGATCAACGCTGCCCGCCTTGCCCTGCACGGCGACGGCAGCCACAAAGTCTCCCTGGACAAGGCCATCAAGACCATGCGGGAGACCGGCGCCGACATGAAATCCAAGTACAAAGAGACCTCCCGTGGAGGCCTCGCCGTCAACGTAGTGGAGTGCTGACCATGACTGCCATACAAACTGAACCCGCCGTTTCTTCCAGCGGGGACACCACCGTGGAGCACGTCCTGACCCTGGACTGCCCCGAAGGACCGGGCATTGTGCACGCAGTCTCCGGCTTCCTGCTGGAGCACGGGTGCGACATCATCGACAACAAGCAGTTCGGTGATCGCGCCGAGGGCCACTTCTTCATGCGCGTCCACTTCGCCTCCTCCGGGGACGAGTCCACGCTGGAGACCCTGCGTACCGCGTTCTGCCCGGTCGGCGAGAAGTACGGCATGAACTGGCAGCTTGAACGCCAGGGATCCAAGCGGCGCGTGCTCATCATGGTGTCCAAGTTCGGACACTGCCTGAACGACCTCTTGTTCCGAGCGCGTATCGGTGAATTGCCCATCGATGTGGTGGGCGTCGTGTCCAACCACACCGACCACCAGGGTTTGGCCGAATGGCACGGAATCCCGTTCTTCCACATCCCTGTAACCGCAGCCACGAAGCCCGCCGCCGAAGGTCGCTTGCTGGAGATCATCGACGAGCTGGACGTTGAGCTGGTGGTGCTTGCCCGCTACATGCAGGTCCTCAGCGATGATCTGGCACGCAAGCTCGATGGCCGCGCCATCAACATCCACCACTCGTTCCTGCCGAGCTTCAAGGGTGCCAAGCCCTACCACCAGGCATACGCGCGTGGCGTGAAGACAGTCGGTGCCACAGCCCACTACGTCAACGGCGAACTGGACGAAGGTCCCATCATCGCCCAGCAGGTAGTGGAAGTGGACCACACGTTCGGGCCGGACGATCTCGTAGCCGCCGGCCGGGACACTGAATGCAAGGCCCTCAGCAACGCCGTTCGCTGGCACTGCGAAGGACGGATCATCCTCAACGGGAACAGGACGATCGTGCTGAAGTAGGTCCTTGCTTGCACGCCGAGATGGCATTTAATGACAATCCGAGTGCCTCGCATTGTCATTAAATGCCATCTCGCGGTGGGGGGAAGTGGGGGTTACATCCGCGCCAACCGCGTCGCGAGATGCAGCGCGGCCAGGCGGCCCGTACCCCGAGGATCACCCCCGCAGAGCTCGAAGATCCGTTGCAGCCGGTGATGCATTGACTGCCGTTCCAGATGCAGTTCGCGTGCCGCTTGCGCCGTGTTGCATCCGGTGTCCAGCCATACCGACAACGTCCTCATCAGCTCGGACTTCTTCAGGCGGTCATGGTCGACGACGGCACCCAACTGCCGCTGCACAAAGGCTTCGCGGGTGGTCGGGTCAAGCGAACCGGCGGCGAGGAGTTCCACGGCGAGGATGTCAGCGTCCACTACGCCTGTTCCCGATCCCTCTTCCGTTCCTGACACCGTGAGTTCAAGCGCGCTGCGGGCTTCGGTGAGGGACCATGGCGCCTCTCCGATACCCCTGCCCAACGGGCCAACAGCAATCACAGATCCCACCGGCACGTCCAAACCGCGCAGGGCCTGCACCAAGGCCTGACGCTGGGAACTTCCGCCAGCCACGGATGCCAGCGCAATCAGCTCAGCATTGTTGGCATAGCTGGCGCTGTGGGGCACACACTCCCGGAGCAGCGCATCCAGGGCGGGACGCAGATGCCCCGCACCCGTGGACCGGATCACCATGGCTGCCACGTCTCCACCGACGGTAAATCCCGACGCCGGACCCAGCTGCTGCAACTGCCACTGCTGGCTTCCGGAGTTGATGGCCCGCATGAGCTCGATACCCGCCAATTCCTTCAGGCCCGGGGGCATCCGTTGGAGCAGCGCCAACCCGAGAATGTCCACGGCCCGTTCTCCGGCCACGCGCGCCAGGGCGTTGTCGCCGCCGTCGGGCACTTGCAGGTCGAGCCTGGCCGCAAGCACGCCGCGCACTGGCACGTCCACGGAGGTGACGTCGCCGGCGTCGTCGAAGGAACCGGCGGCCCCGAGCGTCAGGCCCGACGGCGACAACAGCCGCGCGCCCGCACCTGTCTTTTCCGCCAGGACACCCAAGAGCTGGTCGAGGCCGGCGCCATGGGCCAGTTCAGCGGCCATTGCGTGGCTGGCCTGATCACCACGTTGGAGGTATTCCACGGATTCGCTCACGAGGAGTGAGTTGATTTCCTGCATCACGCCAACGAACGGGACCACCTTGCGCAGTTCGATCAGCGGGAGGCCGGCAGCCTCGGCGACCTCCACCATGGCGGCTGGAACTACAGGAAGTGCCGGCCCGGTTTCCAGTGCCAGCGCGGCTATCCCGCGCCCGGCCAATTCCCGCACGTAGTCAGACTGCCGTTCTTCTCCCGCGACCGCGAGCGCCTGCCCGCCGCTGAGGAGCAGTTCCCCGCCGCTGAGCAGAGGAGCGATATCCAGTACTTCGCTTGAGTGCACCCACCTGACGGGTCTTTCGAGAGCCCCAGGGACCTGGTTGAGCAAAAGCGGGTCGGCGGCTTTGAGGCTTGCATACTCCAAAGCAGCACGCAGGAGGATTGGCATGACACTCCGTATGATGGTTGGCATTTCGTTTAGACACATCGTATCTTGTTGCTGTGATCTGACGCACATACGCTGGGAGAGTCCCTTTCACACACGGAGGCTCTCCTCATGCAAGACAACCTCTCCCCCGCGTCTTCCACCCCATCCCATGCGGGCTCGGCGCAGTCAGGTCCGGCAACGGCGCCGGGCCATGACAGCGAAGCCTGGCTCCAGCCCATCCCCGAGTCCGACCGCACCCGCAAAGTTTCCGGACAATTCTGGATCTGGGCCGGCGCCAACCTCGCCCCGATCAACTGGGTCCTGGGTGCACTTGGCATTCATCTGGGCCTCGGCTTCGCCGACACGGTGATCGTCCTGGCCCTGGGAAACCTGATCGGCATGCTGCTGTTCGGCTGTTTCGTCCTCCTGGGCCAGAAGACCGGAGCCACCGGCATGGTCCTGGCCCGTGCTGCCTTCGGCCGACGCGGCAACTACCTTCCCGCGGCCATCCAGGCCCTCCTGGTGATCGGCTGGTGCGCCGTCAACACGTGGATCATCCTGGATCTGGTGATGGCCCTCTTCGGCACCCTTGGCTGGGTCGATCCGGACGCCAAGAACTATGCCTGGAAAATCGGCGTCGCGACGGCCATCATGGCTGCGCAAGTGGCCATCGCCTGGTTCGGCTACAAAGCCATCGCAGCCTTTGAGAAGTGGACGGTTCCGCCAACCATCCTCATCCTCGCCGTCATGTCAGCTGTTGCCTGGTTCGGCATGAAGATCGACTGGGGCTACGCGGGCCCGGCGGGCAACATCCTGCAAGGCTCGGAGCGGATCGCCGCCATGAGCGCCGTCATGACTGCAATTGGCATCGGCTGGGGCATCACCTGGTTCACCTACGCCGCCGACTACTCACGGTTCGTCAGCACCGCGGTTCCCAAGCGCAAGGTCTACCTTGCCTCGGTGCTTGGCCAGTTCATTCCCGTTGTGTGGCTCGGCGTCCTTGGGGCAAGCCTGGCAACGAACAGCGGCGAGATCGACCCCGGCAAGCTGATCGTGCAGAACTTCGGCGTCATGGCGTTGCCTGTCCTGCTCATGGTGCTGCACGGACCCATCGCCACGAACATCCTCAACATCTACACCTTCTCCGTGGCGACGCAGGCCCTGGACATCAAGATCAGCCGCCGCAAGCTCAACCTGTTCGTCGGCGTCTTCTCGCTCATCGCCGTCGTGTTCTTCATCTTCCAGGAGGACTTCGCAGCGGTGCTCGATGCCTGGCTGATCGGCCTGGTGGCGTGGGTAGCCGCTTGGGGTGGGGTCATGCTGGTGCATTACTTCTGGCTGGACCGTCGCTGGCCAGCCAAGGTGGACCGCCTCTTCGACCCCGTCGGCACGCACCGGTTGCCGGTGGTCAACTGGGCAGGAATCGTCTCGCTCCTGGCGGGCATCTTCTCCACCTGGCTGTTCATGTACGGCCTGGTACCCGCCATGCAAGGACCGATCGCTGTTGCCCTGGGCGGCTGGGACCTCTCCTGGCTCGCCGGCGGACTCACCAGCGCCATCGTGTATGCAGTCCTCGGCCCCCGGGCGCACAAGAAGTACCTTTTGGCCGACTCAAACCACGTATCAGTCACTCAGCCTGCACCCGCGCCGGCCGTTGAAAGGACCACCGCATGAACCAGCCCGCTTACGCTGATTCACTCCACCCGATCACTTGGCCTTCCGGATACAAGGCTGCGGCGTCCTTCACTTTCGACGTCGACGCGGAGTCCTGCACCATCGCCCACGATCCCTCCAGCACCAGGCGCATGTCCCTCATGAGCCACCAGTCGTACGGCCCGAAGATCGCTGTTCCACGCTTGCTGCAGATCCTGGACCGCCAGGACATCAAGGCAACGTTCTTCATCCCGGGCTTCACGGCGGAAAGCTACCCGGATGTCGTGCGCAGGATCGCCGATGGGGGTCACGAGATCGCCCATCACGGCTACCTCCACGAGCCCATGCAGGGAATCGACGCCGCCACGGAGGCCAGCTACCTGGACCGGGGCCTTGAAGCGTTGGCCAGCGTCGCCGGCGTCCAACCCGTTGGTTACCGCGCACCGTGGTGGGAGTTGAACTGGCAGTCGCCGGCGCTCCTTGCGGACCGTGGCTTCCTTTACGATTCGAGCCTGCTCGACGGCGATGCGCCCTATCGCCTGTCCGTCGCCGAAGACGACTCCCGCGACATCGTGGAGATCCCCGTGGACTGGGCACTGGACGACTGGGAGCAGTACGGCTTCTACCCCGGCGTCACGGGCAGCGGCGTTATCGAGAGTCCAGCCAAGGCGCTGGAGATGTGGACCCTCGAAGCGCAGGCTCACCACTCCCAAGGCAGCTGCTTTGTCCTGACGAACCACCCGTTCATTTCAGGCAGGCCATCCCGTGCCGTGGCACTGGAGCAGCTGATTGAACGGGTCAAGGATCTGGATGGCATGTGGGTGACCACCCTTGCGGAGATCGCGCAGCACACCAAGGACACCGTGCAGGACATCCACACTCATGCCCGGATCGACGTCCCGCTCTTCCCCGGCGCGGGGGCAACGTTCCGCCCGGCACGGGTTCAAGTGCCCACTCTCCACTAAGCCCAGCGTCGAGATGGCATTTGATGACAGTCCGCCGGCGCGGGATTGTCATTAAGTGCCAACTCGGCGGGCCGTCAGGGGCCGCCGTACACAGCCTCCACCCAGACGCCGATGATCCACGTACTCGCGGCGGCGCAGGCCAGGGCAAACTCCACCAGCATGCCGATGCCCGTTGCTTTGAGCGCCGCCCCGCTTGAGCGCAGGGCGGCCTTGAAGTTCCGGGTCCGTTGAACCTCACTCAGCAGGAGCCCGACGGCGAAACCCACGAACAGCCCCACCACCGGGATAACGAACATTCCCACTACCCCGAGGACAATCCCGATCAACACCGACCTGTTGGGGATTCCGTGCTGTTTCATCTTGCGCCCGGTCAACACGGCGCTGGCGGCCATCCCTGCCACGACAAACACCATGCCGATGGCGAAGATCACCCAGCCCATCGGCCCGGCACCACCCCAGATAGCCCACACCAGGAGGCTGGCGCCGATGAGGATGCTGCCCGGCAACACGGGAATGATGGTTCCGACCACGCCCACGGCGATGGCCAGGCCACACAGGATGGTCACGATAAGTTCGGCGTTCATGGCCCCAAGTCTATGAGCCGCCTTTCCATCGACTTCCAACAAGAGCGACGGCGACGCTCCCCAGCACGGGAGGCGTCGCCGTCGTCGGTCTTGCTTTGGTAGCCGCTACTCGGTGACTGCAGCAGCAACAGCCGCGGTGACCGCAGGTGCCACGCGGGCGTCCAGCGGGCTCGGCACGATGTAGTCAGCGGAGAGGTCTTCGGCGGCCAGCTCGGCAATGGCGTTGGCTGCGGCGATCTTCATGGCCGGCGTGATCCGGCGTGCCTTGGCGTCGAGTGCGCCGCGGAAGATGCCGGGGAAGGCCAGGACGTTGTTGATCTGGTTCGGGAAGTCACTCCGGCCCGTGGCAACAACGGCCGCATACTTCTGCGCAACCTCGGGCAGGACTTCCGGGTCCGGGTTGGACAGGGCGAAGACGATCGACTGCTCGTTCATGAGCTTCAGGTGCTCTTCGTCCAGCTTGGAGGAGGAGACACCGACGAACACGTCAGCGCCCGTCAGTCCCTCGCCCGGGCCGCCGGTGACGCCGCGAGGGTTGGTGCGCTGGGCCATGCGGGCCTTGACGCTGGTGGGGTCGGCGGCGAGGTCGGCGCGCTCGGCGTTGACCACACCCTTGGAGTCAAGGAGGATCACGTCCTCGATGCCGACAGCCAAGAGGATCTCGGCGATGGCGATACCTGCGGCGCCGGCGCCGGAGACAACTACCTTCAGGCCCTTGAGCTCGCGGTTGGTCACCTTGGCCGCGTTGGTCAGGGCAGCGAGAACCACGACGGCGGTACCGTGTTGGTCATCGTGCATGACGGGGCAGTCGAGGGCTTCGATGAGGCGCTCTTCGAGTTGGAAGCAGCGGGGTGCGGAGATGTCCTCAAGGTTCACTGCGCCGAAGCTCGGGCGGAGGCGGACCAGGGTCTCGATGATCTCGTCCACATCCGTGGTGTTCAGGACCAGCGGAATGGAGTCGAGGTCGCCGAAGGACTTGAACAGAGCGGACTTGCCCTCCATGACCGGGAGTGAGGCGCTCGGGCCGATGTTGCCAAGGCCAAGCACGGCAGTGCCATCGCTGACCACGACAACAAGGCGCTCAGCCCAGGTGTGGGTGCGGGCGAGCTTGGGGTCGGCGTGGATGGCACGGCTCACCTGGGCCACACCAGGGGTGTAGGCGATGGAGAGGTCACGCTTGTTGTTCAGAGGAACGGTGCTGGAAACGGTCAGCTTGCCGCCCTCATGGGCTGCGAAGATCTCTTCTTCGCTCAGTACCAGGGCGTCGTTATCAGTTGCAATTGTCTCGATGGACACGTCTTTGTCTCCTCAGGCTAGCCGTGGACCCACGGCATGGTTCGGGCAGGAACAGAACTGCTGTGCGGACCAAGGGTGGCTGGTCCGGCGTTGCTTCTGCAGATAGGGGGCTGCTAGCCGCTTCGGTAGTTCCAGCCTAGGGAGGCGCGAGGGGTACAAGATTCAATACCAAAAGAGACGATTCGAGAGTAAAACGTTCAACCACGGCTAATTGTGAGCTACGTCATGCCAGAAACCGTGTTTTCGGCTGTCTGCGGTCTAGACCACTGCGGCATTTTCCGCGCGGTTATTCGCCGGTCATGAGGGAGCAGGCCCTCTTCAAGTCCTTCTCGGCTTCAAACAACGACAACCTGCGGCAACGGACTGCCTGTACCAATCCACTGACCAGGTGCAGCAGGATCCTGGCCTTCACGGTGTCCTTGCCGGTGTCATTGCTCAGGGAGCCCACGACTTCCTGCGACAGGGCATCGACTTCACGCAGGAGCTGGGCCGTATCGTCGTCCTTGCCGGCCGGGCGGATCAGGCAGTGCTCCACACCCGGTTGCATCACCCGAAGGTGGAAGATCTCCATCATCAAACCGGCCAACGCGTGGCCTTTGCCCCCGCGCTGATGGACGCCGTCCCGCAACTCACGGAGCTGCTGCCTGTAGACCGCAAGCATCAGATGCGCAGTGGAAGGGAAGTAGCGGTACAAGGTTCCCAGCGGGACGTCGGCGCGGGCAGCAACATCGGAAAGGCTCAACGTATCGAACTGCCGCTGGGCAAAGCCCTCCGCCGTTTTCAGGATGCGGGCATAGCGGAGCTGCTGCCGCGGGGTGGTGGGCGCGGCAGCCATACGGGGGAGCCCCGTGGTCAGGTCAAGGGAGTACGGTTCCAGTGAGTTGGTTACGGGCATTTCCGGCGATCTCTTGGCAGGCTGACAAGGAAGCGGCCGGCGGCGTGAAAGACCCGCGGCTGGCCGATCGCATCAATGATACGGGAGCAACATGACCGTTCCCTGAGAGTCGCCGAGGAGGCCAGGCAGCGGCCCATCCCGGAAATCGCGCCCCGCCCGCATACACTTTCATGCAGGTTCAGACCCACAGGAGGAACGTATGGGGACATTACGACGCCGGATGGCAGCAGCGCTGCTGACCGCCACAGTGGCGGCCATGGCACTCAGCCCGTTGTCGGCGTCGGCGGCTCCCAGCAATGGACCCGACCCCGTAGTCAACGGTCAAGCGTTCGTGGGCAAGCAGCTGACCGCGGACATCGGCCCGTACA
The DNA here is from genome assembly GCF_028736865.1 of Paenarthrobacter sp. AB444. Taxonomy (NCBI): domain Bacteria; kingdom Bacillati; phylum Actinomycetota; class Actinomycetes; order Micrococcales; family Micrococcaceae; genus Paenarthrobacter; species Paenarthrobacter sp. AB444. Next base: position 100,237 of record NZ_JAQZBY010000011.1, on the reverse strand, counting down.
CCTACTACGGTTGCGGAGGTGGCAAAGGACCCGACTACTCAATCTATTGGACCAGGGACGGCTTCCTCGTAGCCGGCGAAACGGCGCCCAGCTACAGGCTCGAAGGCGACGACACCGGTTCGCGGATGGCAGTACACGTCACGGCAAGCAAAACCGCGTGCGGCGGTGAATCCCTGCACAGCGCCGAGACCAGGCCGGTCGGGGCCGTGAACCGCGCGGCAGGATTCACCGGCCGCAGCTTCGAACTGCTGACCCGGGCTAACGACGGTTCGCTGCTCCTGTATGGCCGCACCGGCGCTGCGTGGGACGCGCCCCGCACTGTGGGCTACGGCTTCAACATCTTCAATACCGTCTCCTCCCCCGGCGACTTCGACGGAGACGGTAAAAGCGACATGATGGTTCGTGATTCCGCGGGGGGCCTCTACCTCTTCAGCGGTGACGGCGCGGGCGGATGGAAGCCGGCACGCGCCATCGGCAACGGTTGGAACATTTTTGATGCCATCATCAGCCCCGGCGACTTCAACGGCGACGGCAACAACGACATCCTCGCAAGGGAACCAGGCGGCACCCTGTATCTGTATCCCGGCAACGGCGCCGGAGGCTGGTTGCCAAGAACCGCCGTCGGAACCGGTTGGAACGTGATGAACGCCTTGGTGACGCCCGGCGATTTCAACGGCGACGGCAATGTGGACCTGCTGGCGCGCGACAGTAACGGGTACCTGTTCATTTACACGGGCAACGGCGCCGGCGGCTGGTCGCGGTCCTGGATGATCGGAGTCGGCTGGAACGCGCTCAAATACGTGGGGGCTGCCGGCGACTTCAACGGCGATGGTTTCCCCGATGTCTACGGAGTTGACCAGCAGGGCCGCCTGCTGGCGTATTACAGCGACGGGCGGGCCGGCTGGAAGGGCTCCGAGGCCGTAGGCGCAGGCTTCGGCTGGTTCACAGCAATCTTCTAGAAAACTCCGAACGTTGTACCACTAACCCCATAAAAGTCTGGGGAGGACACAATGTACGCTCCATCACGCCTGGGGTCTGGCGTGCGTCGAGCGGTTGCCGCAACAGTGGCTGCGATGGTCGCAGCCGTACTTGCGGGGCCCGCGCCCGCCATGGCCACCATGGATCCGGAACCGCCAGTCATCACCGGTGCTCCGTTTGTCGGATCCACCCTCACCGTCACATGGGATCCCTACGCCTACAAAGGGTGCGGCGCCGGAGCTGGCCCCGACACCCGGATCTATTGGACCAGGGACGGCGAAGTAGCTACTGACCACCCCACATGGCCCAACTACGTCCTGGGCGAGGAAGACCGCGGAAAGACCATCGCAGCGCACCTCGTGGCCGCTTATCCGTGTGAAGACATGGAAGTAGCCAGCGCGGAGACCGCGCCCATCTCCGACTCCAACCGGCCCAACGGCTTTACGAGCCGGGGAGCCTTCGAACTGCTTGCACGCCGATCCGACGGCGCCCTCCTCATGTACCCGCGGCTAAACAACAGCTGGGAACCCGCCCGAACCGTCGGCGTTGGATGGAATATCTTCCCCACCGTCCTGGCACCCGGCGACTTCGACGGCGACGGCAACAATGACGTCCTGGGCAGGGATTCGGCAGGCGGCCTCTACCTCTACAGCGGCAACGGTGCCGGCGGTTGGAACGGTCCCCGCAAGGTCGGGACGGGATGGAACATCTTCAACTCGCTGCTGGCCCCTGGCGACTTCAACAGCGACGGCACCAACGACATCATGGCCCGCGACGCCAACGGAGTCCTCTACCTCTACCCCGGCGACGGACACGGCGGCTGGCTGCCGCGGACCGTGATTGGCCAAGGCTGGAACGCACTGGATGCGATCATCACCCCGGGCGACTTCGACGGCGACACCAACGTGGACATCATGGGCCGCGACTCTGCCGGCAATCTCAGGCTTTACAGCGGCAACGGCGTGGGGGGCTGGAATGGCATGGCCGTGGTCGGCCAGGGCTGGGGCGGCATGAGCAAGATCGGCAGCGCAGGCGACATCAACAGTGACGGAAAGCTGGACGTCTTTGCCGTGGACAGCTCCGGACAACTGCGGGCCTACTACGGCAACGGTTCCGCCGGATGGGCGGGAAGTGCCGTGGTCGGCTGGGGCTGGGGCGGGTTCACGGACCTGTTCTAGCTTTCGGTTTTGAGGGCCCCGTACGGAGACATCCATACGGGGCCTTCGCCATAAATGGGCACCCTCTATGCCAGCGCTCCTGCAGGCGGTAGTGTCATCCCAATTGATCTCTATCGGCCATCTCAGCGCCGCCTTATTTCTTGGGGGAATCCTTGGGTCTTAACCCTGTCCTGCGCGTGCCCGCGCGCCGCAGTCCTCGACGACTGCTTGCACTTCTCACCGCTCCATTGGTTGCCGCAGGCTTGTTGGCCTCGGTGTTGCCGGCTTCCGCGGCGACTGACGCACCGGCGAATTCCGCAGTCGGCTCCACCGCCGCAACGAACGCCGGCCTCGAAACGGCGAATGCCATGCCTATCGAAGCAACACCCCGGTCAAAGGGCTTCGACGGCGACGGCACCTTCGATCTGTTCGCCCGCGACAACGCCGGTCGCTTGCTCCTCTACCCCACCGACGGACGAGGCAATTGGCAGGCCCCGCGGGTGATCGGCAATGGCTGGCATATCTACAACCTTCTGGTTTCGCCCGGAGATTTCGACGGCGACGGCACAGTCGACGTCATGGGCCGCGATGGTTACGGACGGCTTTTCCTTTACCAGGGCAATGGCGCCGGCGCTTGGAAGCAGGCCTTCCAGATCGGCCAAGGCTGGCAGGGTTTCGTCAACCTCATCGCCCCCGGTGACCTGAACGGCGATGGTACCAACGACATCCTTGCCCAGGATGCAGCCGGCAACGTGACCCTCTACCCGGGAAACGGGCGGGGCGGTTGGCTCGCACCAAGTAAGGTCTCCTCGGCGTGGCAGGGACTTGATGCTGTCGGAGCGGGACATTTCTATGGCACGCCCGAGGCAGTGGTTCTTACCCGCCCCTTCTGGGGTGATCTGCAGGTCCGCTCATCTCCGCGCAACGGTCTCTTCTTTGAATACGGTCATCCCAGCGGCTACGACGGCGTCATTGGGAGGGGCTTTGAGGTGCTCACCCGTTTTGGGGTTGCCGGTGATTTCAATGGAGATGGCTACAACGACGTTTACGGCATCAGCCCGAACGGCCTGCTGACGATGTACCTCGCCGATCCCTCCGGCTTCAGCAGCCACGGCATCTATGGCTTCAAGTGGAAAGGGCAGCCGGTAGTGGGCAGCGGCTGGAACGTCATGAACTACGTCTTCTAGGCCTACTCGACGCTCTTGATCTTCACCACGAACACAGCGCCCAGAAGCCCGATGACTGCGGCGGCTACGTACAGCGAGACGTAGCCGCCCCAGTACTGGACGAACACAAAGGCGATCGCCGGGGCGATCACCTGGGGCAACGAGTTCGCGATGTTGATGACACCCAGGTCCCGGCCGCGGTCCAAAGCCGTGGGCAGGACCTGGGTGATCAGCGCGAAGTCCACCGCCAGGTAGGCCCCAAAGCCGATGCCAAGTACGGCCGCCCCGGCAAGCCCGCCGATCCACGTCGGAGCGAAGGCAAGAATCAACGACGCCGCAGCAATGATGACCGACGACGCTATGACCAAGGGCTTCCGCTTTCCCATCCGGTCACTGACCCGCCCACCCAGGACACTGGTGATGATGACCATGACGGCGTAAAGCCCTGTCAAAACCAGCACACCGAACTCGGGCTCGATCCCTTGCGTTTCCTTGAGGCGCACAATGTCGCTGAGGAAGAAAAGCAGATACAGGGTGATCATGTGGTTGCCCGTGCTGACCAGCAACCGCGTAAGCCAGGCCCATCCAAAGTCCGGGTAGCGCTTCGGCGAAACCCAGAAACCCTTGACGAACTGCCACAGGCTGAACGGCGGCCGCTCCTGCGGCGGGAGGGGCTGGTCATCGCTCTTGAAGAGATAAAGCACGACGCCGGCGAGCAGCGCCGCTGCGCACACCCAGTACCCTGCGGCAAAGTTCCCGGCCACGACGGCGGCGATCACCGCGCCTACGAGGATACCCACTGTTTGGCCCATGGCGGCCAGGCCACCAACAGTTCCGCGCTGCGATACTGGGACCCTGTCCGGGACGGCGGCGGTGATGGCCGAATACATGGCATTGGCCCCGGCCTGCACCAGGCACCACAGAACAGTCATCACAGCCACGTTGGGCGCACCGGCCAGGGCAACCAGGGCCACGGCGCCGAGGATGGCACCCATGAGCACCCAAGGAACGCGCCGGCCGAAACGGGACGTGGTCCGATCACTGAAGGCACCGAACAAGGGGTTCGCCACCATGGAGACTGCAGCGCCACAACCGGTGACCAAGGCCAGGATTGCTTCCTTCTGGCCTTCGTCGAAGTGGGCTGCCTGCTGGCCCAGGAGGACTTGGAGGGGGCCAAAGAACGCGGCGTTGATGCCCAGGTTGACCAGTACCACTCCGGTAATCCACAAGGGCCTGACGCGGGCAACAGGTTCAGCAAGGGCCGTACCTCCGGCACGGACTACAGCAGGATCCGGCACCGGCCCCGGAAGGTCGGACAAGGTCATGGCAGTTTCCCCCTCATTTTGTGTGTGGATTCAGCCTAACGCGGCGCAGTGACAGCTGAACCGCGGTGGCGTCGTTTATCCACATAGCTCGAAATACGCACGGTCCGGGTCGCATCGACGCGTTAGTGTGGCCTCAAACCACTTGGAAGGAGCACCATGAGCGAGCAGATAAATACGGCCGATCTCTACGACGAGCGCGGCGAGGAATTGGAGTCTCTTGCCATCCAGTTCCACAACCTCGGGGGCCACACCCACTTCAGCGGTCCTGCCCGGACGATCCGGTGCCTCGAAGACAATGCGTTGGTGAAATCTGTCCTGGGCACTCCGGGCGAGGGCGCCGTCCTGGTCGTTGACGGCCAAGGTTCCCTCCGCACTGCCCTCATGGGGGACATGATCGCTGACAGCGCCGTCGAAAACGGCTGGGCAGGGGTGATCATCAATGGCGCCATCCGGGACCGCGAAGCGATTGCCCGGTTGCCCCTGGGTGTCAAAGCCCTTGGAAGCAACCCTCGGAAGAGCGCAAAGACGGGTGCCGGGGAGCTCGACGTCGAACTTGTGATCGATGGTGTCCGCATCCGGCCAGGTGCCATGATCTACAGCGACCCGGACGGCATCCTGCTCGAGCGCTGACTCTGCCAGGGCGTCTTGGAGGGTCCAGCAGAAGAAATAATTCCCGCCGGGAATGAACTGGGCGTTAGGATAGTTACTGAAAGCAACTATCCTGCTTAATCCCACTTTTCTGCCATCTCTGGAGAAGATATGTCCAATTCCACGCCCGTTCGGGCCGCTGGTGAAGTCCTGACCCATCGTCAGACACTCACCGTCATGGTGGGACTCATGCTCGGCATGTTCCTGTCCTCGCTGGACCAGACCATCGTGTCGACGTCCATCTACACCATCGCCAACGACCTCGACGGCCTGTCACTTCAGGCGTGGGCCACCACGGCGTACCTCATCACCTCCACGGTCAGCACGCCCTTGTACGGCAAGCTCAGCGATATCTTCGGCCGGCGGCCCTTGTACCTCACCGCCATCCTGATCTTCCTGGCCGGCTCGCTGTACGCGGGGTCCGTGCACTCAATGACCGAACTCGCCATCGCACGCGGCATCCAGGGCCTGGGCGCCGGCGGCCTCCTGGCGCTGGCCCTGACCATCATCGGTGACATCGTCGCCCTGAAGGACCGCGCCAAGTACCAGGGCTACTTCATGTCGGTTTTCGGCATCTCCTCTGTTCTGGGCCCGGTCATTGGCGGCGCCTTCGCAGGTTCTTCGAACATCCTGGGCTTCGACGGCTGGCGTTGGGTCTTCTTCATCAACCTTCCCATTGGCCTCGCGGCGCTGGTAGTGGTCTTCCTGTACCTGCACCTGCCGGCCAGGCACGTCAAGCAGAAGATCGACTACTGGGGCGCCGCTGCCATCACGTTGGCCATTGTTCCGCTGCTTCTGGTGGCAGAGCAGGGACGCACGTGGGGCTGGGCTTCGGCTGGATCCTGGATTTGCTACGGCCTTGGCGTCATCGGCATCGTGGCCTTCCTCCTGGCCGAGCGGCGCGCAGGTGACTACGCCCTGATCCCGTTGCGGCTCTTCAAGAACTCCACCTTCGGCCTCTCCTCGCTGCTGAACTTCATCATCGGTATCGGCATGTTTGGCGCCATCGCAATGCTGCCCATGTACCTGCAGCTCGTGAAGGGCCTGACGCCCACCGAGGCCGGCCTGATGATGATCACGTTCACCGTGGGCATCCTCTTCGGGTCCATCTCCGCCGGACGCACGATTTCCTCATCGGGCGTCTACCGGATCTTCCCGATCCTTGGTACTGCGATCCTGGCTGGTGCAGCCACAGTGATGGGCTTGGTCCTGGGAGTCGACACCGGGCTATGGGTTCCCGGCCTGATCGCCGTGTTCTTCGGCGTAGGACTCGGCTTCTGCATGCAGCCGCTGACCCTCGCCATGCAGGTTTCCGTTCCTCCAAAGGACATGGGCGTCGGCACGTCCACCGCCGCGTTCTTCCGCTCCATGGGCGGCGCCGTAGGAACAGCAGTATTCATCTCCATGCTGTTCAGCACGGCTGCTGACAAGATCGCCGACGGCATGAAAAACGCTGTATCGAGCCCGGACTACCAGGCAGTCATGCGGGATCCCGCTGTGGCTTCGGACCCGGCGAACGCCAAGCTGTTCGACTTCTTCAAGAACGGTGCCAACAACGATTCGTTGAACGACACCAGCTGGTTGCACGCGGCCAACAGCACGCTCACCAGGCCGATCACCGAAGGCTTCGCACAGGCAATCGACGTGGTGATGCTGACCGCCGCAGGCCTGATGATCGTGGCCTTCCTGATCAGCTTTGCTCTGCCGAACAAGAAGCTCACGGATCCCAAGGCTGCTGCCAAGGATTCAGTTCCGGCGCACTAGCTAACCGCGGTTCCATGCGACATACGCCCTGACGGCGGCCCTTGGGGATGTCACCATCCTCAAGGGCCGTCGTCGTGCGTTGCGTTCATTAAGTGGATCCAAGTAGCGCCGTCGTGCCGCCGGGAAGGGCGGAATTGACTCCCAGGGAACGTTCAGCGCATGGCCAGCCCCTCTTGGGTTAAGAAAGTGAATGCATGTCACGTCCATCACTTGACTGGAACTTGGCGGATATGACGTGCCACACTGTGTAGCGCGAGTGCACCGGCGTCCCCGTCGGAACAGCCGACGACGTCACGCATCGCAGCCCCCAACACCTTTCCCAAGGGAGACCCATGTCCAGTCCCAGCACCGAAGCAGGCGCGCCCCACGTTTCACGGAAGGTGATCGGCCTCGCTGTCGCCGGCGCAGTGGGTGGCTTCCTTTTCGGCTTTGATTCCTCCGTGGTTAATGGCGCCGTGGATGCCATGGCGAGCGAGTTCGCCATGAGCGAGGCACTCACCGGATTCGCCGTTGCCGTGGCATTGCTCGGTTGTGCCGTGGGTGCCTACCTGGCAGGCAAAGTCGCCGACCGTTATGGGCGCATTCCCGCGATGAAGATCGGTGCGCTGCTGTTCCTGGTAAGTGCTGTCGGAACCGGCCTGGCCTTCAGCGTGTGGGACCTCATCTTCTGGCGCTTGGTGGGCGGCCTCGGCATTGGCCTGGCGTCCGTGATTGCCCCCGCCTACATCTCGGAAATCTCCCCGAGGCATGTCCGCGGCCGTTTGGCATCACTCCAGCAACTGGCCATCACCACGGGTATCTTTGCCGCGCTGCTCTCCGACGCGGTCCTGGCAAACTCGGCCGGCGGTGCCGGTGAAACCCTGTGGCTGGGCATTGAAGCGTGGCGGTGGATGTTCATCGCCTGCGCTCTTCCCGCCGCCGTCTACGGCTGGATCGCTTTCCGCCTGCCCGAGTCGCCGCACTTCCTGGTGCTCAACGGCAAGGAAGACCAGGCCCGCACCATCTTCACCAGACTGATCCCTGGCGACGATATCGACCGCCACATCCGCGAGATCCGTGAATCCATCCAGCAGGAAAAGCTCTCCACCAAAAAGGGTTCCTTGCGCGGCAACCGCTTCGGCCTGCTGCCTGTGGTGTGGATCGGCATCATCCTGTCGGTGCTGCAGCAGTTTGTTGGCATCAACGTCATCTTCTATTACTCGACCACCCTGTGGAAGGCTGTCGGTTTCCAGGAAAAGGACTCGCTGACCATCTCGGTTGCCACGTCCGTCACCAACATTCTGGTGACCCTCGTGGCCATCGCGCTGGTGGACCGCATTGGCCGCCGGCCCATCCTGCTCACCGGTTCCATCGGCATGGCTGTATCGCTGGGGGTTATGGCCTTGGCCTTCTCCTCGGCTCAAGGATCAGGGGCGGACATCACCCTTCCCGGCGCGTGGGGACCGATCGCTTTGGTCGCGGCCAACGTCTTCGTGATCAGCTTTGGTGCCTCATGGGGTCCGCTGGTGTGGGTGCTGCTGGGTGAGATCTTCCCGTCCCGCATCCGCGCCCGCGCGCTCGGCCTGGCGGCTGCTGCGCAGTGGATCGCGAACTTTGCCATCACGCTCAGCTTCCCCATCATGGCGGCAGGTTCGCTGCCCCTGACGTACGCCATGTACGCGGCGTTCGCGGCGGCGTCGTTCTTCTTCGTAATGTTCAAGGTTCCCGAAACGAACGGCATGTCCCTGGAGCAGGCCGAAACCCTGTTTGTTCCCAAGGGCGCACCGGTGGCACCGCTGCCTGTCACTTCGGACGAAGGCAAATAGCAAACAAAGAAGCCCGGCGGATGTGATCCGCCGGGCTTCTTTGTTTGTGATTGCTAAACCAGGTGCGGTTCGTGGGACGACAGGAACTTCCGACCCCCGAACGCGATGAGGATTGCGATCACCATGGCCACCGCGCCGGCAAAGAACGGCACCTGCGGCCCGAAGTGCTCACCGAGCTGCGCGGCGGCAAAGGGTGCAAGCGCTCCGCCCATCCAACGGACAAAGTTATAACCGGCGGAAGCAACCGGACGCGGCGAGTCTGAGACGCCCATGGCCAGCTCCGTGTACACCGTGTTGTTGATGCCCAGCAGGGCACCTGCCACGATCACCAGCACGACGACGGCAGGCACCGAGTGCCCCGCGGCCAGTCCCAAACCGATCAAGTCGAGCATGAGGACGGCCAGGGTGCCCGTCAGGACCTTCACCGCGCCAAAGCGCTTCTGCAGTACGGGTGCAACGAAAACCGAGAACACAGCTACGGCAACACCCCAGCCAAAGAAGACTCCGCCGATGCCGTAGGCGTCCATGCCGAGGATGAAGGGCGTGAAGGCCAGGATCGTGAAGAAGCCATAGTTATAGAACAGCGCGCTGGCGGCCGTGGTGCGGAGGCCTTTGTGCCCGAGAGCCAGGAGCGGATCCCGGAGACGGGACTTCTTCGCGGGCGCGGGTGTCTTGGGGAGCAACGCCAGCAGGGCAATGAACGCGATGGCCATCAGTACCGCCGTGCCGAAGAAGGGTGCACGCCACTGCCACCCGCCAAGGAGGGCGCCCAGCAGCGGCCCGAGCGAAATGCCAAGGCCGAGGGCAGCCTCATAGAGGATGATCGCGGTTCCCGTTCCGCCGCTTGCGACACCGACAATCACGGCCAGGGCAGTTGCAACGAACAGGGCGTTTCCGAGTCCCCACCCTGCGCGGAAGCCCACGAGCTGTTCGACGCTCCCGGAGAGACCGGACAGGGACGCGAATACGACAATAATCGCCAGGCCAATGAGGAGCGTCCTCTTTCCGCCGATCCTCGAGGACACGAAGCCACTGATCAACATCGCTATCGCCGTCACCAGGAAGTAGCTGGTGAACAGCAAGGACACTTCGCTGGTGGACGCCTGGAGGTTCTTCGCAATCGCGGGGAGGATCGGGTCAACCAGCCCGATGCCCATGAAGGCAAAGACCGCGGCGAGGGCTGTTGCCCAGACTGCCTTGGGTTGCTTGAGGAACGAAGCCTTCTCCGCTTCGAGGGTGTTTTCGACGGTTGTTTCGGCGCTTGCTGAAGCGTCAGCCAACTGGCGTGACATTCAATTGCTCCTTGTCGGTGCGTGACTGGGTATTGGTTCTGGGTATCAGTTCTGGAACGAGCTGTTGATTTTGCTGATGACGGGAAGCGCCGCGGCCAGCTGGCCGATCTCCTCTTGGCTGAGCCCCTGCAGCAACTCAGCCACCATGGCATTGCGCCGCTGGTCGGCAGATTCGACGGCGGCGTGCCCGGCCGGGGTGATGGCCACCTGGACAGCCCTGGAGTCGTCGGGGTCGGGCTGGCGGGTCACAAGGCCGGCGCGCTCGAGTTTGATGATCTGCTCAGTCGCGCTGGGAACCTTGATGCCAAGATTCTTGGCGATGTCACCAACACGGAGACCGGCGTCGGAAATCATGGAAAGAAGGCTGAGTTGCGCAGCGGTGAGGTCGCCTTCGGGATCCAGGCGGCGGAACATGTAGACGCCCAACCGCAGGGCCTCACGGAATTCCTGCGCAAGGTCAATGAGTCGGGGACTGAAGCCATCATTCATATTTAGGTAGCCTAATAGTTAGGGACCCTAATAGTCAAGCCGCAGCCCGCCCATCCAGGGGACAGCAGATGTCGCAATGGGGTCCCATAGCGATGTCTACTGTCCCTTAGTTGGGTGGGTGCGGGTTAGAGGGTGAGCTTCATGCCCTCGTGGCTCGCGACAAAACCGAGCCGCTCGTAGAAGCGATGGGCAGCGGCTCTGGATTTGTCGGTGGTGAGCTGAACGAGCGAGCATCCATGCTGGCGTGCCCGATCAATGGCCCACTGGATCATGAGCGCCCCAACGCCCTGCCCCCGCAGCGCACCGGAAACCCGAACCGCCTCGATCTGTGCGCGCCATGACCCCCGACGGGACAGGCCGGGGATATAGCTGAGCTGGAAAGTTGCCACAACCTCTCCCGCGAGTTCCCCCACCACCAAAAGGTGCGCCGGATCGGCGTCGATCGCGTCAAAAGCCCGCTCGTATGGCGCCAAATCGTCGGCACTTTCTCGCGTGGCACCCAGCTGGTCGTCCGCCAGCAAGGCCAGGATCTGCGGCAGGTCGCCCTTCCGGGCGCGTCGAAGGGTGAGGGTCCCGGAGTCGACGGCGGCAGTCAGCAAGGTGGGCGAGGTGGCAGGGTCTGTAGTCACCATCCCAGCATGCCAAATTCTTCGGTATTCAGTATTGCTAAGTACCGGTACCTAGTTCTACTATGTAGTGGTAGCTAGCAATACTGAGTAGTGAAGGAGGTGTCCGATGGGCAAACAAATGACAGAGATGCTCAAAGGCACTTTGGAGGGCATCGTGCTGGCCCTGCTGACCGGAAAGGCAGCGTACGGATACGAAATCACCACGCTGCTCCGGGAACAGGGCTTCACGGAGATCGCCGAAGGCACCGTGTACGCGCTGCTGGTGAGGATCGAACAAAAGGGGCTGGTGGACGTCGAGAAACGGCCATCCGAAAAGGGCCCGCCCCGCAAGGTGTACACCCTCAACGCCCAAGGCAAAAAAGAACTGAACGAATTCTGGAACACCTGGAGCTTCCTGTCCGAACGACTGGAACAGCTCCGCAAGGAAGGAAACTGACATGGCAGCAAAATGGATCGAACTGGTCACCGGATCACTCGAGCAGAAGAAGCAATACAAGCAAGCAAAAGCGCGGCTGGATGCCCTGCCCGAGCCGTACCTCACTGTAGCCACCGCCTTCAACCGCTACCTCATGTACTACGGCGGAGTGACAGAAGGCGACACCATGGTGCAGATGTTCACGGACCTGGCCGATCTCTGGGAACGCGCCGCTGTGGACGGCACGCCTGTGAGCGCGATCGTCGGAGATGACCCCATCGAATTCGCCGAAACCTTCGCCCAGGCCTACGGCGGAAAACGCTGGATCGACAAGGAACGCGAGCGCCTCAACAAGGCGATAGACAAAGCGAAGGAAGCGGAATCATGACTGCTGCGGCAATCCAGGTCAAGGGCATCGAAAAGTCCTACAAGGATCTCCATGTACTCAAGGGCGTGGACTTCGACGTTGCGAAAGGCAGCATTTTCGCCCTCCTCGGATCCAACGGAGCGGGGAAAACCACCATGGTGAAGATCCTGTCGACGCTGCTGACAGCCGACGGCGGTCAGGCCGCCGTCGACGGTTTCGACGTCGGCTCCGAATCGCTTCAGGTGAGGCAGTCCATCAGCCTGACCGGGCAGTTCGCCGCGGTGGATGAGGTCCTCAGCGGGAAGGAGAACCTCATCCTGGTGGCCAAACTGCGTCATTTGAAGAACCCCGCCGGGATCGCGGACGAACTGCTTGCGCAATTCAGCCTCAGCGACGCCGGGGACCGCAAAGTGGCGACGTACTCCGGCGGCATGAGGCGGCGCCTTGACATCGCCATGAGCCTGATCGGCAACCCCAAGGTGATCTTCCTGGACGAACCCACTACCGGGCTCGACCCGGAGGCCCGCATTGAGGTGTGGCAGATCGTCAAGAACCTCGCCACCAAGGGCACCACCGTGCTGCTCACCACCCAGTACCTGGACGAGGCCGAGCAGTTGGCGGACCGCATAGCCATCCTTCATGAAGGACGCATCATCGCCAACGGCACCCTCGGCGAACTGAAGCAGCTCCTGCCGCCGGCCAAGGTGGAATACGTGGAAAAGCAGCCGAGCCTGGAGGACATCTTCCTGGCACTGGTAGGAACCAACGGCAGCACCGAGTCAGTAAAGGACAGGTCATGAATACCCACTTCTTCGCGGACACCTCGGTCCTGCTGGGCCGCTCCATGCGTCACATCTTCAGGAGCGTGGACACCATCATCACCACCGCGATCACGCCGATTGCCCTGATGCTCCTGTTCGTCTACGTCTTCGGTGGCGCCATCAGGACCGACACCGATAACTACGTCAACTACCTGCTCCCGGGCATCATGCTGATCGCCATTGCATCGGGCATCGCCTACACCGCAGTACGGCTATATACGGACATGCAGAGCGGCATCTTTGAGCGGTTCCAGTCCATGCCGATCGCACGCTCCGCGGTGCTTTGGGCGCATGTGCTGACGTCACTGGTTGCCAACGGATTGTCGCTGGTGATCATCGTGGGGGTTGCACTTCTCATGGGCTTCCGAACCTCCGCGAACGTGCTGGACTGGCTGGCCGTGGCAGGAATCCTGACGCTGTTCACCCTGGCACTGACGTGGATCGCCATCATCGCCGGGCTTTCGGCGAAGTCGGTGGATGGCGCGGGCGGCTTCTCCTACCCGTTGATCTTCCTGCCGTTCATCAGCTCCGCTTTCGTCCCGACGGACACCATGCCAGGACCGGTGCGCTGGTTCGCGGAAAACCAGCCAGTGACGTCGATCGTGAACACCATCCAGGATCTGTTTGCCCAGCGTCCGGCCGGCACCGACATCTGGGTTGCGCTGGCTTGGTGCCTGGGGATCCTGGTTGTCGCTTATGCCTTTGCGACGGCGGCCTATAAGCGGCAGATCGCTTAGCCGCACACCACCACCAGTGCCAACGGCCTAAGCTCCCTTTCCCCAAGGGAGCTTTCGCCATGCAGGGCTGCTTATCCCCTGCCTGAGGTTTCCTTCGCGGTTCGCTTCACCTTGGTAACGGCCAGCCCGATGACGCTGGCTGCCGCGGCCAGGAAGAAGAACAGCACCAGCAGCGGACTGGACATCCCGGGGAAAAGCGGGTTCCCGCCGGTCAGGAAGATCGAAGCCAGCAGGCCCGCCATGGACACACAGAATACCAGCGCGAGTACTTTCTGCCTGCGGCCCTGGCGAGTCATCGGCGGTCTATTTGAAGTAGCCATGGATATATTCTATCGTGTTGATCAAACCTAAATTGACAGGTTTGTAAACAACATGGGGGATATTGTATGAAAGTTCGAAAGATTGCTGGAATCGTCTCTGCTGCGCTTCTGGTTGCCGGCGGAAGCGCCGGGGTTTCGCTAGTGGCGCCGGATGAGGCGAAGGCCTCCGTATGTGGTTACTCACAAGAAGTCCGCTCCTACAATTCCATCCTTAGCCTGAGCCTGCTCGGTCAGACACTGGACCCTTTTGGCGGCCAAAAAGTCGTGTCTGTGTACGGTCATTGCGGCCCTACGAACGTAAAGATCGTCACCGAATCACCCAACGGCAACCGCTACGTGTGCGTGCCCCCCGGCGATAGCTGGCTGGGTTTCGTTAACCAGGGCGGCAGGGTCACCGGCGCCTACTACGTCGGCCTTTGCTAAGGGGGGGCCAATGATCAAGGTCAACGGTTTCAGACGCATTTGCGCCGCAATATCGACCGGGGCAGCACTGGTACTCACCGGCCTGGTAGTCACCGCCGCGCCGGCATCCGCCGCAGTGTGCGGTTTTCAGGGTGTTGTCACTTCGAACATCGGCGGCAGCACAGCGCCGTGGGAACAAGCCATCTATAACCACTGCGGCCCAGGCAATGTCAAGATCAGAGTCCAGTACTACTACGCCGAACGCGACCTGTGCGTAACCCCTGGGGAGACGCGCCTTTATGCGAACCCGAACTTGGGCGGCCTGAACTTTGCTTATTACATTGGCGGATGCTGACCGATAAACATCAGCCGATGTTCTATAGGGCGATTATTGCCCGCGCACTTTTGCGATATATATCGGCTTGCTTCTAAATGGAAATTGATTAATTTCATCACCGGAAGACTGCTCACCGCCTGCGGGTTCGCCCTGGCCGGCGTGCATGAGTGTCCCAATGGCCCCAGGCCGGCGGGACACTCATGCAGACATGGTGCCGAACTCGTTACGTGGCAGACCGGCAACCCCAGCCATTGCAGACCGATTCGCCATTTGTCAGACATAAGCTATAGCTTTATCGAACCAGATCTGTAACGGCCGTCACCTTTTTGACGGTTCTTCCGAAGGGTTCTTGAACACTCATGTCTGACCAGACAACAACAGGGCAGCGCACTGCCTCCAGCAGGGACAGCGAGCCCCACCTTTCACGCTCGCTCAGCAACCGCCACATCCAGCTCCTGGCCATCGGCGGCGCCATCGGAACCGGCCTCTTCATGGGCTCCGGCAAGACCATCTCCGTCGCCGGCCCCTCCGTGATCTTCGTGTACATGATCATCGGCTTCATGCTCTTCTTCGTCATGCGTGCCATGGGGCAGCTCCTGCTGTCCAACCTGAACTACAAATCGTTCAGCGACTTTGCGGGTGACCTTCTGGGCCCATGGGCCGGCTTCTTCACCGGCTGGACCTATTGGTTCTGCTGGGTTGTCACCGGCGTGGCTGACGTCATCGCAATTGCGGGTTACGCCAACGAGCTCTGGCCGGGCATCCAGCTGTGGATCCCGGGCCTGGCCACCATCATCATCCTGCTCCTGCTGAACCTGCCCACCGTGAAGGCCTTCGGCGAGACGGAATTCTGGTTCGCGCTCATCAAGATCGTGGCCATCGTGGCGCTGATCGTCGTAGGCCTGGTGATGATCTTCACCGGTTTCCAGTCCAGCGCGGGTACGGCCAGCTTCACCAACTTGTGGAACCACGGCGGCTTCTTCCCCAAGGAATTCATGGGCTTCGTTGCCGGCTTCCAGATTGCCGTCTTCGCCTTCGTGGGCATCGAACTCGTGGGCACGGCAGCAGCTGAAACCAAGAACCCCGAGCACAACCTTCCCCGCGCCATCAACGCCATTCCCCTGCGCGTCATGCTCTTCTACGTTGGCGCGCTGATCATCCTCATGTCCGTCACCCCGTGGACTGAGTTCAAAGCCGGCCACAGCCCCTTCATCGCCATGTTCTCCTTGGCGGGGCTTGGAATCGCAGCCACGGTGGTCAACCTCGTTGTGCTCACCTCGGCCATGTCCTCGGCCAACTCCGGCATCTACTCCACGTCGCGCATGGTCTTTGGCCTGGCCAACGACGGCGACGCACCCAAGGTCTTCGGCCGCCTCTCCAGCCGCAAAGTACCCCAGAACGCACTGTTCCTTTCCTGCGTGCTGTTGCTGGCCGGCGTCGTCCTCCTTTACGCAGGCAAGGACGTTGGTGCCGCGTTCGACATGGTGACCACGGTGTCCGCCGTCTGCTTCATGTTCGTCTGGTCGATCATCCTGGCCAGCTACCTCGTCTACCGGAAGCGCCGCCCGGAGCAGCATGCAGCGTCCACCTTCAAGATGCCCGGCGGTGTCCCGATGGTGTGGGTCGTGTTCGCGTTCTTCGCGTTCCTGGTGTGGGCCCTGACCACCCAGCCGGACACCCTCACGGCCCTGCTGGTGACGCCCATCTGGTTCGCGATCCTGGGCATTGCTTACGCAGTGGTCCGCCGCTCACCGCTTCACCAGGCCCGCGTGGCCGAATGGAAGGCGATGGCGGAAGCCGAAACCGCGGCAGCGCGCTAACCCTTAAAAGCGAAAGCCCGACGCCGGGCACCCACCTTGGGTGCCCGGCGTCGGGCTTTTAACAGCGAATAGTGAGAGAGGGTCTCTCGCAAGCACGCGGGATGTGAGAGAGGGTCAGAGCTCCGCTTGGCGGTCCTCCACCAGCTTCTGCACGGCAGGGAACAGCGGGTGCGTCGGCGGCAGTTCCGTGACGCGTTCGACGACGGCCGCCGCGTCCGATTCGGACAACAGCTTGGCGAGCTCCACGGCTTCGTCGTCGGCACCGTCGTCAAAACGCAGGGCCGCGGACATGGCCTCAAGCAATGCCACCGGGGTGACTCCGCGCTCGGCGAGTTCTGCCGCCGGACCCACAAAACGCTCGTTGCGGCCGAGTTTCCGCAAGGGGGCCCGCCCCACACGCACCACCGTGTCCGGCAGGTGAGGGTTTGTGAAGCGCGAGAGGATCTTCTGCACGTACGCTTCCTGGGCAGCTTCCTCGAACCCGTGCTTGCCCACCAGGAGTTCCTTGGTCTCCTCCAGCACAGCGCGGACCTTCGCGGCCACGGCGCTATCAGCCATGGCGTCGGAAATCTTCTCCAGCCCGGCCTGGTACCCAAAGTACGCTGCCGATGCGTGGCCCGTGTTCACAGTGAACAGCTTGCGCTCGATGTACGGTCCCAGCTCGTCCACAAACGTGGCGCCCGGGATCACCGGAGCATTGCCCTTGAAGGGCGTGCGGTCGATAACCCACTCGTAGAAGGTCTCCACGGTGACATCCAGGCCTTGGCCCGCTGCCTGGTTGGGGACAATGCGGTCCACTGCGGTGTTCGCGAAAACCGCGACGGCGTCCAGGTCACCGGCCGAGTCGTCCCAGGCGGCGCGGATCTCGGTGTGCAGGAGGTCCGTGGCGTTAATGGCGTTCTCGCAAGCCATCACGTGAAGGGGCGGGAGGTCCGCGGGCCGGGCAGCCAGCCCGCGGGCGATCACCGGTGCAACGAACTTCAGGATGTGCGGCCCCACCGCCGTGGTGACCACATCCGCCGTCGCGATCTCCTCCACGACCGCGTCCTCCTGCGTCGCTGAGTTCAGCGCCCGGAAGCCCGTAACGGTCTTGACTGCGGGATTCTCGCCTACCTCATGGACGTCGTACGAGTCCGCGGACGCGAGCTGGCTGATCAGGGCGTCGGCGACATCCGCGAACACCACCTCATAGCCTGCTTCGTGCAGCAGCAACCCCACGAAGCCGCGTCCAATGTTGCCTGCCCCAAAATGGACTGCCTTCACTATGCGTTGACCTTTCCGAACAGCTCCAGGACCTCATCCACCGTGGTTGCCTGCTCCAACTGGGCAACCTGTGCCTTGTTGGTGAAGATCTTGGCAATGGAGGACAGGATGTGGAGGTGTTCGTTGTTGATGCCGGCCACGCCGACGACGAACTTCACTTGCTTGCCGCCCCAGTCGATGCCCTCCGGGTAACGGACAATGGACACGGCCGAGTGGTTGATGTGTTCCTTGGCGGCGTTCGTGCCGTGCGGGATCGCCAGGAAGCTGCCCATGTACGTGGATACGGATTCTTCGCGCTCGTGCATCGCGTGGACGTAGCTCATGTCCACAGCACCACGGTCGAGCAGGAGCTGTCCGGCCTCGTCGATCGCGCTGTCGCGGTCGCGGGAAGTACCGTTCAGGACCACGCTTTCGCGCAGCAGCACGGCTTTACCTTCGACGGCGGCAGCCGGCTCAGCGGTGTGCGCGCCATGGGCGGGGGCTGCTGCGGCGGTCTCTGTGGTTTCTGCCGGTGCGCCCTCGCTGTTGCTGGCCCTCACGAGTTCAACGATCTCGTCGTAGCGCGGGCTGTTCATGAAGTTGTCCACCGAGTAGTGCACGGCGCTGGCGGTACGCGGCTGGGCCCTCTCGGTGAGGTCCTCGTGCGTCACAACGACGTCGTAGCTGTCGCTCAGGTTGGCAATGGCCGAGTTGGTGACCTTCACATCCGGGAACCCTGCGGCCTTGATCTTGTTGCGCAGGACCGAAGCACCCATGGCGCTGGAGCCCATTCCGGCGTCGCAAGCAAACACGATGTTCTGCACCGGACGGGTCAGGACGGTTCCCTCGCCACGGGCCGCGGCGCGGTCAGCACCCTCGCCGGTCAGGGCGGAGGAGACGGAGCTCTTCTTGCCCTTCATGGCTTCCATGCGGGACGTGGCTTCGGTGAGGTCGTCCTCGCCCTTGTTCTTGGAGGTGCGCAGGATCAGGGAAGCGATCAGGAAGGACACGGTGGTGGCCAGGACGACTGCCAGGATTACCCCAACGTAGCTGTCGCGCGAGGTCTGCGCGATGACGGCGATGATGGAACCAGGAGCAGCCGGGGCAACGAGGCCGGAGTTGGTCAGGGCAAGGGTCGCAATGCCCGTCATGCCACCACCGATGGCGGCGAGGATCAGGATCGGCTTCATCAGTACGTACGGGAAGTAGATCTCGTGGATACCGCCGAGGAAGTGGATGATCGCAGCACCCGGAGCCGATGCCTTTGCTGCGCCACGGCCGAAGAACATGTACGCGAGCAGGATGCCCAGGCCCGGGCCGGGGTTGGCTTCGAGCAGGAAGAGGATGGACTTGCCCTGCTCAAGGGACTGCTGGACACCCAGCGGAGTCAGCACACCGTGGTTGATGGCGTTGTTGAGGAAGAGCACCTTGGCGGGTTCGATGAAGATGCTCGTGAGCGGGAGCAGTCCGTTGTCAACCAGGAACTGGACCACGTTGCCTGCGCCCTTACTGAAGCCGGCGACCAGCGGGGAGATTCCGTAGAAGCCCAGCAAGGCCAACGCGGCACCCCAGATACCGGCGGAGAAGTTGTTGACAAGCATCTCGAAGCCAGGCCGGATCTTGCCGTCCCACAGTCGGTCGAGCTGCTTGATGGTCCAGCCGCCAAGGGGACCCATGATCATGGCACCGATGAACATCGGGATGCCGGCGCCAACAATGACGCCCATGGTTCCAATGGCACCCACGACGCCACCTCGGACGTCATAGACCATCTTGCCGCCGGTGTACGCGATGAGCAGCGGCAGGAGGTAGGTAATCATGGGCCCAACAAGGCCCACATTGGCAACACCTTCGGCGTTGGTACCGAAGCCACCAAGCTGGGGCACTGGGAGGTAGCCCTTTTCGATGAAGAGGGCCGTGATCAGACCCCAGGCGATGAAGGCCCCGATGTTGGGCATGATCATGCCGGAGAGGAATGTACCGAACTTTTGGACACCAACGCGCAGGCTGGTGCGGGGCTTCGCAACGGTCTCTGTTGCCATGTGAATTCCTAACGTGTGTCCCGCGGCGGCGCGGGGTCAGTCGATATAGATCGAGAGAGAGCAGCTAGGAGCTGCTGGAAATGCGGTGAAGCCACTCAAGGAAGAGCTTCAGTTCAGAGCTGGACAGTTGGTCTGAATGCGAGGCCTGCAGTGCCGCATTCAGGGCGATTGCCGCAACAACTACCGAGGACTTACCGGAGTCCTCCGCTGCGGCGCCACGGGCTGTGTCCGTGGAGACGGCGAAAATCATGGAATCCCGGGTCATCGTCGAGAGCTCGAGGTTCCGGTCTTCCACCGGTTCTGCGATCAACATGAGCGTGACGCCTACGTTGGCCGCCAGGATGCTGCGTGCTGCTTCGCGGGGCGGCACGTTGATCTGACCGGCGATGGCGGCTTTGTTCAGCATCTCTTCCAGGAGCGCTTCAGCATCGGCCACGATTGCCGGGCGGCTTTCCGGCCTGATGTTGCCGAACATCACCAAGTACAGGTGGGGTTGGGTCAGCCCGAACTGGACGTGGTTGTCCCACATGCGCCGGACGTCTTCCAAGGGCTCCCCGGACGGTGCAAAATCCCGCTCCCCCGCCACGTACTCTTCGAAACCGGCTGAGACGACGGCGTCAAACAGTCCTTCTTTGTCACCAAAGTGGTGGTAGAGCGTTGGCGCCGTGACCCCGGCAAGCTTGGTGATCTGGCGCGTCGAGACCGCTGACCCCTCCGAATTCGCCAGCAATTCGGCAGCTGCGCGAAGCAACCGAATTTTCGGCGGAAGCTGGTCATCGAAACTCATAACCGCTACCCTAGCACCTATAGCATTGCTATATGAAGTAGCTCACAAGGAAATTTTGTAAGCTAAATTTGCAGGCTCCCGGTGCCGTCGCCGGCGGGTCTTGACCGACAAGCAGGAACAGAGGATTCAGTGCAGAATTTCCAAGGAGTTGGGGTTAGCCCTGGCCGCATCATCGGTTCCGTCCGCCAGATGCCCAAGCCGGTGAGTGAGCCGCCGTCGGGCGAACGCCTCGCCGCGGACGTCAACCCGGAAGACGCCGTCGCGGGCCTGAAAGCCGCGGCGCAGTCTGTCCACGACGAGCTGAAAGGCCGCGCGGACAGCGCCTCCGGCGACGGTAAAGCAGTCCTCGAGGCCACCGCGCTGATGGCCAAGGACACCATGCTCCTGAAGTCGGCCGGCAAACTCATCAACTCGGGAACCTCTGCCGAGCGCGCCATCTGGGAAGCCGGCGCGTCTGTCTCCGAAATGCTGCACAACCTCGGCGGCTACATGGCCGAGCGTGCCACTGACGTGTTGGACGTGCGCGCACGCATCGTGGCTGAACTCCGCGGCGTCCCCGCTCCGGGCATCCCGTCCTCCGACACGCCCTTCATCCTGGTGGCCGAGGACCTCGCACCGGCAGATACCGCCACGCTGGACCCGTCCAAGGTCCTTGCACTGGTCACCTCGGGCGGCGGCCCCCAGTCCCACACCGCCATCATCGCCCGCTCGCTCGGCCTGCCCGCCGTCGTCGCAGCCCACGGCGTGGACGACATCGCGGACGGAACCGAAGTCTACGTGGACGGCGCGGCCGGTTTCGTGGCAGTTGAACCCACCGAGGAGCACCGCACCTCAGCAACCGCGTGGGCTGAAACCTCCGCGACATTGGCTTCGTTCGACGGAAACGGCACGACGGCGGACGGCCACCTGGTGCCGCTCCTCGCCAACGTCGGAGGTGCCAAGGACGCCGTGGCTGCGGCAGGTCTCGGAGCGCAGGGTGTTGGCCTGTTCCGCACCGAGTTCTGCTTCCTTGAACGGGACACCGAGCCCTCAGTGGATGAACAAGCCGCCGCCTACAAAGCCGTGTTTGATGCCTTCCCTGGCAAGAAGGTGGTCCTTCGCACCCTGGATGCGGGCGCCGACAAGCCCCTCCCCTTCCTCACGGATGCCACTGAACCCAACCCTGCGCTGGGCGTTCGCGGCTACCGCACCGACTTCACTACTCCCGGCGTCCTTGAGCGCCAGCTTGAGGCCATCGCCCGGGCCGCGTCGGAATCCGAAGCCGATGTGTGGGTCATGGCCCCGATGATTTCCACCGCAGCCGAAGCCGGACGTTTCGCTTCGCTGTGTGCCGCCGCCGGAATCCAGACGCCAGGTGTCATGGTGGAGGTCCCCTCCGCTGCACTGACCAGCGCCACCGTCCTGCGCGAAGTCGGTTTCGCCTCCTTGGGTACCAACGACCTTACGCAGTACGCCATGGCCGCCGACCGCCAACTCGGCCCCCTCGCGGAACTGAACACGCCCTGGCAGCCCGCGGTGCTGCGGCTCGTCCAGCTCACTGTTGAAGGCGCGGCACAGGAAGGCGCCGGCCGCGAAGGCGCCAACAAGCCCGTGGGCGTCTGTGGCGAGGCGGCCGCGGACCCGGCCCTCGCCGTCGTCCTTACCGGCCTGGGTGTCACCACACTGTCCATGACCGCGCGCTCCTTGGCCGCCGTCGGAACAGTACTGAAGACCGTCACGCTGGAGCAGGCGCAGGAACTTGCCCGCCTGGCATTGTCCGCCCCCAGCGCTACCGAAGCGCGCGAGTGGGTCCGGGCCAAGCTCCCCGTACTCGAAGAACTCGGCCTCTAACCCGATCCACCGCCAGGAGGAACAATGCCAGAACGCACAGCAACCGTAGCCAGCCGCTCGGGCCTGCACGCCCGGCCCGCCGCCCTGTTCGCCGAGGCTGCGGGCGAACAGCCGGTGGACGTCACCATCGCCATGCAGGGCCAGCCCGAAGATGAAGCGATGGACGCCGCCAGCATCCTGTCGCTCATGACCCTTGGCGCCGCCAAGGGCGACGTCGTGGTGCTGCGGGCCGAGGGTGAAGGCGCCGAGGCAGCACTGGATGCCCTGGTGAAGCTGCTGGAAACGGACCTGGACGCGGAGTAAGTTCTTCCCTTCCCAACCGCTAGGCTTCTGCCATGGCATTGATAGCTCCCCGGGTCACAGCGGGCCTCCCCGCCGACGACGCCCGGAATTTGGCGCGGTCCCTCAACGACAGCGACGACATCACGGTGTTCGTGGACGGCACGGTCCATCGGCTGCCCGACGCGGCGCGCGACGCCGTCGTCGACCTCCTGGCGAGACTGGGGCGGGGCGAAACGGTGACCGTCAGCAGCGTGGAGGAAATGCTCACCACCTCGCAGGCGGCGGAGCTCGCCGGGATCTCGCATACCTATTTGCGGAACATGACCGACCGCGGCGAGATTCCTGTGGAGTACCGGGGAACGCATCGCCGGATCCGGCAGGCCGCCATCATGTCCTGGCTGGAAACGCAGAAGCGCAAGCAGGCTGAAACTGCTGCCGCGGAGGCCGCAAAAAGCGAGTGAAAGTGTCCGAGTGATAAGGATCAAGCAACGATCCCAGCCAACAGGCGGGCACCCGTAAAGGCCGGGGTTACGCTTGATCGGTGGGCAATTTCAAGGGGTGGCATATCGTGGCTGGTTTGGCCGCGCTGGCCCTTGCCATACCCCTGGGCTCAGCCATGGGATTGAACTTCGTGGCGACGTTCATGTTTGCGTGCACAGTCTTCGTCGCGGTCACCATGTGGACCGAATCGAAAATCGCACGACGCCGGGAGGCCGCTGATGCTGCGGCCGCACCTGACGCTTCACATCCGGCAGCGGACCCCACCGAATCGGACGACGCAACCAGGGAGTAATCGCCCCTCGCGCCGGATGCGGTTCAATAGCGGTATGGCTTCGAGAATCCCGCACCTGGTTTGGCCCGCATGACCGCACTGTTGTCAGCCGACGTCGAGGTCCTGGGCCTGACCGGACGCATCCTGTGGACGGACGGCACGCCATCGCCAGGCGCTGCGCCGGAGGCGACCCCCGCCTACATCCTCATCCACGGCATTGGGGTCTCCCACCGGTACCTGGCGAGGTTGCACGCCGTGCTCGCCGCGAGCGCGCCCACCTATTCCCTGGACCTGCCCGGTTTCGCCGGGACGCCGCGGCCGGACCGGCAACTCGAGGTCGAAGACTACGGAGCCTTCATTGCCGAAGCACTGGCATCGTGCGGGATCGACTCGTACATCCTCGTGGGCCACTCCATGGGAGTGCAGTTCGCTATCGAGGCGGCCCTGCATCGTCCGGAGAGTGCACGGCATGTGGTGTTGATGGGTCCTGTGGTCGATTCCAGGCACAAGAACATCCTGCGGCAGTCGATCGCCTTGGGTTTGGACGGGCTGCTGCGCGAAAGCCCCTCCTCCAACTGGATCGTGTTTACCGACTACCTCAAGTGCGGGCCGCGCTGGTACTTCACCGAACTGCCCGTGATGATGAAGTATCCCACCGAAGACCGGCTCTCCCGGGTACAGGCCCCGGTGCTGATCCTCCGCGGAAGCCGCGACCACGTGGCGGGGCCAGAGTGGTCGCTCCGGCTTTCGCGGGCAGTGGCGCAGGGACGCCTGGTGGAGATTCCCGGGGTTGGCCACGTAGCCCAGCACATGCGGCCCAAGGCCGTGGCGGATGCCATCCGGAGCTTTGTCACCGCAACAACGCAGCACCGCTGAGAGCTAACGCACGACGACGGTACTCACCGGGGTGCCCTTGTTGGGTGCCGCCGGATCAGGCTAGGCTGGCGGGGCAAGCGGATTAGTAAGTTTGCTTACGAAAGGATGCATCATGACCAGCTATGACCCGGAAGACGATCCCCGGACCTTCGGCGTGAGCGGCGCAACCGGCCCCATCGACACCACGGCCGAGGCGGACAGCATCCACGAAGATCCCGATATGCGCCAGGACGAGGACGACGATCCCGCCGCCTCAGCCAACCCCGATCCCCTGGACGGAAACGTCACAGGACTCGAGCCCGGTGGAGGGGTACCCCCAGGCGAAACGCCTCCTGCCGAAGGAAGCATGAGCAGCGACCAGGGGCACGAGGAGTAGTTCCCGGCGGCACAGCTAACTCCGTTGCCAACCCGCTGTTGCGTTGCTGGCCAGCGACGCAACAGCGGGTTGGCAACGTGCTTGGCAGCGACCCTACGGGAGGCTCAGTATCTCCCCGAGGTCGTACTCCACAGGCTCCTCAAGCTGCGAATACGTGCAGCTTTCGGGGGTCCGGTCCGGCCGCCACCGACGGAACTGCGTCGTGTGGCGGAACCGGTCGCCCTCCATGTAGTCGTACGCCACCTCGATGACCAGCTCAGGGCGGAGGGGAACAAAGGAGAAGTCCTTGCCTGCGCTCCACCGGCTCTGGGCGCCGGGCATCCTGGATCCACCGGCCTCCTGGTTGGCCCACTCACCCCAAGGGTGGTCGGCAAAATCCACTTGATACGGCTCGAGTTCAGCCACCAAGGCCTCCCGCTTTGCCATGGGGAATGATGCCACGACGCCAACGTGATGAAGCCGGCCCGAGTCGTCGTAAAGCCCCAGGAGCATCGAGCCCACAACTTTCGCGGTCTTGTGCCACCGGAAGCCGGCCACGACACAGTCGGCTGTCCGCTCATGCTTGGTCTTGAACATCACCCGCTTGTTCGGCTGGTAGGTGCCGTCGAGCGGCTTGGACAGCACGCCGTCGAGCCCTGCTCCCTCAAGCTGCACGAACCATTCCTTGGCCCGCTCCAGGTCAGTCACCGCGGGCGTGACGTACACCGGCGGCTCAGCGTTGGCGAGGACTTTCTCCAAGGCCGCGCGCCGCTCGGCGAAGGGCTTTCCCGTGAGATCCTCCTCGCCCAGGGCAAGAAGGTCGAACGCCACCAACGACGCCGGCGTCTTCTCCGCAAGCATCCGCACCCGGCTGTCCGCGGGATGGATCCGCTGCTGCAACACCTCGAACTCCAGCCTGTTGCCCTGGATCAGGATGATCTCGCCATCCACCACGCATTTGTCCGGAAGGTTCTTCTTTAGGGCTTCAACGAGCTCCGGGAAGTAGCGCGTCATGGGCTTTTCGTTGCGGCTGCCCAGGATGATCTCGTCCCCGTCCTTGAAGACGATCGTCCGGAACCCATCCCACTTGGGCTCGTAATGCCCAACGTCGGGGATGTTCGGGACAGACTTGGCGAGCATGGGCGAAACGGGCGGCATCACAGGCAGGTCCATAGCTCATGTCTACCGGCCAGTAGGCGCCCAAGGCTAGTGCCTTCCGGACTTTGGCGCCCCGAAGCCTAAGCGGTAGAACCCTCTCGAAGCGGGCGGACGTACCGCCCGTTACATTAATGTGACTTTACTTTCCGGCTACTGTACGGTCGTAGGGCGACCCGAATCTCCGCTGGGCCGCTTCTGGATTGACGCCGGGCTCTGCCGCAATCCAGGATCCGCCAGACCCGCGGCAGAGACGGGGGACCCACAGTTCTCCGGGCTTGTTTTCTCCACAAGCCCTTGGGGTGAAGCCGCAACCAGCGGCCGGACGGCCTCGTCCGAACCCGACAGCTAACCTCGCAGGCGTTGAGAGGCACAACCATGTCCCCAACCATGGATAACACGCGCCGCGCGCAACTCGAACGCGAGCGCACCAAGCCAACCGGACGCCGTCGGGCCCAACCCAGCGGACAGGTCACCGGTACAGAAAGTACGACGCCGGAACCCGCCACCGCGGCGATTCCCACCACTGCGTCGCCCACGGTAGAGGCGCCCGCCGCAGCCGCTCCCACCACGCGCGCCGCCGCGCGTGCCGCTGAGCGGGAACGGGCAGCCCGCGCCGTGATTGAGCCGGCAGAAACCCCGGCAGCGAAATCCGTGCTCCCGGAACCGGCGACCGCGGCCATCCCGGTTGTCGAGGCCGCCCGGGCCGCAGCCCCCGCTTCAACCACGCCGGGCCCTCCAACGTCCGCGATCCCCATCGTCCGGCAAGAAGACGTGGCCCAGCCCGCGGATACAGTTCAGTCCGTGCGCCCGAAGCAGGATGCACCGGTCAAGCAGGATGTTCCAGAACCGGCCACCGCGGCCATACCCGTGGTCGCCGCAGCTGCACCCAAGACGCCAGCTCCTCTTAACGCTGCGGGCCTCGCCGCGACCTCGACATTCGGCCGCGAACCCCAAGCCGTCCTGCGGAAAGCCGCGTCCGTGAAGCACATGAGCCAGCGCATGGCAGTTGTTGCCGGCGCGCTGGGACTCGCCCTGACCGCAGGATCCGTGGGCCAGGCCTTGCATCTTCCCTTCTTCGGGCAGGAAGCACCCACAAGCCAAGCCGGCGGCAGCAACGCAGACCGCCAATCGGGCTCCGCCGCACCGGCACCACGGACGTCCTACACCACGGCTTCGTCCCCGTCGTCATCGGGTTCAGCCTCGTCCGAAGCCG
The DNA here is from genome assembly GCF_028736865.1 of Paenarthrobacter sp. AB444. Lineage (NCBI taxonomy): Bacteria > Bacillati > Actinomycetota > Actinomycetes > Micrococcales > Micrococcaceae > Paenarthrobacter > Paenarthrobacter sp. AB444. The sequence goes on along the minus strand of NZ_JAQZBY010000011.1, from coordinate 73,208 downwards.
GCCAGCCGGCAACGGTCCCGGAGGCACCTGCGGCCGTTTCGCCGTCGTCGGTTCCCTCACCGCACGTCTCCTTGGCCGCGCCGGTCTGGGTACCTTCGGCGGCAGCCCCGGCTGCTGCACCGCCCGTGACCTCGACGCCTGCGCCCGGAACGACTCCGGCCCAGCCCGCGCCGACTCCCAGCGACGTGCCGTCGGACACGGTCACCACGCCCCCGGCGACGCCAACGCCGACCACCACGCCCACTCCCACCACAACTCCCACGCCTTCGCCCACGCCAACGGAGACCTCCAAGCCACGGCCCACCGGCAACCCGAACACGCCGAAGCCGCAAGCATCCACCTTGGAATCGCTCCTTGGTGCTGCCCGGGATGTGTTGCAGTGAGCATCCGCTTGCCCCGCACCACAGTCCACACCGGATGGCACAGCCGGTACTGCAGCAGCAGCCGCACGTCCACGTTCCGACGCCGAAGGGGCCGCTGGAGTTGCCAGCGCCTAAGGCGTTCCTAGCCAACACATGAGGCAGGCACCCACGCCGGGTGCCTGCCTCATGTGGTTAATGGCCCCTGATTCAAGAGGCCCTCAGATCCTTGGCCTGCCTGCCCAGCGCCGCGCCTTGAGGGCAGCATGCAGTTCGAGCCGAATGGCACCATTGAGCGGATCAGCACCGATAAGCTGGCGGATCCGGCCCAGCCTGTTGTAGATGCTGCTGCGGTGAAGGTGAAGTTTGGCGGCGACATCCTGGACCGCGCCGTCGTTGTCGTAGAGGAGTTCCAGGACCGGCAGGAGCTCGCCGTTCTTGTCCTGATCCTCGAGGGTCCGGAAATGCACCGAGCCGGTGTCGTCCCAACCACCCGGGGCCAGCAGACGATCGAACAACTGGTACACCCCGACCGCCCGGCTGTCCACCAACTCCCCCAGCTGCAGGTCCACCGCAGCGGCCTGCGCGGCAACCTTGGATTGCCGGTACGCCCCCGCGAGCTGCCTGATGACTTGGAACGGTTCGCTGATCCCCAGGATGACGCGGTCCACGGTCCTGCCGGCACGCTTGGCGAGCTCCAGCTGGTAGTGGACCAGAACCTGCGCGTGGTCTGCCCGGCCACCGGATTCGCGGAAGAGGACCACCGAGTGGGTTTCCGTACCCGCACTGAACAAGGCGGCGTTCACGCCGATGGTCGACTGCAGCGCGGCAGAGCGATGCGTCAGGGTTGCGGCAATGGGGTCGACGTCGGACCGGGCACCGTCCGCGTCCAGGACGGTCACCAATTGCCATGGACCGCGGCCTTGGATCTCCTTCCAGCCCGCTACAGCGGCGACGGCGTTCGACTCCCCGCCGCACGCCGAGAGGAACTCCTGCTCACGCCTGCGCCGGAACTCGGACTCGGCCGTGTTGGAGTCAAGGAGCAAGCCCGCCAACAGGTCCAGCTCGTCACGCACGCCGGGCAACTGGGCGAGGATCGCCGTCGCGCTTTGCTCCTCAAGGTCCTGCTGGACCCATAAGTACCCCACACGGAAACCGCGGACCAGGAGCGGCACGCACACACGTCCCAGCATCCCCAGCTCGTCGTTGGCCGGGACCACCACGGGACGCACCGCTGTGGCGATGCCGTGTGAGAGCTGCCAGGCGCTGACGTCCCCCGGAACACGCTTGCTCAGGAGGAAATTCACGCGGACGCGGTCGGCATGGGATTGGTTGGAGCTGTAGGCGAGGAGGACGCCGTCGAGATCCTCAAGGGATAGTCCGCGCCCGAGCTTAAGTGCCACGCGTTCAACGATCTGTTCCACGTCCTGCTGCATCCTCCACAGCGTACCAACACCAGGCGACACTTGACGCTCCAGTGCTCGACAAATGTCGAACAGCCCGGCGAAAATTCCTTGATTTTCCGGCGTTTGGTCCTTGGGCCGCTCCGGTATTCATGTCGCCTGCCTCACAGCCGGATTTATTCTGGAATCACAGCCCGCAGTACATATTCGGCCGAACAGGCCGCTAACGATGGAGCCAGCAAATGATCATCGGCGTCCCCAAAGAAATCAAGAACAACGAGTTCCGCGTAGCCATCACGGCCGCCGGTGTCCACGAGTTCCGCACCCACGGACACACCGTTCTGGTTGAGCGCGGCGCAGGCTTGGGCTCGGGCATCACCGACGAGGAATACTCGATCGCCGGCGCAGAAATCGTCAACGAGGCCGATGACGTCTGGGGCCGCGCCGACATGGTCATGAAGGTCAAGGAGCCCATCGCGGCCGAGTACCACCGCTTCCGCAAGGGCCTCATCCTCTTCACCTACCTGCACCTCGCCGCAGAGCCCGAGCTCACCGCCGAGCTCATCAACTCCGGCGTCACCGCCATCGCCTACGAGACCGTGCAGGAAGGCCGCGCACTTCCGCTGCTGGCTCCGATGTCCGAGGTCGCAGGCCGCTTGTCCGTGGTTGTTGGCGCTTCCTCCCTGATGGCTCCGGCCGGTGGCAAGGGCGTCCTCCTGGGCGGCGTACCGGGCGTGCGTCCGGCCAAGGTTGTTGTACTGGGTGCCGGCGTTGCGGGAACCAACGCCGCCGCCATGGCGCTGGGCCTCGGTGCTGATGTCACCATCATGGACATCAACATCAACCGGCTGCGCGAACTCGACGCCCTCTATCAGGGCCGCCTGAAGACCGTTGCCTCCAACGCCTACGAGATCGAGAAGTCAGTCATCGACGCGGATCTCGTAATCGGCTCCGTCCTGATCCCGGGCGCCAAGGCTCCCAAGCTGGTCACCAACGATCTCGTGTCCCGCATGAAGCCGGGCTCGGTCCTGGTGGACATCGCCGTGGACCAGGGCGGTTGCTTCGAAGACACGCACCCCACCACCCACCAGGAACCGACGTACAAGGTCCACAACTCGATCTTCTACTGCGTTGCCAACATGCCTGGCGCTGTTCCGAACACCTCCACGTACGCACTGACCAACGTCACCCTGCGCTACGCCGTGGCACTGGCCAACCTGGGCGTCAAGGCCGCTTTCGACCGCGACCCTGCCCTGGCTGCCGGCCTCAACATCGCTGCAGGCCACGTGGCACACCACTCCGTTTCCGAGGCGCACAACCTGCCCTTGGTCAACGACTGGCACAGCCTGGTTTCCGCCTAGCACGCCAACCACGACGGCGGGGTGCGGCTTCCATACGAAGCCGCACCCCGCCGTCGTGGTTTAAGCCGCGCCGAGTTGGCAGTTAATGACAATGTTGCTGCCGAACACTGTCATTAAGTGTCACTTCGCGGGCAGTGTGGGAAGCTCCGGAACCGGGATGTCCGAGGGGCGGAGCTTTGAGGGATCCAGCTTGGAAGGATCAAGGTCCGGGGGTGTGACGGGCAGCGACGGAGCCGGAGGGAGGATGCCCTTGCCCGGATCGGTGCCCGGACCTTTGGGGGCCTGGGACTGACCGTGGCCCGGGGTGGCCTGCGGATCAGCGTGAGGTGTCCCGGCAGGGTTCGTGGGAGCCGCTGGGGCAGGAGTGGGCTGGTTCGGAACAACGGCCGGCTGGCTTTCCTGGCGGGAAGGGTCCTGCACCGGCGTCGTACCTGCGGGCACCGGGGCCTGGGGAGCGTTGCCCGAGCCGGGGGTCAACTGTGAAACCACCGAGCCGATGGCCGCGCCGATGTGCTGGAAGGCTCCCGGAATCCCGCCTTCGGAGGCTGCTGCCGCTGTCGCACCACCTGCCAGCGATGCCGCAACGACAAGACCGACGACGGCGGCGCGCCCCTTCTTCCTGCGGCGTGCGGCCAGTTCATCCACAGGAGCAGCCTGCTGCGTCACCTCAACAGCGACGGCGGGCATCAACTCCGTGGCCGCGGGGACACCCACCATCAGGGCGCGGACAGCGTCCGAGGGCATCGGTGCGGTGTTGGCCAGGGAACGCAGTTCGAGAAGTTCAGTGCGCAGGGCGGAGTTGTCCTCCATCCCGGCGTCCGCGAGCAGGGAGTCGATGGCCTGCTGGTCGTTCCGCCGACGCGGTGCGGTGTTTTCGCTCATGATGTGCCGTTCCTTAGTAGCGCACGTTTCTTCAGTGCGCCCAATGCCCTGCGCTGCAGTTGTTTCACGGCACCCTGGGACTTGCCCATGATGTCCGCTGTTTCTTCCACCGACAGGTCGGCGACGACCCTCAGTGCCAGGACCTCCCGGTAATCCTCGGCGAGGTCCTCCAAAAGTTCCGTTACCCCCAGGCCGGAAGCCCTGCCGAATGCCTGCTCTTCAGCCGATGGAGAGCGGCGGGCATCGAAGTCCGGTTCGTACGGCATGGAGTCGGGGGTCCGTTCACGCTTCCGGTAATGGTCCACCAGACGGGCGTGCGCGATGGTGAACAGCAAGGTCTTGGCGCCCTGCAGCCCGCCGTGGAGGGAGTCCAGCTTGGGATACAGGGCAAGGAAGACATCCTGCGTTACGGCTTCGGGATCGTCCACGCCGCGGGCTTTGAGGTAACCGAAAACCGGCCCGGAAAAAGCGTTGTAGGCAGCCGTAAAGAGCAGGGCTGGATCATCGTGATCCGCCTGCACGTATTCGTCAGCCAAGGGTTCAAGCACCCGTGGACGCCTCCATCCCGCGTTATATGGCAGGGCTCCTTGTCATCAAGCCAAGGAGCCCTGCCTTTAAACCGTAACCGCTGCTTGCTTAGCGGACGGAATCGACGGGTGCGCCGTTGACAGCCGGAACCTCAGTGGGAACCTGGTTGGGCAGCGACGGCACAGCCGGGACGGCAGGAACTGCCGGAACCGCGGGCGTCGACGGAACAGCGGGAACTGCCGGAACCGCCGGGGTGGCCGGAAGTTCGGACTTTACGGAAGCGTCGGCGTTGGCGTCAGCCTTGGCGTTGCCGTCAGCCTTCAAGCCTGCAGCCTTGCCGGCTTCCACGACTGCGGTGCAGTGTGCCTCGACGTTGGCTTCGCCACCGGCGGCAATGGCCAGGGACTTGAAACCGGCAACCTTGGTGTCGGCCTTGAGGCCACCGTTGAGGAAGGAGTTGCAAAGACCGAAAGCTTCCGGCGACGTAGCGTCTTCCACGGCAGCCTTGGCGTCGTTGACGGCGTCGGTTGCCTTGGCCTTGCCGGCCTCGGCTGCGTCTTCTGCGGTTGCCTTGGCGGTCTCGACGGCGTCGGTTGCCTTCGCCTTGGCGGTTTCGGCAGCGGCGGTGGCTTCAGCCGTCTTCTGCTCGGCGATGGGGGCAGGGGCACCCACGACATCGTGCGCGGTCTGCTGGATTTCAGTGGGAAGGGCGCCATTGAAGGCAGCGACGCCGGTTCCGCCGACAGCTACAGCTCCGGCAGCCAGGACGCCTGCGGCGACTTTGCTGGTGGCAAGTACAGTGAACAAGGACATAAAACCCTCCGACAAACGATTTTGGGATTGCCCCGGCAGCTGTTGGGTGGCTGCCGGATGATCAGCGTGCGGGCGTGGCCCGTACTCCCCCTACATCGCTGGGGAACCCGTGGAGGTTACGCCTTTCCCAAAAAATGTTTTGAAGCCAGCGCCCGGGCCTGTTCAATCAGCCTCAGGACCGCTACCGGGCCGGCCGGATCCACAGGTGCCGGGCGCGCGGACGACGCGCCGCCGTCGTCGAGCTTTTCCGCCAGAAGACGGTAAAACTCCGGGTAGGCGCCGCGCTCGGTGGGGACGGTTCTGCGTTCGCCGTCCAGCTGGAGCGTGCCATGGTTTTCTTCAGGCTCGACGCCGTACTGCGGGTCCGTGGGCAGGCCTCCTCCCAGCACAAAGGGCTCTTGCGGATCGGTGCCGAACTTCACGAAGCCGCCCTCGGTGCCGAGGATACGGAAACGTGGACCGTGGAGGTGGCTGTTGAGGTTGATGGTGGCGTGGGTGACCACGCCGGAATCGTGCCGGAGGACGAGGAAAACGTCGTCGTCGGCGTTCTCCTGGGGGCGTCTTGCGGTGATTTCAGCATAGGTGACAGTGGCCGGGCCGAAGAAGCGGAGCGCGAGGTCCAGGACGTGCGTGCCGAGGTCGAACAGGACCCCGCCGCCCTCTTCCGCTGTGGCACTGGCCTTCCACGCCTTGGCGATCTCCGGCGCCCAACGCTCCATGCCGATCTCGAACCGGGTTACGGCACCCAGCGTCCCGGCGTCGAGCAGTTTCTGCACGGTAAGTGCATCGCCGTCCCAGCGCCGGTTCTGGTAGACGGTGAGGACCCGCCTTTCCTTCGCAGCCAAGGCCATCAGTTCCTCGCCTTGGCTGCTGTGGATCACGAAGGGCTTGTCCACGACGACGTCGAGTCCGGCTTCCAGCGCGGCTTTCGCGAGCGGGTAGTGGGTTGCCGGCGGTGTGCCGAGGACGACGAGATCCAGCTGGTCTGCGAGCGCGAGGATGTCCTCGGGCGTGTTGACGATCTTCGCCTGTGGGTAGCGGTCTTTGGCTTTCGACTGCCGTTCCGGGTCCGAGGTTGCGATGATGCTCAGCTCATAGGCCGGGTTGGCTTCAATGAACGGCGCGTGGAAGACGCTGCCCGAGAGCCCAAAGCCTGCGACGGCGGTACGGATCGGCTGTGAAGTCATGCCCCAAGGCTACCGACCCTCTCTCACGTAACACCCCCTTCCAGCAAACCCTCCATCACCTTGTGAGCGAGGGTGGGTGGGAAGCGCGGGGGATGTGAGCGAGGGTGGGGACGGCGAAGGCCGGGAATCTCCCCGAACCGTTCAACGGGTTCGGGAGATTCCCGGCCTTCAGGAAACTACAGCGGGCGGGCTACTTCTTGGCGCCCTTTTCCCAGCCGATAGTGGTCCAGTCCGGAACGTTGGAGTTGCTCTTGAACAGGGACGGGCCGTAGTTGGCCAGGCCCTTGTGCACGAACTGGATCTCGGGGCCGTTGAGGACGGTTCCCATGGAGAAGTACTTCTCCATGTGCTTCTTCTCCACCTCCATGGCGGCCTTGTTGCGCTCGGTGTCATCTGCGATGGTCGCCAGGCGCTTGATCTCGGCATCGAGCTCGGCGTCACCAAGGCCGTTCTCGTTGGTGGTGGAGTCGTAGTACTGCTTGACCGCATCCGTTGCGTCCGCGCCCACGGTGTAACCGGAGATGGTCACATCGAAGTCGCGGGTTCCAACAACCTTGCCGAAGTCGGCGTCACCGCGCTGATCGATGGTCACGTCCATGCCGGCGGCCTTGAGCTGGTTCTGCAGGGTCTGCGAGGTGGCAGCGGTGGTGGGGTCATCGCCGAAGTTGGTGATCTTGAAGGCAACAGGAACACCGTCCTTCGCCATGATGCCCTTATCGTTGGGCGCGTAACCGGCGTCGGTCAGGACCTTCTTGGCGGCATCGGCCCCGCTGTCCTTCACGGGGTAGTTGTCCTGGTAGTACTGGGAGAACGGCATAAGCATCATCGAGCCCGAGCTTTCTTCCGACCAGTTCAGGCCGTTGAAGCGGACGTCGCGGATTGCTTTACGGTCGACGGCGGTGAAGATCGCCTTGCGCACGGCCACGTCAGTCAGCGCGGGCTTCTTGGCGTTGAGGTTCAGGCCGCCGGCGAACAGGCGCTGGCCGCGGCGGACGTCGGCATCCTTGGTGCCTTCGAGCTGCTTGTAGCGTCCCAGGGTACGTCCGCTGGTGGCGTCGATTTCACCGTTCTTGAAAGCAGCGATGGTTGCGCTCGGTTCCATCTGGCGCCAGATGACCTTTTCCAGGACCGGCTTCTGGCCCCACCACTTGTCGTTGGGAACCATGGTGACGGTCTTCGCCGTCGTGTCGTACTTCTCCACCTTGAACGGGCCTGCCATCCACTCGGGGTGCATCTCCCCGGCGAAGCCCTTGTTGAAGATGTCAGCGGTGTTGATGGCCGGGTGGATCAGGCCGAAGAACAGGCTTTCCAGCGGGTAGACAGGCTGGGTGGTGGTGACGATGACTTCCTTGTCGTTGGCACCGGCCTTGACCGAATCCACGAAGGCATAGGCACCCGCGGTGACGATGTCAATGGCCTTGTCCTCGCCCTTGAGCATGTTCCACGTGTTCTGGAAGGTCTTGACGTCGATCGGAGTTCCGTCGTTCCAGGTCGCCTTGTCGTTGACCTTGATGGTGATGGTCTGCTTGCCATCCTTGACTTCGCTCTTGACGTCCTCGCAGAAGTCCTTGTTGGGTGAAGCCTTGCCATCGAAGTCGAGCTTCCAGCAACCGCCGATGCCGCCACTGCTCATGCCGACAGGGTTGACCGGAGTCAGCAGAGCGGAGGTGTCCGCGCTGTTGCCCACATTGGAGTTGTTGTTGAAGTCCGGGCCAATACTGCCCACAGCGAGGGTAACCGTGCCACCCTGCTCCAGGTCCTTGGCTTCCTTGGCGTTGACGCTGATCAGCTTGCTGATGTCGCCGCCTGCTTCTTCGGCCTTCTGGGAGGCCGGACCCGACGGCGTTCCCCCGCCGCAAGCGGTCAGCATCAGCGCTGCTGCCAGTGCTACGCCGCCGATCGTCGTGTACTTCTTCATGGTGTGCCCTTCATGTTTACGACTGGAAAATCATTTGCGAGTTTGAGACCAGGGATTTATTCAAATGAGTCATGTGTTGTCAGGCATGCACCACCAGCATGTCGGCATCAATTTCTCCATCCGGGAAGAAGCAGGCAAAGTCCTGTTCTCCTTCCTTCCCGGAAGCCAGTGGCGGCTCCAGAGTAAGGCACTTCTCCTGCTTTTCGGCAGGCAGTGCGGCGAACACCGGGCAACGCGTAGCAAAGTTGCAGCCCTTGGGGGCGTCGAGGGGGCTGGGAAGATCGCCCTGCAGAATGATGCGTTCGCGGGTGCGTTCCACCTCGGGATCCGGCACCGGAATCGCGGACAGCAGCGCCCTGGTGTACGGGTGGCGTGGATTGTCGAAGACGTCGTCCACGTGGCCCGTCTCCACGATTTTGCCCAGGTACATCACGGCAACCCGGTCCGAAATGTGGCGGACCACCGAGAGGTCGTGCGCCACCATCAGGTAGCTGAGGCCAAGTTCGGCCCGCAGCTTGTCCAGCAGGTTGATCACACCGGCCTGCACGGACACGTCGAGAGCCGAGACAGGTTCGTCCAGGACCACGAGCTTGGGATTGACGGCGAGCGCCCGGGCAATGCCGATGCGTTGGCGCTGCCCACCGGAGAACTGGTTGGGGAAGCGGTTGACGTGGTCCGGCTGCAGGCCCACCAGCTTCATGAGCTCCATGATCCGTTTGCGGACGGCAGCCTTGGGCATGCCCAGGTTCTCCAGCGGTTCGGCCAGGACCTCGTACACGGTGAACCGCGGGTCCAGGGCGCCGGTGGGGTCCTGGAACACCATCTGCATCTCTTTGCGCATGGCCATGGTGGTCTTGTGATCGGTGGCTGCCTTGTTGCTGACGCCGCCGATGACAACCTCACCCACCTGGTCCGGGTGGAACTCCATGATCTCCAGGAGCGTGGTGGTCTTGCCGCAGCCGGACTCGCCCACGATCGAGACGCACTCACCCTCGCGGATGTCGAAACTCAGCCCGTCCACGGCCTTGACCGTGCCGATGCGCCGCTTGATCAGGGCGCCCTTGAGAAGCGGGAAGTGCTTCTTGACGTCCTTGAGTTCCAGGACCTTTGCGCGCTCGAGGCGGGGGACGCCGTCGAACTTCGATACCGGCTTGGGCGGCGCGTGGAAGATCTTGTGCGCGTCGGCATCGCCGGAAAGTTCATCGGCCTTGATGCAGGCCGCCTTGTGGCCGAGCGTTTGGTCCGCAGAGCCCGGCACGGGAATCAGTTCGGGTTCGCCGTGCAGGCAGGCATCGCTGACCATGGGGCAACGTGCTGCGAAGGAGCACCCGAGAACGGGCAATGCCAGGTTGGGCGGTGTTCCTTCGATCGGCACCAGCGACTGCTTCTCCGAGGAGTCCACGCGGGGCACGGCGCCGAGCAGGCCCAGCGTGTAGGGCATCCGCGGGTTGTAGTAGATGTCCTCCACTGTGCCGGTCTCCACGGGCTTGCCCGCGTACATGACCATGATGTCGTCCGCCATGCCCGCCACGACGCCGAGGTCGTGCGTGATCATGACGACGGCGGCACCGGTCTCCTCCTGCGCCGTGTGCAGGACTTCCAGCACCTGCGCCTGGATGGTGACGTCCAGCGCCGTCGTGGGTTCATCGGCGATGAGCACCCGCGGATCGTTGGCGATCGCGATGGCGATCATGACGCGCTGGCGCATGCCGCCGGAGAACTCGTGCGGGAAGGCCTTGAGCCGGTCCTTGGGGCTCGGGATGCCCACCATCCGCAAAAGTTCGACGGCGCGGGCTTCTTTGGCCTGCTTGCTCATGGTGGGGTTGTGTACCGTGAGGGCCTCGATGATCTGGTTGCCCACCGTGTACACGGGTGTCAGGGAGGACAGCGGGTCCTGGAACACCATGGCGATGTCGTTGCCCCGGTGCTTGCACATGGCCTTGTCACCCAGGCCCAGGAGCTCCTTGCCCTTGAAGCGCACCGAGCCGGTGATGTCCGCTGTTTCGGGGAGCAGGCCCATGATGGCCATCGAGGTGACGGATTTGCCGGAGCCGGACTCACCCACGATGCCCAGCGTCTTGCCCGGCATGAGGTCGAAGTCGACGCCCCGGACAGCATGGACCACGCCGTTTTCGGAGTTGAAGCGCACGTTGAGGTCGCGGACGCTGAGGACGGCGTCCCCGGGGGCGTAGAGTCCGGCGTCGCGGAGGCGCTCGGCGGGGTTCTGGGAGGTGTTGGTGCTCATTTGTTGGTCACCTTCGTGGTCTTGGTCTTCGTCTTCGCCCGGCCGATCGAGCTGGAGCTGGGGTCGAAGGCGTCGCGGAGGCCGTCGTTCATCATGGCCAGCGAACCGGTCAGGAAGAACATCACGATCAGCGGTACCCAGAACATCCAGGGGAAGGAGGACACCTGGCCCGTCGCCTGGCCAATGAGGACGCCGAGGCTGACGTCCGGAAGCTTGATGCCGATGCCAATGAAGGAGAAGGCAACCTCGGCAAGAATGGCACCTGTAATGCCCCGGGTGAAGTCGAGGACCAGCAGGGAGCCGATGTTTGGAACCAGGTGTCGCCAAACGATCCTGCGGGAAGGCACGCCCATGTACTTGGCGGCTTTGACGTAATCACGCTGCATGAGGGACATGGACAGCGAGCGCACCAGGCGGGCAGTGCCCATCCAGCTGAAGAACAGCAGCACAACCACCAGCAGCAGCCAGCTGGGAAGGCTCTTGAGCCCTCCGCTGCCGCTGGTCGCCACGGCAACCACCAGGATGGCGGGCATCATGATGAGTGCTTCAAGAATGAACAGCATGGTGGCGTCCACCTTGCCGCCAAAGAACGCCATGGTGCAGCCATAGACGGCGGAGATCAGCACGGACAAGCCGCCCACAATCAGGCCGATAAGGATCGAGGTCCTGGTGCCATCGACTATGAGCGCCATGAGGTCGATGCCGGCCTGCGTGGTGCCCAGAAGGTGGTCCGGGGACGGCGGCATGCCGATGTTGAGGGGATCGATGGTTTCCTTGTCCCACGGCGTCAGGAACCCGCCGAAGACGGAGAACAGGAACAGCGCCAGGAAGATGAACAAGCCGGCGACGGCGGTCCGGTTCCGCATGAAGCGACGGAAGATGATGCGGGACTTGCCGATCACGACGTCCTGGTCGGCTACCCGTGTCTCATCGATTTCGGCGATCGGGTCAATGATGTTTGTCATTACTGGACCCTCACTCGCGGATCGACCAGGGTGGTGGCGAAGTCGGCCAGGATGGCGCCGATGGCGAAGATGACCGAACCGTAGGCCAGGGTGGCCGTGGCGACGTTGACGTCCTGCAGGCCGATGGACTGGATGCTCCAAAGGCCGATCCCCGGCCAGGCGAAGATCGCCTCGGCGAAGAAGCCGCCCGTGAAGATGGCCGGGATGGTGAAAGCGATGCTCTGGGCAACGGGAATGAAGGAGACGCGCAGGGCGTGCTTCCTGATGGCCTGGTTGCGGGTCAGCCCCTTGGCCCTCGCGGTGCGGACGAAGTCCGCATTGACGTTGTCCAGCAGGTATTGCCGCTGGGCAATCTGGTAGCCCGCCCAACCGAAGATGGTCATCGCAAAGGTGGGCACGGCGTAGTGGGCCACAAGGTCAACGAAAGCCGGCCAGCCCGGGTCTATTCCCGGCGTCGAAATTCCTGTCACGAAGAAGATGCGCTCGCCGACGGCCTCATTGACGCTGATGGCACCGAGCTGGACCAGGAAATAGGCGATGGGCGCTGGGAGGATATGGACCAGGTAGCTGTAGGACGTGATGACGCGGTCCTGGAACTTGTACTGGCGTGCTGCGGAGTAGACACCCAGGGCCACGCCGATGATCAGCGTCAGGATGATCGAGGCGATGAAGAGCCGGGTGGAGACCATGACGCGGTCCGCAAATTCGGCGTTGACGTAGGCGCCGTTCGGGCTGCGGCCCCAGTCCCAGCGGGTCACGATGCCGCCCAGCCATTCGACGTAGCGCTCCCAGGGGTTCTTGTCCGGGTCGAGCCCGAGGCCACGGAAGGATGCGGCGACTTGCTCCGGCGTTGGCCGCGGGATTTTTTCCTGCTCCAGGACGGCCGGCTTGAGGGAGGACACTGCCAGGAAATATCCGGCGCTTGTGGTCAGGAAGATCATGATCAGGTAGATGCCCGATCTCTTCAGCAGATATTTCAGCATGTCGGGTGGCTGCCCCGAATCGTGGCAAAACTCAAAGCTCGTCCTTCCGCGGTTCCCGGCTGTGGCCGGCGTCAGCTGCGAATTGGCGCAGCGGGTGGTTTGGCTCCCCCAGCGCCTCTTCAGTGATCACCGGGCCATGTATGGCATGGGTCACATTCAAGAGGAAACTACCACAATAAGTGCTTCACGTTTTGCTTCGACGACGCCACTTTAAGGCCTGCAGCCAGATTGTTATGTGCAGCTTGCGTCACGAAATGGACGACGACGGCACTTAAGCGCCGCTGCCAGGCGCCAGGGCGGGGGCCCGGGGCTATTTGCCGCCCAAGAGCCTCGTGATGAGCTCGCCCCAGGAATCGGTGAGTCGTCGTGGTGAAATCCCCCGCGCCCGGACATCGTCAACGATCCGTTCCGGGTCCAACGCGTAGGTCAGCGACATGGCCATGACCCAAGGATCCGCAATGCCGGCCTCCCGCAGCAGAACTTCCATGTGCCGGTGCGAAAGCTTCGTCGCCGGGACATCGAATCTGTTGCGGGTGGCAGCACCGGCCGCCTTGAGCAACTCGCCGTTTTCCAGCACGAAATAGATCCGGCCCTCGCCAAATGCCACGAGGCGATCCTTCGGCGAAGCGCCCGGACCCAATGGTGGCGGCCCGAACATGAAGGCCCGTTGGAAGTCCGACTCCGCGTCGCTCAACAAGGTCATCATGAGGCCTGCCCTGCTGCCGAAGCGCCGGAAGACTGTCCCCTTGCCCACCTTGGCTTTGCACGCGAGGGCGTCCATGGTCAGCGCGTCTGCACCGAACTCATCCACCAGTTCCCGGGCAGCGCACAGCAGGCGCTCGCGGTTCCGCGCGGCGTCGCTGCGCTCATGCGGCAGCCCTGGCGTCCCCAATGGCGCGTCAGGCTGGAGGGGGATGAAGCTCACAAGAAACATAATAGACCCGGGAATAGAAACCGGACCGTAGTCCGTTTAGTATCGGTGAAGGCTCCAAAGCCCCACAAACCGCAGGCCGGATACCCTCAGCCCGGCCCGACACAAGGAGACACCATGTCCAAGAGCACCGTCCTCACCCTCGTCGGCAGCCTGCGTGCCGATTCCCACAACAAGAAGCTCGCCGAAGCCATCCAGCTGAACGCCCCGGAGAACGTAGAAGTCCAGATCCACGACTCCTTGGGCAACATCCCCTTCTACAACGAAGACATCGACGTCGAAGGCCAGGTTCCCGCCGAAGCCGCCGCCCTCCGCGAGGCAGCTTCAGCCGCCGACACCATCCTCCTGGTCACCCCCGAGCACAACGGCACCGTCCCGGCATCGCTCAAGAACGCCATCGACTGGCTGTCCCGCCCGTTCGGCGCCGGCGCCCTGTCCGGTAAGCCGACCGCCGTCGTCGGAACCGCCTTCGGCCAGTACGGCGGCGTCTGGGCCCAGGACGAGGCCCGTAAGGCCGTCGGCATCGCCGGCGCCAAGGTCCTCGAGGACGTCAAGCTGGCCGTCCCGGGTTCCATGATCCGCTTTGCTGAACTGCACCCGAAGGACGACGCCGAGGTCGTTGAGCAGATCAAGGGCATCTTCGAGCCGCTGACTGCCGTGCAGGATGACGAAGAAGCAGCAGCCTAGTCATTCACCGGGTTGATGCCCCCGTCCCGCAGTCCGCGGGACGGGGGCATTTTCCGTTTCTGTTTGCTCCGTTCCGGGCGGCTGGCTCCTGAGGCGTGACCAACTCTTGTCCGAACCGTCACCGTAGCGGCATGTTGTGCGGCGCCCTACCGTCCTAACGTTGGACGTACAGGTGGACGGGGACAGGAGCGCGGGGCTGTCATGCGTACCGGACGGGGAATCACAAGCACGACGGCGATCGCGGCTGCCTGCCTCGCTTTCGGTGCTTGGGTGGTTGGCTGCACCACGGTTCCGGACGCCGCTCCCCTCCCGACGCTGAACTCCCCGCCTACGGTTTCCGTGCCCTCGCCGGCCTCGCCTTCGCTTGCTGCCTCGTCGCCCGCGATTCCTTCCCCTGCGGCGCCGAGTGTCCCCGCTGCAGGTGTTCCCTCGGTCGCAGTTCCGGCCGAGCCTCCTGCCTCCGCGACTGTTGCTCCGGCATCGTCGCCTGCCTCCGCGGGCACCGCCGGGCCGCGCGCGACGCAGCCGGTTCCCGTCGTCGAGCCTTCGCCGGAACCAGGCACCAGCGCCCCTGAGCCGAGCGCCACGGCCATGTTGGCCCCGGAGCTGGACGCCGACGGCCCCGCGGTCTACTACGTCGCAATCGACGACGGCGGTGCGCGCGGCGTTCGCTTCGGCTGCAACGACAGCCTGGTTCCCGTGCGCGGTGTTTCGGTTCCCGGCGATCCGCTGTCCGTGGCGCTGGGACGCTTGCTGGAAGCAGGCCTACCGGTGGACAGCGACGCCGCCCTCTACGATTCGTTGGCCGGTTCATCGCTAAGATTCCTGTCCGGCTACATGAATGGCTCCACCGTGGTGGTAAACCTCAGTGGATCCCTGCGGCCGTCCGGAGTGTGCGACATTCCACGCATCCAGGCCCAGCTGATCCACACGGTCGTGTCCGCCACGGGAGCTTCGCGGGCCGAGATCTACGTCAATGGCCGCACGCTCACGGAGGCGCTGAGCCTGCGGTGAAGGCGAGCCGCCGGGACGGGTGGTGTTCTCCATCATCGACAGCGAGTGGAAGACGGTAAAACTGTCGCTCCAAGAGAAGCTTGCCAGCAGGTAATCGTTCCCGCGCCGCTAATGCGTTCCTGGGCCGCTGCTGCGTTGTTGGGCCGCAACGGAATTGCGGGGCGGCGACGGGCTTGCTGCGCGGGGCCGGTGGCGGCTGACCGGGGCCGCCGGGACGCGGCTAGGCCGTCGCAATGGCCAGCACCCGCCTCAGGGCCCAGGCTACGCGCAGCAAAGACAGCACCGCGGCAAAGGCCAGCACGAAGGCCACGGCCTCGGGGATCCACAGGCCGGTGGGCGCGTCTCCCTCAAGGACAACCGTGACCAGTGCTGCGATCACCAAAAGACCGAGCCCGGGAATGGCGAAGAGGAAGACCTCGCCGATCTGGCGTCGGTGGATAGCCGAAAGCCTTTCCAACGGCAGTTCCCGCTGGCCCGGGGCGGCCTTCTTTCCGAGCACGTTGATCAGCATGGAAACACTCGTCAGGGTGAGCCCGGCCGTAGCACCGGCCAACGTGGCGAGGGTTTGGGACAGGGTTCGCCGCGCCCCGGGATCCACATGTTCCAGCATCAGCGGTTGGCCTGCCACGGCAGCGATGCCTGCCCAGAGCATGACCGCCAGGGCAGCCCAAAGGTAGTCGGCCGTTGGATGCAACAGGAACCATCGCCACAAAGCGTTGCGCCGACCAGGGCGGTCAACATCAACCTCGTACAAGCTCATGACCGTCTCCGACGTGGGGTTCGCTGGCCGCAGCAAGAGCTGCGCGGACAGTGGCCTTTCCTCCCGCGACGAGGTCCGGGACCAGGCCGGAATCGGCAGTTCCTTTGATGTCCGGCAGCGTCCTGGCGAAAAAGGCCTCGTTGTCGCGAGCTTGTTTGTTGAGGATCACAATGGCCTCAGCGGCGGACTTCTGTGGATCATTGAAAACATCCGGGTCAACCTCAATGTGCGAAATGAACCGCTCCTTCAGCAAGTCCACTACTTCTCGGTCACCGGTCAGGGAGTCCTTCCCCTCCGCCACCACATAATCGAAATGTTCCACGGAGCCGGCCTGCCGGAACAGATCGATCAACCGTTGAATGCGTTCCCGGATACGCCGCTTGTCATCGGCACTTCCGGACCTGCCCACACTCAAGGAAATCCGGAAGGTTCCCTGGTTCATCAAACGGGAGGCACTCTCCAGCACATCAGCCCATTCCCCTTCCATGAGCTTTCCGGACAGGCGCTCTGCGGGCAGGGCGAACTCGAAACGGCTCACCTCCAGCCGGGCAAGGATTTCCTCGACATCCTCCCTCACTACCGGCACCAACGTCGGCTCCAGACCCAGCATGCCCCCGAGGTACTCCCCCATCCGGGATGCCCGCGGACCGTTACCACTGGTCAGCACTGCAATGACATTGCGTTTGAGGAAGGCGAAGTACGTGGTCTCCAACAGATGGTCACCCGGCGCCAAGGGAAGGGGCTTGCGACGACCAAGAGCATCGCCAACACTGGGCAGATTGGCGTCCCGGACCCTGTCAAGAAGCAGCACAGGGCATGGCGAAATCGCGACCGTCTGGGCGATCATCACCGTCCCGTCAGCGCTGGTGAAGTGCCGGTCCGTTCCGGCGTCCTGGGCCTTCTTCAGAACTTCCGCCACACGGCGCGCAGGAAACGGGCGGTTGAGCTCATCCCCGTTCAGCTGCTCGATCCACCAGAACTGCACACTGCGCCGTGCCATGAAACCTCCCCTCGTCTTCCATGGTTCCCACGCTATCGGCGGGGTCGGACATTAAGGCCAGGTGCCGCCGTCGTGCGTCTTTTACGGACCCCTTACAGGCTGTACTTGGGGCCCTGCTCGAACAGGGCGTCCATTTCGCCGTGGCTGCGGGTACCGGCGAGGCCGGACCAGTTGCCGTCGCCGAGGATCTCGGTGGCCACGCGGGCGACTTTGGCGTAGGCGGCCTTGGCGGTGTTGCCGCCGATGCTGACCCGCCGGACGCCGGCGTCGTGCAGTTCCAGGGGCGACGGCGCCCCCACGCCCGCCAGCGCGTTGAGGGGAGCCTCTATCCGGCTGGAAAGCTCGTGCAGGACATGAAGGTCGACGACGCCGGGTACGAAGATTCCATCGGCTCCCGCGGTGACGTACGACTCGGCACGCTTGAGGGTTTCGTCGTAGGCCGAGTCCGGGAACTGGCCGGAGAGGTACGTATCGGTTCGGGCGTTGATGAACAGCGGGATTTCGCGCTCGTCGGCAACCAAACGGATGATGGCGATCCTGCGTGACTGCTCTTCGATGTCCGTGAGCGGGTCCGTCGCCGAGTCCTCGATGTTGATCCCCACGGCGCCGGCGTCGAGGACTGCGTGGATGGTGGCGCGGAGCTCGTCATCGGTTCGCCCGTAACCAGTCTCGATGTCCGCCGTCACCGGCAAGGTGGTGGCCCCGGCGATCCGTCCCAGCGCGGCCATGGCCAGGCCCCACGGCACATGATCGCCGTCCCGGAAGCCCAGGCTCCAGGACACAGCAGAACTCGAGGTGGCGATCGCCGTCGCACCGGCTTCCTGGACCACACGCGCTGAGGCCGCGTCCCAGACATTCACCAAAACCAAGGGAGTCGGTCCGGCGTCGTGGAGTTTGTGGAAATGTTGGGCTTTGGTCACGGATCCCCGGTGTGCTGTCATAGCTACATTCCAACCTCTGCTGCCCTCGCCGTAAAGCATGGTCCGGAATATCCGGTGATCCTGAAAACAAATGTTGCCTCTTTAGCAACATCGAGGAGTATCCTGTGACTGTGACCCACGAAACATTGGATGCCGGCGCAACGCTGCCCGCTGAAGCCATCGACGCCATTGAGCGGGCCGCCACGGCCGCTCACCCGCACGAGGAACTGTTCTCCGCGCGGGCCGCCAACATCAAGCAATCCGCCGTCAGGGATGTTTTTGACATCTCCATGCAGCCTGGGCTTGTCTCCTTGGCTGGAGGCAATCCCTATCTTCAGTCCCTTCCCCTGGAAAAGCTCGGCCAGACTGCCGCGCGGATCATCGCCGAAGAAGGCATGACCGCGTTGCAATACGGCGGTGGCCAGGGCACGGAGGAACTGCGGGCGCAGATCTGCGAAATCATGGCCGTTGAGGGAATCACCAACGCCCTTCCCGAGAACATCGTCATCACTGCGGGGTCCCAGTCAGCTCAGGACGTCGCCACCAAGGTCTTCTGCAACCCCGGCGACGTTGTGCTGGTCGAAAATCCCACCTACGTTGGCGCCCTGAACACGTTCGAGGCGTACCAAGTGCAGGTGGAACCGGTGGAAATGGACGACGACGGCCTGGTACCTGAGCTTCTTGAGGCCAGGATCGCGGCGCTCCAGTCAGAGGGCAAGAACATCAAGTTCCTCTACACGATCCCCAACTTCAACAACCCTTCCGGAATTACCTTGGCTGAAGAGCGCCGCCAACGGATCGTCGATATATGCCGCAACGCGAATATTATTGTGCTGGAGGACAACCCCTACGGACTCCTGCGCTTCGATGGCCGCCCGATCACGCCCATGCGTGCGAACAACCCGGATGACGTGATCTATTTGGGCTCGTTCTCCAAGATCTTTGCTCCCGGGCTCCGCATCGGTTGGGCCCTCGTGCCCGCGCATCTGCAGAGGCGCTTTTACCTCGCTTCCGAAGCCGTAACGCTATGCCCGCCACCTTTGAACCAGATGCTCGTCTCGGCCTATCTGCGCGACTTCGACTGGAAGGGCCAGATCAAGACGTACCGCACCTTGTACGCCGAGCGTTGCCAGGCCCTGCTGTCCGCGCTCGATGAGCACATGCCCGCTGGCCTGACATGGACCAAGCCAGCCGGCGGTTTCTTCGTCTGGGTCACCCTGCCCGAGGGCGTGGATACGTACCCGTTGCTCGGAAAGGCGATCGACGCCGGCGTCGTCTTCATCCCGGGCGCAGCCTTCTCCCCCGCCGACGGCCCCTCCAACAAGCTGCGCCTGGCCTTCAGCGCCGTCCCGCCGGATACCATTGCCGAAGGAGTGCGACGCCTGGCGCCTGTCTTGACCGAAGCCATCCAAGCCACCAGTGAAGGAGCAGCACGATGACCGGAGTTGTGATTGTCGGAGTCGACGGAAGCGAGACGGCGATGAGGGCTGCGCAGGCAGCGCAGCAGCTGGCCCTTGGGCTTGGCGCGAGCCTGCGCGTCGTCAGCGCCTTTGACAGCAACCGGACGGAAGTTGTGGAGATCGGCACGGACAGGTGGATAGTCTCCGATGCCGCTGAAGCCGAAACCGTAGCCCGCACCGTCGCTGAACGCCTCGCGCATGAGGGCCTTGAAGTGACCTACTCAGCTGCGCGCGGGAAACCGGGTGAAGCCTTGGTCAAGGAAGCTGAAGTGCAGGATGCCCGGCTGATCGTCGTGGGCAACCGCCGCATGCAGGGGTTGGGCCGGGTCCTTGGCAGTGTCGCCAATACCGTTGCCCACACCGCCCCCTGCGACGTCTACATTGCCAAGACAGACCAGCCGTAAAGCGAGCTGAATCACGCGGCCGGGTGGGGAGACTCACCCGGCATTTGGCGTCTTCCGGCCGAACCCCCTGATGCAACCGTTATAAAATTGAGATGCCCCCAATGGCGTGCGCCACCTCCACATCTCACTTTCAGGGGAACATTTCTTGCTTACTTTGCAGCCGCGCCAGCGCGTGGGCCACGACATCCTGCTCGCCCGTCACGGCAACAACATCAGCACCATGCGCTACGACCGCGCCAACAACCGCATCGTTGCAATGCTCGACGACGGCTCCTGGGACAGCGCCCCCAACATGATCACCCCGGGCCTGGAGATGCCCGAAACCATTGGAAGCGTGTTCCGCAAAGACTGGCGCTTCCTCTCCGTGGCGTGCGTAGCCATGATCACGGTCGCTGCAGTAGCCATGGGCATCAGCGTGGAGCTGGCCAACAACATGTCGACCACCGAACTCCAAGCATTGCTGGTCAACTACCCCGCGTTCTAGCCGAAGTCGAGGGTCTCCAGGCCGCCCGGGCGCCGACGGCGGGCCAGGAAAACGACAAGTCCCACAACAAGCCATGCAGCACCCAGCAGGTACGTAAACCACGCCAAGGATGTCCATAGCCAGGCAACGGATGCGAACCCGAGGACAGGCAGCACCAGATTACGGGCGGTTCCCCGGAACCCCCGGCTGCGCAGGTCGAAGAACAGGACCTTGATCGTGGCAAGGTTCACCACCGCGAAGGCTATCAACGCTCCGAAGTTGATCATGTAGACCGCTTGTTCGAGCGTGATGAACAACGCCACCAGCGACACCGCGGAAACCAGCAGGGCCGCGACAAAGGGCGTACGGAAGCGCGGCTGGAGCTTTGCAAGTATCCCGGGCAGGATGCGGTCCCTGCCCATGGCATAAATGACCCGACTGACGCTCATTTGGGCCGCCGTGCCGCAGAGCACCAGGCCGCCAAGGTTCACCAGCACGAACACCACCATCAGGACATCTCCCCCGGCACGCTGCATGAGTTCGGTCCCTGCGGCGTCGAGATTCGCAATCGACCGCCAATCCGGGGCGATCAGGCTTCCCGCCACCGAAAACAACGTGTAGCCCAAGCCCGCGAAAAGCGTGGACAAGATAATGCCCCGCGGAACGTCCCGCTTGGGATGGCGCGTTTCCTCCGAGAGTGTGGAAACGCCGTCGAACCCCAGAAAAGCAAAGGCGACGATAGCGGCTGCGGCCATAACGGGTGCGATCCCGCCCGCCCCGGGAGTCAAGGGCCGAACGAGGCTTTCCATCGAGAGTTCCGGGGCATTGAGGACAGCCAGAACAACAAACGCCAGGATGACCAGGACGGAAGCACCCACCACGACGAGATTCATCTTCTTGATCCAGCCGACGCCGATCACGCTGAAGAGCCCAACGACCAGCAGACACGCCAGGACTGCGAGCTGGGGCGGTATGCCGGGCACCAGACTGTTGAGATAAAGGCCGAACAACAGGAAGTTCACCATCGGCAGGAACAAGTAATCCAGCATCATGGCCCACCCCACCAGGAAGCCGATCGGCTTGCCGAAGGCACTGGACGCATACGCATAAGCCCCGCCGGTCACGGGAACATGCCGTGCCATCTGGCCATAGCTGTGCGCGGTAAACAGCATGGCGACCAAGGCAGCGACGTAGGCAGCAGGCAGATGACCGTCACTGATCTCGGTTCCAGCCCCGTACACTGCCACCACGGACAAAATGCCCATGGAGGTCAGGCCAAAGGCAACCAGCGACGGCAGTCCTAGAACGCGCCTCAGTGCAGGTTCCGTCGTCGGAGCCTCCGGGGCGGCTGTTGGGGTGGGGTACATGGCGCCTCCTTGATGCGATACGCATCACATAAATGAATGGTGTTCATTAGATTAGGGTGTCGGGTGCCCGATGTACATAGTTTGGTATTCCAAACTTGAGTTCTTTGCTATTGGTTGGCGGAATTGGTGGCCGAGAATAGTGGCCACTAGCCCCCCGCCCGCTGCGTTGGCACGTTTGGTATACCATAAAGCAAGAAGGGACACCGATGACTGAACTCTTGCCACTCAACCCAACCAATGCGGATCCCAACAATGGGCAGCCCATCCTGCATACGCCGGGCTTCGTGGATGCGCATATCCATCCCGACAAGACCTCTTGGGGTACTCCCTGGCTGTCCAGGCAAACAGCGCACAGCCTCAGGGACTTCATAGACAATGACCTGCGCACACAGCTCGCTTTCCAGACCACCGTTGAGGAACGCGCTCTTGCCCTCATGAAGCAGGCCGTCATGAACGGGACCATGGCGATGCGCGCCCATGTGGACATTGCTCCCCAGATCGGCCTGCGTAACGTCCATGGAGTGCGGGCTGCGGCCGAACAACTGGCCCCCTACCTGGATGTACAGATCGTCGCGTTTCCGCAGTTCGGCCTGCTCAGCAACCCGGGCACACTGGAACTCATGGAAGCCTCCCTGGCTGAGGGGGCGGACCTTGTGGGCGGGATTGATCCCCTGTCACTGGACGGGAACCTGGCGGGTCATCTGGACGCCGCCTTTGGACTCGCAGGCAAATACGGAAGGGATCTGGACATACACCTTCACGACGGCGGACAGGGGGGCCTTTCCCAAATCCGGACGATCGCCGAACGCACCGTGGCGGAAGGAATGCAGGGGCGGGTCACCATCGGCCACGGCTTTGCGCTCTGCGAGGGCTCGCAAGCGGAACTTGGGGCAACGCTTGACGCAATGGCAACCGCCGGGATGTGGATGGCGACCTGTGCCCTTGGAGCCGACCCCGTCCCGGCCCTGGATCTTTTGGAAAAGCACGGTGTTCGGGTCGCCCTGGGGTCTGACGGCGTTCGCGATGCCTGGTCGCCGTTCGGGTCCGGAAGCATGATGGACCGCGCACACCTGCTCGGTTACCGGACTGGAGCCATGACTGACACGGAATTGGAGAGGTGCTTCCGGATCGCAACGGCTGCCGGGGCGGAACTTGTTGGATCGGCGGCAGTTGCAGGATACTCCGGACCCGGGTGCGCCGACCGGCTGGAATTCGCTGCCCACTCAATACCTCAGTTGGTGGTGGACCGGCCTTCACCGCTCAAGGTGGTCCGGGCAGGTCAGGCTGTGGCCTTGTGAACCCGTCCCCTTCTACAGCATCCACTCCCGCAGCAGCCACCACAGTCCGGCGATGACGATGCCACCAAACAAGGACCCCGCGATGACCTGACCCAGGGTGTGGGCGCGAAGGACCAAACGGGACCAGCCCACCGCCGGGACGAGGACGAACAGGGGAAGCCACGCCGGTCCGCCCATGAGGACGGCGATGACGACCGCGGCCGCGAGGGCGGAGGCGTGCCCGCTCATCTTCCAGAAAGCGCTGACGACGGCCAAAACCGCGATCCCGGCGATCAGCGCGATGATCATCACCGAGACGCTCACCGGCCCGCCGATCAACTGCAGCACCAACAATCCGGTCACAACGGAGACCAGAGCCATCAAGAGCAGCGCCGGCCGCTGCCTCCGGTCGCTGACATGATGGTCCGAAATCCGGCCCAGCCTCACCATCACCAGCACGTAGGCAAGCGGAAGCACGCAAACGAAGAAGGCTCCCAGCAAGCCGAACCACATGGTCCCCGGAAATCCGGGTTCTATTGCCGGGCTTATCAGCAACAGGACCAAGACAACCACCGGCGGCTGGAAAACCTCAGTCAGAATGCGGGCAAAGGTTCGCCAGGGCCCTGTCAGCAGCTGCGGAGGCGTGTGTACCGGTTCTGCCTTCTGGTCAATCAAGCAACAGCGCCGGTTCTTCGAGAATGGCCGCGACATCTGCCATGAAGCGTGCCGACAAGTCGCCGTCCACCACGCGGTGGTCGAAGGAACCGCCCAGGGTGGTGATCCACCGCGGAATTACTTCGCCGTCCAGTACCCACGGCTTCTGCTTGATGGTTCCAAACGCAATGATGGCCACCTCGCCCGGATTAATGATCGGCGTGCCCGTATCAATGCCCAAGGCGCCGATGTTGGTGATGGTCAAGGTTCCGCCCTGCATCTCGGCAGGCTGAGTCTTACCCGCCCGGGCCTTGGTAGCCAGCTCATTAAGCGCCAGCGCCAGCTCCTTGAGGGAAAGGTCCTGCGCATCCTTGATGTTGGGAACCATGAGCCCGCGCGGGGTTGCTGCTGCGATGCCGAGATTCATGAAGTGCTTGATCTGGATCTCGGCTCCACCCTTGCCATCAGCATCTTCCACCCATGTGGCGTTGACGCTGGGGTTGCGGGCTGCCGCCCAAATGACCGCCTTGGCAAGGATAAGCAGGGGCGAGATCTTGATGCCCTCGAAATCGCGGGAAACCTTCAGGCGCTTGACGAACTCCATGGTCCGGCTGGCATCGACATCCACGAAAATGCTCACGTGGGGCGCCGAGAACGCGGAGTCCACCATTGCCTTAGCGGTCGCTTTGCGCACGCCCTTGACCGGAACGCGCTCCACCCGCTGGTCCTGCGGCTTCCTTGAGGCGCCCCAGAAAGTGTCGGCCTGATCGTGCTCAGCATCGCGCTGGGCCTGGTAGCTCACCAGGTCCTCCCGGGTCACCTCACCCCGTTGCCCGGTAGCGACGACGTCAGCGAGGTCGATGCCAAGATCCCGGGCGAACTTGCGCACCGGGGGCTTCGCCAAAACCTTGTTGACCAGACCACTGATGGTGCCGCTGATAGCGGCACCGCGGGTCGCTGCCGGCTGCTGCACCGCTGGGGACGGCACCTGCTGTGCGGGCTCGACGACGGCGCGTGCCGCCGTCGGACGATGCGCAACGGGTGCCTCGGCTGCTTTTGCCTCCAGAACCGCTTGGTTGTCCTGGACGGCACCTTCGGCGTTTTCGGCGACGCCGGCGGCCTCAACGACTGCGCCGGTTGGCCGTTTGCGGGCACGGCGTTTGACGGCGTCGGCCTTGGGTCCGGAACCCACCAATGGACCGCCGGCCGGCTGCTCCCCGGCCTCCGCCGTGAGCTTGCCGTAGACGGGGGTGAAGGTCTCTTCCGCTGCGGGAACCTCCGGTGCGGTGCCGTTGGCGCCTTCCTGGCCCTCCGAAACGGCGATGATCGCCGTGCCCACCTCCACGGTGATGCCTTCCTCGACCAGCAACTCGGTGACCGTGCCGGCAAACGGGGACGGCAACTCAACGAGCGACTTGGCGGTCTCGATCTCGCAGAGGACGTCGTTGATGGCAACGGTGTCGCCCGGCTTGACCTTCCAGGCAACTACCTCGGCCTCGGTCAGGCCTTCTCCGACATCCGGCAGGTTGAATTTCTTTACAGTCACAGTGGTCCTCGATTTCCGGTTACCAGGCAGCGAAGCCGGGCAGGATCAGGGCAGGTTTTCAGTAGGCCAGGGAGCGGTCCAGGGCTTCGAGGATCTTGTCGATGTCCGGCAAGTAGTCCTCCTCCACCTTGGCGACCGGGTAGGGCATGTGGAAGCCGCCCACACGGATTACCGGGGCTTCGAGGTGCAGGAACGCCCGCTCGCTGATGCGTGCCGCGATCTCACCGCCGATCCCGCCGAAGGTTGGGGCCTCGTGGGCGACAATCAACCTGCCGGTCTTCTTGACCGAAGCTTCCACCGTGTCGAAATCCAAGGGGGAGATGGAACGGAGGTCGATGACCTCGATGCTTCGTCCGTCCTCCGTGGCAGCGTTGGCTGCCGCCAACGCGACGGGCACCAACGGGCCGTACGCCACGATGGTGGCGTCGGTACCTTCACGGACGACGTGGGCCTTGAACGGGTCCTCGGAAAGGCCCGGGCTCTCGACGTCGACCTCGCCCTTGAGCCAATACCGGCGCTTTGGTTCGAAGAAGATCACCGGGTCCTTGCACTCCACGGCCTTCTGGATCATCCAGTAAGCGTCATGGGCGTTGGAAGGGCTGATGATGCGCAGGCCCGCGGTGTGGGCAAAGAGTGCTTCCGGCGACTCTGAGTGGTGCTCGATGGAGCCAATGCCCCCACCATAGGGAATCCGGATCACCACAGGAACGGTCAGCTTTCCCAGGCTCCGGGCATGGATCTTTGCAAGCTGGGTGGTGATCTGGTTGAAAGCCGGGTAGACGAAGCCGTCGAACTGGATCTCACACACGGGCGAGTAGCCCCTAAGGGCAAGTCCGATGGCCGTGCCCACGATGCCGGACTCAGCCAGCGGGGTGTCAAGGACGCGGTCGTCGCCGAATTCCTTGATGAGGCCATCAGTAACCCGGTAAACGCCACCCAGGTGGCCGATATCCTCACCCATCAGGAGCGACTTGGGGTTCTTCGTCAACGTTGCGCGGAGACCCTCGTTGATGGCCTTGGCGATGGTCATTGTTGCCATCAGTTGGATGCCTCCTGGTCGCTCTCGAAGCCGGCCGAGTACTCCTCGAACCAGGCCAATTCCTCTGCAATCAGCGGATGCTGCTCGGCGTAGACGCTGGCAAACGCCTGGCGGATGTCCGGGACTTCCAGCCCGTGCGTGGTGCTGCGAACGTACTTGGCCAGTTCGTCGCCGTCGGCCTTGACCTGGTCGAAGAACGCATCGTCGGCGAGACCTTCGGCACGAAGGTATTTCTCCAAACGGTCCAGCGGATCCTTTTCCCGCCAAGCGGCTTCTTCGGCGGACTCCCTGTATTTGGTGGGGTCGTCGGCCGTGGTGTGTGCACCCACCCGGTAGGTGTATGCCTCAATCAGGACCGGGCCACGCCCTTCGCGGGCGTGCTCCAGGGCCCATTCGGTGACAGCATGGACGGCAATAACATCGTTGCCGTCCACCCGAATACCCGGGAAACCATAGCCCTTGGCACGGTTGGAGAGTGGAACCTTGGTCTGAACCTCAGTTGGTACGGAAATTGCCCAGTGGTTGTTTTGGCAGAAGAACACCACCGGTGCGTTATAGGAGGCAGCAAACACCATGGACTCATGGACGTCGCCTTCCGAGCTGGCGCCATCCCCGAAGTAGGCCATGACGGCGGCTTTGGGATCCGTTGAATCCGTGGCGGCCGCTCTTTTCTGGTCGCGCTGGACGCCCATGGCATAGCCCACGGCATGAAGCGTCTGCGCTGCGAGTACGAGTGTGTAGAGGTGGAAATTGTTCTCGCGCGGATCCCATCCACCGTTGGACACCCCACGGAACTGCTTCAACAACTCTGCGAGGTCAACGTTCCGGACAAGGGCCACTCCGTGCTCACGGTACGTGGGGAAAATGTAGTCCTGCGGTTGGCTGGCGTGACCGGAGCCGATCTGGGCCGCTTCCTGGCCCGTCAAGGGGACCCACAAAGCGAGCTCGCCCTGGCGCTGGAGGGCGGTGGATTCCTGGTCGAAGCGACGGATCTTTGCCATGTCGGTGTAGAAAACACGGAGCTTTTCCGGATCAATTCGCTTGGCGTAGTCCGAGAAGATCGGGTCCGAGCCCAGCGTCCCGTCGGGTCCGAGCAACTGCACCATGTCCGTGGCTTCGCCTGGCGCGGCTGCCAACGCGGTAGTCGCCGCGAGAGAGTCTTCCGTCCCTGGGGGCAGTTGTGTCGAGCCCATTCCGTCTCCTTGCTTTGCCGTGGCTAACGCCGGGCAATGTCTGTCGCTGGGATATATGCCCGTTCCGGAATGCATTCCGGAACGGGCATACTTTTGGCTTTCGTCCCTTACTTTATCGGCAGTAAGTTCGGATTCCGCATTTGTTAACCGCTAGGAACCCAGCGGCGCCTTTGTATAACCTGCACAGAGATTCAGGAATCGGGTGTTGGCTTCCACCTCACCGATGCTGACGCGGACTCCTTCATTGGCGAAGGCGCGCACGGACAAGGCTTGTTCACCTGCCAAGGCCGCAAACTCAGCACTGTTCTCGCCGAGATTCAACCAAATGAAGTTGCCTTGAGCCTCGGGGACAAACCAACCCAAGTCCCGCAGCCCTGCCGTCACCCGGTCCCGTTCGACCACCAGGCTTTGTACCCTTTCCACAACCTGGTCGAAATTCTCAAGTGAAGTGACTGCGGCGCGTTCAGCGATTTGTGATACCGCAAAGGGCGTGGCCGTCACCCGGAGATGTTGGGTGAGAGCCGGCCCGGAAACGCTGTATCCCACGCGCAGGCCAGCAAGGCCATGGGCCTTCGAGAATGTCCGGAGAACTATGACATTGGGGTATTTCCGGTACAACTTGATGCCGTCTACAGCTTCCGGGTCACGTACGAATTCCTGATAGGCCTCATCAATGACCACCACCACATGCGGCGGAACCGAGCGGATAAAGCGTTCCGTTTCCTCGGCGGTGAGGATGGGCCCGGTGGGGTTGTTGGGCGTGCACAACAGGATCACCTTGGTGCGGACAGTAACTGCCGCAGCCATGGTGTCGAGATCATGGCGGCCGTCTGCCAGCAAGGGAATCTGCACACTGGCGGCGCCTGCAAGGCCCACACAGATGGGGTAGGCCTCGAACGAACGCCAGGCATAGATCACTTCATCTGCCTTGCCATCATCATTCTGGCCGGCGAAGGTGGCAAGGATCTGGTTCAGTGCCCCCAGGCTTCCGGCGCCTGTGACGACATCGTCAGCTGGGACGTCAAGGAATCCTGCAAGGGCCGTCCTGAGCTTCGTTGCCAAGGGGTCTGGGTAGCGGTTGATGTCGGTCTGGTCCGCGATTGCCTGCAACACTGCAGGTATCGGGGCCAGTGGGTTTTCATTGGACGACAATTTGTAGCTGGTAAGGCCTTCAATCGCTGCTGGCGGTTTACCTGCGGCGTATTTGGGAAGCCTGTCCACGACCGGTCGAGGGAGTACGCCCTCCGGTGCGTTGTCAGTAGTAGTCATGGCTTCAAGCCTACTTGTACCCTCGCCGCGAGCGCAGAGGCTTGGGGAGCCGCCCAGCCAGGGCACAGGTGCGTGTGGAACGATGGACCTATGGGTTCATTCATCATCCGCGTCCTTGTTAATGGGCTGGCTCTTTGGGTTGCTACCTGGCTGTTGCCAGGTATGGACATCAACACCACCGCTACGGAGTCAGCAGCGGCAAATGCAGGGCTCACGCAGGGCGCCGACACGGCCGGCATTATTCTGGGATACCTGTTTATCGGGCTCATTTTCGGTGTGGTCAACGCATTCGTTCGCCCCTTGGTGAAGATTCTGTCGCTGCCGGTGACGATCCTGACCTTGGGCCTTTTTACGATCGTGATCAACGCGGCGATGTTGTACCTCACTGCGTGGTTGAGCAGTTTCACACCGGTGCATTTGACCCTCGATTCCTTCTTCTGGACTGCGATCCTCGCGTCAATCATCATCAGCATCATCTCCATGGTGGCGGGACTCATTCCAGGCGCACGCAAGCGGTAGGAATCATCGGGAACCAGCCGTAGAACGCGATTCGGGAAGGCCTGGAACCGTCAAGCCGTTCCGACGATCAGGGAGCGGATCACGGGTGAGCTTGAACCTGGTGACCTTGGCTGCGCCGCCAGCTCCGACCACGCCCGCGAACGCCGCAGTGGATGCCACTAGTGATGGATCGTCGCTGGCCGCGACCAATTCGGCCCCCTTCGCATAGTTCTCTTGGTTGTGCCCAGGGCCCAAGCCTGGTCCTTCCCCTTCAGGCGTCTGAACGTGCTCGGTCAGCGTTACCGTCACCCGATCCTTGGTGTCCGGGTTCATGTGGCCATCTGTTCCCGGAACCCAGTCCTGCACGTGCTCCAAGTGAAGGGAACTGATGCCGGGCTCTGGAACGATGCCCCCAACGGGTGCCCCGGCAGTGAGAACAAATTTGAGGTCGAATTCACTGAGAAACGCCTTGTCCCGGCTCAAGTTCATGGCGTGTACGCCGCCTTGGCTATGCCCTACCGCCACCACCTGGTCCCCCGCCTCCGCCCCCGCTTCACGCAAGGCCTGCGCGACGGCGGGAGCGACATCCTCGGAGCGATAGCCGACTGCTTCGCCGATTCCCTGGATGTCGAAAGGATTGCTTGAGGGCGTATTGGGCTGCGTGCCCGGAATCAGGACCATCCAGGAAGATGAACCGCTGTTGTCCAACTCAATAACCTCAATCTCGCCGTTGTTCCTGTCGTAGACCTTCTCAAGGCGGCGGAGACTCCCGGCCAAGGAAGGCTGCACGTCCTCGGCGGTTTCTCCGACCTTCGTCACGCTGACCGGGCGGGGTTGAAAGGCTGCCAGCAACGGCGAGCCCACCATGAGGCCGAGTACTTGCTCCGCTTCAAGACCCGGGCTGACTACAAGGTTCAAGATGTCCTCAGTGAGGTCACGGCCCAGGGGGAAGAGGTGGCCCGGGTCCGGGAACATCATCGCCCCGGGCCCAAAAAGATGGAGTCGTGTGTTCCCCGCTTCAGTTTCCACATAATCCCGGTGGCTGGCCCGTACGCTTGCGCTGACGTCGCCCAGGGCCTGGCGCAACCGGCCTACGTCTTTGCGGCTTTCGGCTACCTCGTCGATGGCGAGACAGCCTGACTCGAAGGAGCCGGGCAGATACGGCATAAGTGCATCCTGAACGCGACGTGCCTCTTCTTCGATACCCAGCAGCTGCCCAACCATGGCGTCGAGCTGATCAGCTCCGCGCACCAGTTCGTCGAGCTGGAAAGAGATCCCGCCAACTCCTCCCTGAATGCGGAGGCTGCCATCCGGCGGCGGCGGTGAAGGCCTCGGTGCTGCTCCGGCCCCGATGGGGGCTGCGTCGGCCATCAGTTCCCCCTCTCACCGGAGACAGAGACGTTCTGCGAATGCCGAAGGACCACAGCTGCTGCGCCATCGAGCCTCTCCCTGGTCCGCATCAGCGCGGAGGCATGGACGGCAAGTGTGGTCCGGAAGGCCCGGCCGGCCGGGGACTGCCAGTCGTCCAACTGCAGCTTCCGCAGCGATGCGAGGACGCTGTCTGCCTGATCAACGCAATCCTTCATTCGCCATGCGAGCCGCTGGACCTCGTGGCTTCGGGAGGCACATTCCGAAGGATCGAAGATGGGCGGATTGGCGGCAGGCATCAAGCCGAGGCTCATGACGGGTGTACTCCAGTGGTCGTTCTGCTGATCGGTAGCCAAAACGCTACGGATGGGCAGGCACGGAAGGAAGGAATGAAGTTGCGTATGTGGATAACCTGTCGTTCATCCACATAGCGCCGTCATCGACTCCGGCCTCTGTGCCCGGCATGAAAGAATAGGGACCATGGCTGAATCCCCTCGTGTGTCCCTCGCTTCCGAACCCCTGGCCCTTGGCGCCCTTGATGGCCGCTACCGTGCCGCCGTCGCACCCCTCGTTGATTACTTGTCCGAGGCCGCGCTGAACCGCGATCGCGTTCACGTCGAAGTTGAGTGGCTTATCCACCTGACCAGCCAGTCCGTACTTCCGGGCGCCGGCCCGCTGTCCGAGTCCCAGATTGCGCAGCTGCGCGCCATCGTCACCGAATTCGATGCTTCCTCGGTCAATGAGCTCGCCGAGATCGAGGCTGTCACCGTCCATGACGTCAAGGCCGTCGAGTACTACATCGCCCGCCGCCTGCCCGCCATTGGCATCGAGAACCTGACTGCCATGGTTCACTTCGGCTGCACCTCCGAGGACATCAACAACCTCTCCTACGCAGTGGGAATCAAGGGTGCCGTGGAGGACGTCTGGTTGCCCAACGCCACTGCATTGGTGAAGCAGATCGAGGCCATGGCGGAGGAAAACCGCTCAGTGCCCATGTTGTCCCGTACGCACGGCCAGCCCGCCACCCCCACCACGCTTGGCAAGGAACTGGCCGTCATCGCGCACCGCTTGAACCGCCAGCTCTCACGCATCGCCAAGACCGAGTTCCTTGGCAAGATCAACGGCGCCACCGGCACCTACGCCGCCCACGTCGCATCCGTGCCGGGAGCTGATTGGGAAGCTGTGGCAAAGTCCTTCGTCGAAGGCCTGGGCCTCACGTGGAACCCGCTCACCACGCAGATCGAAAGCCACGACTGGCAGGCCGAGCTGTACGCCGACATCGCCCGCTTCAACCGCATCCTGCACAACGTCTGCACGGACATCTGGAGCTACATCTCCATCGGCTACTTCCGCCAGATCCCAGTTGCCGGCGCCACGGGTTCCTCAACCATGCCCCACAAGGTAAACCCGATCCGCTTCGAGAACGCCGAAGCCAACCTGGAGATCTCCAACGGCCTTCTGGACACCCTCGCCGCAACGCTGGTGACCTCCCGCTGGCAGCGCGACCTGACCGATTCCTCCTCGCAGCGCAACATCGGTGTGGCTTTCGGCCACTCACTGCTTGCCATCTCCAACGTCGCCAAGGGCCTCAAGGCACTGGACGTCGCCGAGGAAGTCCTGGCAGGCGACCTCGATACCAACTGGGAAGTCCTGGGCGAAGCCATCCAGATGGTCATGCGCGCCGAGGCCATTGCCGGCGTCGAAGGCATGGAGAACCCGTACGAACGCCTTAAGGACCTCACCCGTGGACAGCGCGTGGACGGCGCCCGCATGCAGGAATTCGTCCAGAGCCTCGGGCTTTCCGCCGACGCTGAAGCCCGCTTGCTTGCGCTGACCCCGGGCAAGTACACCGGTATCGCCGACAAGTTGGTGGACCACCTGAAGTAGCCATACTTCAGCGAAAAACGCTCGACGACGGCGGGCGGGGCTGGGTGCCCCGCCCGCCGTCGTGCGCTTAACCGGCCGCCCGCTCAGCCGGACGTCGTCGTGCCAGCGAAATCCGGCACCGTCCCAGAGACCGGACGCGCCGCTCCTTTCCAGTTGCTGTTCACCGCGTCCGGCGTCGAGCCTTAGAACACGGCGTGTCGGGCTGTTTCAGGACCCCGGCGGCTGATTGGCTGGAGGCTACCGGGCTGGAACGAAGAGTCCGGAAGAAGCACCCCGGAAAAACAACGTGAGGAGCGGAGCACCATGAAGCTCCTGTTGGTCAGGCACGGACAAACCCCCGGCAATGTGGCAGGTGAGCTGGACACGGCCTTTCCCGGCCCAGGGTTGACTGCGCTCGGGGAACGCCAGGCGGCCGCGCTGCCGGAAGCGCTGGCAGATGAAACCATCGATGCCCTGTACACCTCCACCCTCCTCCGCACCCAGCGCACCGTGGTTCCGCTGGCAAAAGCCACAGGCCTGCAACCGACGGTTCTGGCCGGCGTCCACGAGATCGAGGCCGGAAGCCTGGAGAAGAAGACAGATCACGAGTCGCACCTGCGCTATATGAGCACGGTGTTCGCCTGGACGGACGGTGACTTGGACGTCCGCATGCCCGGAGCGTTCAACGGACACGACTTCTTTGCCCGGTTCGACGCATCGGTGGAGGAAGTGGTCGCTGCCGGACATCAGACAGCAGTGATCGTCAGTCACGGTGCGGCGATACGTTGCTGGGCGGGGCGCAGGGCAACTGACATCGACACCGCGTTCGCGCAAACGCACCAGTTGCCCAACACCGGAATCGTGGCGTTGGAAGGCGACCCGGAAAACGGGTGGAAGGTGCTGCATTGGGACCAGATCCCTGTTGGCGGCATGGCTTTGGCGGACCAAACCGCCGAGGACCCGACAGGCGAGGCCCTCTAGAGACGTTGTGGGGCCCGCTGTGCGCCCCAAACGCTTCGAAAAGCGCGCAGAGCGGGCCCCACAACGCATGGCGAGCCAGCATTTCTCCGGACGCTTACGCGAAGGAAACACCACGGTAACCCCGCCTCCCTAGGGTTAACACGCATAGACACCTCCCCGAAACCCGGCGAATTGAGGCATAAATGCAGACCAACCCCCGGCTCAATATCCGGCAGGTCACGTGGGCCAACCCCGTGGGCGCCGACCTCCGGGCCGCGCAGCAGGCAGAACTGGATTCGCGCTTCGGAAGCACTGACCACGAGCCCGGGCCGCCGCCGTCGGAAGCTGACACCGCAGTATTTGTGGTGGCGTACGAAAAATGCTCGGGGCAGCCACTCGGCTGCGGTGGCTTGAGGATGCTCGATGAAAAGACTGCAGAGATCAAGCGGCTGTACGTAGTGCCGTATGCACGTGGGTCGGGAGTCGCGAGCTCCATCCTGGCGGCGCTTGAAGCGCAGGCGCATTCACACGGGTTCACCGTGATCGCAGCCGAGGCCGGTTCGGCCCAGTCGGATGGCCGCAGCTTCTATGAGAGTGCGGGCTTTGCCGCGGTGCCCAACTTTGGTCCCTACGTCGGCGTCGAGGAGTCGTATTGCTATTCGAAGCGGCTCGATTCACACAGCGCGGCACACACCGCCATGGCCTAGGAGGAGGATGTCCGGCGCAACATCCAGCAGGGGGTTGCGCCGGTTCGATAATCTCGGATTATGGAAAAAGCAGACATCACCTTCCGCACCCGCAAATGGGTGCGGCCCGAGGACCTCAACGCCAATGGCACTCTGTTCGGCGGCAGCCTGCTGAAGTGGATCGATGAAGAGGCAGCGATCTACGCCATCCTCCAATTGGGCAACGGCCGCGCGGTCACCAAGTACATCTCTGAAATCAACTTTGTCAGCTCGGCCGTCCAGGGTGACCTCATTGAGATGGGACTGACCGCAAAGCGCTTCGGCCGGACGTCACTGACCATGCGTGCCGAAGTCCGGAACATGATCACCCGGCAGGCCATCTTGACCATCGACGAGATCGTGTTCGTCAACCTCGGCTCGGACGGGCGTCCCCAGCCCCATGGTTACACCGAAATCACGTACGACCGCGACCGGATCCCGACTCATCACCTGACGGAAACGTTGGACGAAGACTGAGCCGGCCGCCGTCGTAATCCCCGAATACAAACCTTAAACGGGTGCTGGCGGCCGCGAAAACGCGGCCGCCAGCCTGTATTTCCGGCGACGGGAGCGAGTGCCGCCGGAACCTAAAGGGCGCTGGACTGAACCAGGCTCAGCGCCGGTCGAACACCAAGCCGCCGGGGACCTGGAACGTCGGCATGAGCTCGAGCATTCCAACGTTGACGTGCCGCGGGGTTTCGATCGCGTAGTCCAGGGCGTTGACGATGTCGTCCGTGGTGAGCGATTCGTAGCCTTCGTAGTAGGTCTTCCAGGCTTCTTCCATGGCCTCTGGAGTGCCGCCGAGGTTGCGGCCAAAGATTTCGGTCTCCACGCGGCCCGGGCAGATCTCCGTCACGCGGATCCGTTTGCCGACGGTGTCGTTGCGGAGTTGGCGGGAAATCTGGTGCACTGCCGCCTTGGTGGCGTGGTAGACCGTGTGGCCGTAGAAGTTGTACACACCGGCAATCGAGCTGATGTTGATGACGTGGCCAAGGTCGCGCTCCACCATGCCGGGAAGAACCAGCCGGGTGAGTTGAAGGAGGCCCCGGAGGTTCACGTCCACCAGCTCATCAATGTCGGCTTCCGATGAATCCAGGATGTTGCCCGGGCGGGAAACACCGGCACAGTTCACCAGGACGTCCACCTTGAGTTCACTCACGACGGCGGCCAGCGCGGCTGTGTCGGTCAGGTCCACCACGTGCGGGACTGCTCCGGTACGGTCGGCAAGTTCAGCGAGGCGTTCGGCGTTGCGTGCCACGGCGTGGACGGTGAGTCCGCGCTTTGCCAGGCGCTCCGCGATGGCTGCACCCATGCCGGTGGAAGCTCCGGTGACGAGGGCGGTGGTGTAGTCGGAAAAAGACATTGGTCCTCCAAAGGCGGGGAAGGGGCGGGTGCCATCAGTAAGACGGCACCCGCCAGGGGTAAAAACTTAGGCGTCGCGGAGCGGTTCGTGGGCACGGTCCTTGACGGTGCTCACTGCGATGAGCGTGCCGAGGGCGGTGATGACTGCGTAGAACGCCGGCATGTAGATGTTGTTGGTGCTGCTGATCAGCCAGGTCATGAGCAGCGGGGCGGTACCGCCGAACAGGGCCGAGGAGATGTTGTACCCCAGGCCGTAGGCCGAGTAGCGGACGCGGGTGGGGAAGAGCTCTACGATCAAAATGTGGATCACCGCGGTGTGGCCGGCGAAGACGATGGCCATGATGCTGGCGCCGAGGATGGCCAAGCCCATCTCACCGGTGGCGATGAGGGCGTAGGAGGGAATTCCTAGAACAGCCATGGCGATGGCGGAACCGGCGATGACTTTCTTCCGGCCAACCCGATCCGACAGGGCGCCCATGAAGGGGATGGCGATGCAGATGACAACCAGGCTGCAGGCCGTGACAAGCAGTGCCTCGCCGATGGTGAAGTTGAGTTGCTTGCCCTTGAGGAACGTGGGCATGTAGGAGAACAGGACGTAGTAGCCGGAGCCGTTCATCAGCGGGATGAAGAGGGCCAGCAGCATGGCGCGGCGGTGTTCCTTGGACTGGAAGGCTTCCTTGAGCGGGTTCTTGGAGAGGCCGCCCTCTTCCTTCAGCTTTTCGAAGTTGGGGGTATCGCTGATGGCTTTGCGGATGTACCAGCCGATGATGCCCATGGGGATGGCGACCAGGAACGGAATGCGCCAGGCGAACGAACCGAAGCCGCCGCCGTCGATCGCTGCCTGGGTCAGCCAAGGCGACATGGAATAAGCCACCAAAGTACCGGTCAGCAGCGCCGCGAACGAGGCGATCTGTGCGTAGGAGGTGATGATGCCGCGCTTGCCTTCGGGAGCGTGCTCGGCGAGGAACGTCATGGCACCGGCAGCTTCACCGCCGACGGAGAAGCCCTGCAGGAGCCGCAGGAGGACCAGGAGAATGGGGGCGGCAACGCCAATGGCGGCGTACGGGGGCAACAGGCCGATACCGGCCGTGGCAACGCTGATCAGCAGGATCACAAAGACCAGTAGTTTTTGCCTGCCAATCCGGTCACCGAGGTAGCCGCAGACCACTGCACCCAGCGGGCGGACGAAGAATGAGACCGCATACCCTGCGAACACGAAAAGCAGGGCATTGTCCGGGTTTCCGGGGGCCAGGAAGACGAGTGCCAGCGTTCCCGCCATGAAGGCGAAAATGCCGTTGTCGTACAGTTCCACGAAGATGCCCACACAACCCGCGGTGACAACCTTGCGGGTTTGGCGGCCCGTGAGCCGCTCATGCTGCGTTGGCGCAGCGTTGGTGCTTGCGGTCATGACTTTTCCTTACTGGGATGAGCGTAGCAACGCCTACGAGGTATTACGACGGGTTCCTTAGCTGCATGCCGCAACCGGCAGGTCCTGCCACTGGGGACGGCATCCGATGCCAAGGAGTCCGAAGACGGTGTTGACGGATTCGCGGAGGGTTTCAAGCTGGGCCCGCGAGCGCCGGTGGGCGGCAGTTGCTTCTGCCACTGTGGTTTTCCGAAAACGGACTTTGTCCCCTGGCCGCGCCTGGGCCAGGACATCCAGTCCGGTGCTGGTAACCACTGCGAGAACGGGATACCCGGCGGTGACGCCGCGTCCCCGGTGCAGTACCAGCAGCTCTTCCCTTGAGGGGACCTCGACGGCGCCCACTGGCACGCCGCGGGAAAGCACCTCACCGCTGGAGGTTCTTTCCGGTAGTTCCCCACCGAGCCGCAGGCCGATGTGGTTGCTGCGTCCGCTGACGGTGTACTCGGAAGTGAAGAGCAGATCACCGGACGCGCCGAACTCGGCAACGTCCGGCCCGTCGGTCACATCGACCGACAAGTCTGAGCCCATGCTTGGCCGTTCGAGGCCAAGCCGGAAAAGGGGGAGGTCGAAGTACGGCTGGCGTACGGGGCCGACGCTGCGCCGGGTGGCCAGTGCGGTGCCTTCCCTCAGCTGAAGCCCGAAGCCCACAACGGTGTCCGGGGCTGCACTGCCAAGCAGCGTCTCTGCCTCGAGCGAGCCATGGACAGCGAGGTAGGCGCGGAGGCCCCGGTTGATTCCGCGGATGGAAACCGACTCGCCTGCGCGTACCGAGACCGGCTCCCACTGGCTGCAGGGGCGTCCACCTACCGTCAGGGTAAGTGGCGCACCCGTCACGGCGATCAGGAGGTCGGTGTTGGCTTTCATGCGGAAATCGAGCGCCGTGATCTCCACCAGGGGGTCGTTGTCCAGGTTTCCAGCCAGGATGTTCGCTGCCCTTGCGGAGTATTGATCGAGGGCGCCGTTGACGGGGAGGCCGAAGCGTGGGCCCCGGGTCCTGCCGAGGTCCGTGACCACGGAGTTGCCAGGCTGCTGAACCAGGATCCCGGCGCTCACGGCTGCGGCTCCAGGTTTTCCAAGGCCAGCGGCTCCAGGTCCCGGCCGGCGTAGGCACTGAAGTCCTCGGCGCCGATCTGCCTGAACCTGAGGATGTCGCCTGGCTTGTAAGGGACCAAGGGTTCACGCCGGATGTTCAGTACGGACAGGGGCGTCTGGCCAATGACGCACCAGCCGCCGGGGGCGGTCGCAGGTGCGATCACTGCCTGCCGGCCGGCTACTGACACCGCACCTGCAGGAACGCTGAGGCGCGGATCCTTCAGCCGCGGTACGGGCTTGGGGAAGGCAGGTCCGTCCATCATGGGTGAGCCCGCGGGCGCGCCAAGGCAGCGCACGGTGTAGGTCTTTTCGCTATGGAGGCGGATGACTTCCTCGACGGAGATTCCCTGGTGCTCTGCGACGCGTTCCAGGTCCGGGCCGTACTCCCCTCCGTAGACGACGGGAACGTCGAACTCACGAGGTGCCTTGAGTGATTCATCGGCGTGGGCAAGTTCCAGGAGTCCGAGTTTGACGAAGGCGCGCACCTGGCGGGCCGATACCAATACCGGATCGAATTCCACCAAGACGGAGTCGTAGGTTGGTACGGCACCGTGAAGACCTTCGGCGCCGCAGCCTTCGAGCCAATCAGCCAGGCGGTGGACCGTCAGCCAGTTGTCTTCGCTGGCCTCGGAAATGGCCACCACGCGCAGTGCTGAGTCACCGGATTCGTAGACCTCGGTGGGGGCCGTTGAGAGCACGGACATGTCAGGCCGCCTTCTTCTTTGCGTCCATGACCTGGGCAAGAGGGGCGACACGCACACCGGCGGAGGTGAGTTCCGTTCGGATCCGACGGGCCAGTTCAACAGCCCCCGGGTTGTCTCCGTGCAGGAGGAGGGTGTCGACGTCGATATCCATATCCACGCCGTTGGCACAGCGCAGCTTGCCGTCGACGACCATCCGGAGGGTACGGTCGATGATTTCCGCGGGATCGTGCAGAACCGCGCCGGGCTGGCTGCGGGGAACCAGCGTGCCATCTTCCTGGTAGGCGCGGTCCACTATCCCCACGATCGCTACGTCCAGCCCTGCCTCCCGCGAGGCCGAAGCCAGTTCGCCGTCCTGGGCCACGACAATCAGCTCACGATCCACTCGGGCCGCCGCTTCCGCTACTGCCCGTGCGTAGTCGGGGCGGACAGCCACGAGGTTGCCAAGCCTGCCGTGAGGTGCCAGGTGCGTGACCCTGGTGCCGTGGAATCCGGCAAAGCCATTCAGTGCGCCCAGCTGATACAGGACATCGTTCTGGACTTCGCCTGCAGAAAGACCCATGTCCCGGCGGCCGAATCCACGCAGATCCGGGAAGCTGGGGTGGGCCCCAATGCCTACTCCGCGTCGAACGCATTCAGCCACAGTGGCCGCCATGATGTCAGGGTCGCCGGCATGAAACCCGCAGGCGATATTTGCACTTGTGACGATCTCCAGGAGTTCGGAATCGTCGCCAATGGTGTAGGCGCCAAATCCCTCTCCAAGATCAGCTACAAGATCAATAATCGGGCTCACGTGGTTCTCTTTCCATGGATTATGCAGGGGAATTTAATTCCGGGTAAATGGTGAACGCCTGGCGATTCCAAAGTGTTGCCTGAAGTTCTTTCCAAAAGTCTCGCACCGTTCATCCATGCGGCACAAAGACCTATTAGCTATCCCGTAATAGCTCTCCGTTATGACCTGCGCCACCCTGTACTGTGGCAGGGGTCGCATCCACCACGCGACTAGAATTTTCCTACGCACGCCACCCGGGGACGTGGCTCTCCAGGAAGGCAGAAGCATGGACACTCGAAAGCTCGCATACTTCGTCCAGATCGTCGATTCGGGAAGCATCACCAAAGCTGCCGCGGCACTCCACGTCGCCCAACCGGCCCTGAGCCAGCAGGTTTCCGCGCTTGAAAACGACCTCAAGCAGAGGCTCCTCATCCGCAGCAAGCAAGGCGTTGAACCCACCGCTGCGGGCCATACGTTGTACCGGCATGCGCAGTCGATTCTTCGATTGGTGGAGCAGGCACGGCAGGACGTTGCGACGTCCGGCGCTGCGCCATCCGGGAGGGTGTCCATCGCTATCGCGCCCTACAGCATGGCTTCCAGCCTCACACCCCAGATCATCAGGGAAGTGGGCCGCCGTTACCCGGACATCGTGGTCCACCTGACCGAGATTTTTGGCGGTGTCCTCAGTGAGGCCATCAAGAACGGGCGCTTGGACATGGCGCTGATCTACGAGCCCGGAAAGATCCGCGGGGTGCAGTTCACCACCATGATCGTGGAGGACTTGCACCTGGTGGTCCACCCGGACCTCGATGTGAACCACGGCAAGGAGACGGTCACCCTTGCCGAAGCGAGCACTGTGGGCCTCTTCCTGCCCGAGAAGAACCACACGCTGCGCCAGATCATCGAAAAGGGCCTCGCGGACCAGGACCTTCCACTCAAACTGGTGGGCGAGGTGGAATCCGTGCCGTCTTTGACCAGGCTCATCCGCGCCAACCTCGGCGGCACAGTGCTGCCCAAGTCGGCCGCGGACGCCCTCTTCCCGGACCAGGACTTCAAGGTGCTGCGGATCGTTGAGCCCGGGCTGCAGAGCAAGATCGCCCTCTGCACCCCGGACCACGAGCCCCTGTCCGAAGCAGCCTCGGCCGTGCTCTTGGTGGTCAAGGAAATGCTGCACCAACAGCTCATCTCAAAGTACGGAACCGACCCTGTGCAGCTGCCGGCGCATCCATAACAAAGTCTTATCCGGACAGACAGCATTGGTCTTATTCAAAACCGTTTTACTTTCCTAATATCGAATTAAGAAGAAATTCGAATTACAGCCCACGGAACACCGCGGGCCTGTTCAAAGGATAGAACGGTGAAAAAGATCAGCACTTCCGGATGGGTATCGAATCCAACCCGTGGAACGGTCAGCGCACGTACCGGCTTTCACTGCCCCCGAAACGGCTTTTGGCGTCCGGTCGGCGGCATTGGTGAACCACTGTTCGTGTTTGAAGGATCCCTGATGCCGGCACACTCCGGGAACAGCATCGAGTGGCACCTGGTGGATACCCGCCCCGGGCACTCCGGCCTCGACTGAACCGCACCCCCTCCTGCGGCGAGAGGACCACGCAACCCGGCCCTCCGCCGTCGTACCTCCATCCCAGCCGCAGTACCCACAAGGCGCCCTGCCCTCGTAGCAACCGCACGAGGCAAGGCG
The DNA here is from genome assembly GCF_028736865.1 of Paenarthrobacter sp. AB444. Classification (NCBI taxonomy): domain Bacteria; kingdom Bacillati; phylum Actinomycetota; class Actinomycetes; order Micrococcales; family Micrococcaceae; genus Paenarthrobacter; species Paenarthrobacter sp. AB444. The sequence continues at coordinate 32,111 of NZ_JAQZBY010000011.1, read as the reverse complement.
CTTTTCTGTACCCGGAGCCACGCCAAAAGGCCGGCCGCACGTCTTTCCCAGACGGACGGCCGGCCCTCAGCTGGGCTGAACTAGTCCTCCACAAGCAGGCCCTTCTCCTTCAGCTTCTCCGTCAGGCCGCAGAGCTCGATGGTGTTGCCGCCGTCGTGGTAGAGCTTGATGAGTTCGCGCTCGTGGTCGTCGCGGGCCTGGGAGAGCGCAATGACTTCCTCAGCCTCTTCGCGGCGGACCACGACGACGCCGTCAGCGTCGCCGCGGAGGATGTCGCCCGGGTAGATGATTTCGTCGCCGAAAACGATGGGGTGGTTGATCGGACCGAGGGTTTCCTTGACGGTGCCCTTGATGCTGACACTGCCGGAGAAAACGGGCAGGCCGAGTTCGATCAGGTCCTGGGTGTCGCGGACGCCGGAGTCGGTGACCATGGCCGCGATCCCCTTGGCCTTCATGGCGTTGCCCAGGACGTCGCCGAACGTGCCGGCCTCGGCCATTTCCTGCGCACCGACCAGGACGACGTCGCCGGCCTGTGCGTAATGGATGGCGACCTGGAGCATGAGGTTGTCCTGCGGGGCACAGGCCACGGTGACGGCCGGCCCACAGAAGGACATGGAGCGGTCGATGGGCTTGATCCTGGAGCTCAGCGCACCCCGACGGCCCTGGGCCTCGTGGATGGTGGCGGAGGAAAAGGCAGCGAGGCGTGCGACGACGTCGGCGTCGGGGCGCTCGAATTTGGTCTTGACGTGGATCATTTCTGGTTCCTTCTGTGAGGGCTTAGGAGAGGGCGTTGACGGCATCGCGAATGGAATCCACACCCGCGTTGATGGTCTCCAGCGAGGTTGCGAAGGAGATCCTGAAGTACGGGCCCAGGCCGTAGGCCGAACCCTGGATGACTGCGACGCGCGCTGCGTCCAGCAGGTACAGCGTGAAGTCTTGATCGTTTTCGATGACGCGGCCGTCGGGAGCGGTCTTGCCGATGACGCCGGCGCAGTTCACGTAGGCGTAGAACGCGCCCTCGGCGGGTGCGACGGACAGTCCGGCAATGGAGTTCAGACCCTCGACGGCGGCATCCCGGCGCTTGCGGTAGACCTCCACGCTGTCGCGGACGAAGGACTGGTCGCCGTTCAGCGCGGCGGCTGCGGCTGCCTGGCTGATCGACGACGGGCAAGAGGAGGTTTGCGACTGCAGCTTGTTCATGGCTGCGATCAACGGGGCCGGTCCGACGCCGTAGCCCAGGCGCCAACCCGTCATGGCGTACGCCTTGGATACTCCGTTGACCAGCAGGATCCGGTCCTTCAGTGCAGGAGCTGCGGTGACCAGGCTGGTGACGCGGCCTTCGCCGAAGTACACCTCGTCGTAGATCTCGTCGGTGAGGACAAAGACGTGGGGGTGTTCTTCAAGCACCTCGCTGAGGGCCTGAAGTTCCTCGCGGGAGTACACGGCACCGGTCGGGTTGGACGGCGCGTTGAGGATCAGCCACTTGGTTTTGGAGGTGATGGCCTGCTTGAGAGCCTCGGGGGTGAGCTTGAAGCCGGTTTCCTCACCGCACGGGACGATCACCGGAGTGCCGTCGTTCGCCAGGACCATGTCCGGGTACGACACCCAGTACGGAGCCGGGACAATGACTTCATCGCCTTCATTGAGCGAGGCCATCAGCGCCACGTAGAGGACCTGCTTGGCACCGCCACCGATGGTCAGCTGCGCGGCCCCATAAACGTGGCCGGTGTCGCGCTCGATCTTGTTGAGGATCGCGCCTTGCAGATCGGGGGTGCCGGTTACCGAGGTGTACTTGGTCTCGCCGGCTGTGATCGCCTCGACGGCCGCTGCCTTGATGTGGTCCGGGGTGTCGAAGTCCGGCTCTCCGACAGTGAGGTCGATGATCCGGACGCCTTCAGCTTTCAGTTCGCGGACACGGGCGGCAGCGGCGACGCTGGCTGAGGCTTTGATGCGGGTAACCCTCGACGCCGGCAGGAACTCGGACATGTCTCCTCCAGGAATGTGGAACTCGGGACGCGCGGATTCGCGGATCCCTTTGTTCGAGACTAAGGAGGCCGAGGGCGCTCTGGATAAGACCTAATGTGCGTGGATCCATAAGGGGGTCCTATGACGTGGGCCCAGCTCGCCGGGGATAGGCCCTGCCCGAGGGCTTTTGGAGGACCATCCATGCGCTTTTCTTATGGGTTCACCGGGTATTGGTATTTCCATGCGTGGATGAACGATGCCTAGATTCGAGTGAACAGCAGCGCTCATCCGAACCGAAAGGGAGTCAATGCAAACCCGGTCAGCCACTGGACGGTACGCGTACCGGGCCAACTCCCCTGCCCGTCCAGCCACAAACCCGGATGGAGAGCACGCCAGGCTGGTCCACGCGTTGGGCGTTCATCGCCAGCTCCTCACCCATGCAGCCAGCTCCATCAGGACCTTGACCGCGGCAAGGAACGACCTGATCGCCCAGGCCGTGGAAGACGGGCTGACGCTGGCCACTATCTCAGCCGTCACCGGCGAAAACCTTCGCACTGTACGAACCATCGCTTTGGCTTATGACGATCTCCACCTGAGCGGGCTCCCACGGCAGGCACAGCTGGAGGCGTTGAAGGCCAAAAGCGATGAGCTGAAGGCCGCGGAACAGCGTCGCGGGCGGATCACCGAACGCCGGGAAGCCCTTATCGCAATGGCCCTGCGGGCACAGGTCTGCGATGACTTGGAGCTCGCGTCCCTGACCGGCCTCACCCCGGAACACATCCGCCATGCAAGCCGCAGCCACCGTTGAACCCATGCCCAGCGCACGGTAGAACGGGTACATGACCAACGACGTGAACGCCTGGATGGACAACTACGAACGCGCGTGGACCTCAAACCAAGCCGAGGACATTCGCGCCTTATTCACCGAGGACGCCGTCTACAACACCCGGCCGGACGATCCCGATGCGTGGCACGGGCACGAGGAGATCGTGAAGGAATGGTCCGGCGACTCCTCCGATAAACCCGAGGACTGGACCTTCGAGTGGACGCTCCTGGGCAGGGATGGGGACACCGCGTTCGTGCAGGGTTTGACGACGTACCTCAACGGCCAGCCCACATATGACAACCTCTGGGTCATCCGCTTCGCCGAGGACGGCCGGGCCCGCGAATTCACGGAGTGGTACATGGCCCGGAAATAGTCCTATCGGAGGATCAGTAGCTCTCCCGCTCCGCCTTCTCCGACACCGGAATGAACTTCTCCGCGAAAGCCTCCGAAGCCCGCGCCAGCACCACCACGTCCGCACCCACCAACGCAAAGGCCGCACCGGCGTCGAGATACGCGCGGGCAATCTCCTCGTTGAAGGCGTTGACGCCCGCGGGTTTGCCGGCGGCGCTCGCGGCAGCGAGGCAATGCTCGACGACGGCGCGAACCAAAGGATTCTCGTGCTGTCCCAGCAGGCCCATGGAGGCGGCGAGGTCGGCCGGTCCGAGGAAGATGCCATCGACGCCGTCGACGGCAAGGATCTCCTCAACAGCTGCGGCTGCCGCTTCGGATTCCACTTGAACGGTGACGCTCACGGTGTCGTCGGCTTGGGCAAGGTAGTCGGGGATGCGGTTCCACCGCGAGGCACGTGCCAAGGCCGAGCCAACGCCGCGGACACCCAGGGGCGGATACCGGACAGCGGCCACAGCGGCTTCGGCCTCCATCGCCGAGTTGACCATGGGCACCAGGAGGTTCTGCACGCCGAGGTCCAGGTACTGCTTGATGACCACAGGATCGTTGACCGGCGGCCGGACCATGATCTGCACCGGGTAGCCGCTGACACTGTGGAGTTGGCCCAGGATCGACTCGATGCCGTTGGGACTGTGCTCGGCGTCGATCAGCAGCCAGTCCAGCCCCGAGCCCGCACAGATCTCCGCGACCAACGGACTACCGGAGCACACCCACATGCCCACCAGCGGTCTTTCCTCGGCTTCCAGCACTGAATAGAACGTGGGATGTGGCACTGGACGGATCGACATCGCTCAGCTCCCGTAGTCCGAAACCCGCAAGGTGATACCACTGTTGTACCCCTTTGCAGGCTGGCAAAACAGACCGTGGCTCGGCCCCTAATAGCTCTGTTTCACGGCATCTTCCGCAGGCCGCACGAACGCGGTTGCCAGCGCTTCGGAGGCCCTGGCGAGCACGGCGACGTCGGCCCCGACGAGCACAAAGGTGGCACCGGCGTCGAGATAGGCGCGGGCGGTGTCGGGGTTGAAGGCGTTGACGCCCGCCGGCTTGCCGGCCGCCGTGGCGGCCTGGATGCAGCGTTCGACGGCGGCCCTCACCTCGGGATGCTCCTGCTGTCCCAGCAGGCCCATCGAGGCGGCGAGGTCCGAGGGGCCCAGGAAGATCCCGTCCAGGCCGTCGACGGTCAGGATCTCCTCGACGGCGTTGACGGCGGCGGTGGATTCGATCTGGACGGTGACGCTGACGGTGTCACCCGCCGTCGCAAGGTAGTCCGGGACCCGGTTCCACCGCGATGCCCGCGCCAGCGCGGAACCGACCCCACGCACCCCGTGCGGCGGGTAGCGAACGGCAGCGACAGCCGCGGCCGCCTCGAAGGCCGAGTTGACCATGGGAATGAGCAGGTTCTGCACCCCGAGGTCCAGGTATTGCTTGATGACCACGGTGTCGTTGACCGGAGGCCGGACCATGGCCTGGACCGGGTAGCCGTACATCGCCTGGAGTTGGGCCAAGATCGATTCGAGACCGTTGGGGCTGTGTTCGGCGTCCACCAGGATCCAGTCCAAGCCCGAACCCGCGCAGATCTCCGCCACAAGAGGGCTTCCGGAGCACACCCACATGCCGGCCAGGGGCCTCCCTGCTGCAGCAAGGGCCGAGTAGAAAGTAGGGCCTAGTTGAAGTGGCATGTGACAACTCCCAAAGGACCGTAGTCGGCGTGGACGGTGTCGCCCTTGTAAACCCACAGGGGCCTGGTGAAGGAGCCGGCCAGGATGATGTCGCCAGCCTTCATCGAGTCCCCGTGCGCAGCGATCTTGTTGGCCAGCCAGTGCACGCCGTTGGCCGGGTGGTCAAGGACCCCCGCAGCAACTCCGGTCTCCTCGACGGTCTGGTTTTTGTACAGGATCGCCGAGACCCAGCGCAGGTCCACGGCATCCGGTTTCACCGGGCGCCCGCCGATGACCATGGCACCCATCGCGGCGTTGTCCGAGATCGTGTCCACGATGGTCCGGCCCTCCATTTCGATCCTGGAGTCCAGGATCTCGAGGGCCGGAACCACGTAGTCGGTGGCGTTGAGGACGTCGAAGATCGTACAGCCGGGGCCCTTCAGCCCCTCCTTCAGCACGAAGGCCAGCTCCACCTCCACCCGGGGGTGCGTGTACTGGTCCCAGTCCACCGAGCACCCGGTTTCGAGGACCATGTCGTCGAAAATCGCGCCATAGTCCGGCTCCGTGATGCCCGTGGCGGCCTGCATGGCTTTGGACGTGAGGCCGATCTTCCGCCCCACCAACGTGCGTCCGGCTTCCTCGTTCCGCTGGCGCCACAACTGCTGCACGGCGTAGGAGTCCTCCACCGTCATGCCCGGGTAGCGGGCGGTCAGGCGCGGCACCGGTTTGCGGTTCCGGTGGGCTTCAAGGAGCTCGTCGGCAATGGCTTCGATCGTCTTCGCGTCCAGCATGGCTTAGACCTGCGCTCCCAACTTAAAGCCCTCGGCCGCGGTGCCTTCGGGGCGGGTGTAGGAGAAACCGTCGGCGCCGACCGTGACGGCCATTTCGGACTTGTCTTCACGCTCGATCACCGGCTGCGGGTTGCCGTCGAGGTCCAGGACCAGGGAGGCCTCGGTGTACCAGGACGGGACGACCGGGTTGCCCCACCAGTCGCGGCGCTGGTTGTCGTGGACGTCCCAGGTGACGGTGGGGTTGTCGGGATCGCCGGTGTAGTAGTCCTGGGTGTAGATCTCCACGCGGTGGCCGTCGGGGTCCAGGATGTAGAGGTAGAACGCGTTGGACACGCCGTGGCGTCCGGGGCCGCGTTCGATGCGGTCGCTGATGCGCAGGGCGCCCATCTTGTCGCAGATCTGGATGATGTTGTGCTTCTCGTGGGTGGAGAACGCGATGTGGTGCAGGCGCGGGCCGTTGCCGCCGGTCAGGGCAGTGTCGTGCACAGTCTGCTTGCGGTGCATCCACGCGGCGTACGTGACGCCGTCGGAGTCCTTGATGTCTTCGGAGACGCGGAAGCCGAGGTCCTCGAGGTACTTGCGGCCGCGGGGAACGTCCGGGGTGACCTGGTTGAAGTGGTCCAGGCGGACCAGTTCACCGGCGGAGTAGAGGTCGTAGCGCTGGGTGAGGCGTTCGACGTGTTCGACATCGTAGAAGAACTCGTAGGGGAAGCCCAGCGGGTCCTCGACCCGGACGGAATCGCCCACGCCCTTGGTGAAGCCTTCCTTGCGGCGCTCCACCCGGCAACCGAGTTCGCGGTAGTAGGCCTCGGCGGCGTCGACCTCGGCCGGGGACTTCACCCGGTACGCGAAGGCAGCGGCTGCGGCAACCGGGCCCTTGCGGAGCACCAGGTTGTGGTGGATGAACTCCTCGAAGGAGCGCAGGTAGATGGTGTTCTCGTCTTCTTCGGTGACGTGCAGGCCGAGGAGGTCCACGTAGAACGCGCGGGACTTCTCCAGGTCGGTGACCACAAGTTCCAGGTAGGCGCAGCGGACGATGTCCGGAGCCGGAACACTCGGTGTTGGGATGGGGCCGGTGAAAAGGTTGCTCATGATGGTCTCTCTTCGTTGAAAGCTGGGAGGGTTAGGCGCCGAACTTGGGCGTGTGGACGGATCCGAGGGTGATGTGCACGGCCTGCTGGTCCGTGTAGAAGTCGATCGAACGGTAGCCGCCCTCGTGGCCCAGCCCGGAAGCCTTGACACCACCGAACGGGGTGCGGAGGTCGCGGACGTTGTGGCTGTTGAGCCACACCATGCCGGCCTCGACGTTCTGCGAGAAGTTGTGGGCCCGGGTCAGGTTCTGGGTCCAGATGTAGGCCGCCAGGCCGTACTTGGTGTTGTTCGCCAAGGCGAGGGCTTCGTCGTCGTTCTCGAACGGCGTGATGGCCACGACGGGACCGAAGATCTCCTCCTGGAAGATCCGCGCGTCAGGTTCGACGTCGGCAAACACCGTGGGTGCGATGTAATTGCCTTCAGGCAGGTGGTCGGGTCGACCGCCGCCGGCGAGCAGCCGACCTTCGGACTTGCCGATCTCCACGTAGGAAGCGACCTTGGCGTAGTGCTCGGGGTGGACCAGCGCACCAACTTGGGTCTTGGGGTCGTGGGGATCGCCCACCACGATGTTCTTGGCGCGGGCGGCGTACTTTTCGCAGAATTCGTCGTAGATGGCGCGCTCGACGAGGATGCGGGAACCGGCCGTGCAGCGTTCGCCATTGAGCGAGAAGACACCGAACAAAGCGGAGTCGATCGCTGCATCCAGGTCGGCGTCCGCGAACACGACGCACGGGGACTTGCCACCGAGTTCCATGGACAGTCCCTTGAGGTTGGCTGCGGCGTTGCGGAAGATGGTCTGGCCGGTGGTGGTCTCGCCCGTGAAGGAGATCAGCGGAACGTCCGGGTGCTTCACCAGGGCATCGCCGGCTTCTTCACCCAGGCCGTTGACCAGGTTGAACACGCCGTCGGGGAGGCCGGCGTCCTTGAAGATCGTGGCCCAGAGCGAGGCGGAGAGCGGGGTGAACTCGGCCGGCTTGAGGACGACGGTGTTGCCGGTGGCCAGGGCGGGGGCCAGCTTCCAGGACTCGAGCATGAACGGGGTGTTCCACGGGGTAATCAGCCCGGCGACGCCGATCGGTTTGCGGTTCACGTAGTTGATCTGCGAGCCCGGGACCTTCATGGCGTCGTCGAACTGGGCGACGATCAGGTCGGCGAAGAAGCGGAAGTTCTCGGCAGCGCGGAGGGCCTGGCCCTTGGCCTGGGTGATCGGCAGGCCGGTATCGAACGTCTCGAGTTCGGCCAGGCGCGCTTCCTGCGCCTCGACGGCGTCGGCGATCTTGTTCAGCACCCGGGCACGCTCGCGCGGCTTCATCTTCGGCCAAGGGCCGTTGACGAACGCTTCCCGGGCCGCAGCAACGGCGAGGTCGATGTCTTCCTTCTGGCCTGCAGCGGCGGTGGCGTAGTTCTGGTTGGAGACCGGGTCCAGGACGTCGAAGGTCTTCCCGGATACGGAGTCAACGAACTCGCCGTTGATGTAGTGCTGGATCTGCGTGGGCAAATCCTCGGGGACGTAATGCTTGGTGGTTTCTACGGAGGTCGTCATCGTTGTCTTCCTTTTCTTTCAACGCGGGGTCACTTATGGCCCCTTCGGAGTGGTTTTATGGGCCATAAGTGACCCCGCGTTGCTTTAAGTGGTGGTTGCGAGGTAGGCGTCGAGGGTAGCGGCGCGGTGTTGGCGGGCTGCTTTTTCGATGGTGTCGGCGTCGGCTCCGGACTCGATGAGCTGGAGCAGCGCCTCGTGTTCGCGCACGGATTCCTGGGCGCGGCCGGGGACGAAGCGGAACGTGGACGAGCGCAGTGACGCCAGCCGGTTCCAGCCCCGGTGCACGAGGTCCAGGATGTGCGGATTGGGGCAGTGTTCAAAGAGGACGCTGTGGAAGTCCTGGTTCAAGGCAGTGAAACGCACGGGATCGAAGTGCTCCAGGCACTCCCGCATCTCGGCGTTCACGGCCCGCGCCCGCGCAATGGTGGCGGGGCCGATCAGCGGCGCCGACAACGCCGTGGCCGCGCCCTCGACGATGCTCAGTGTCTGCATCGTGTAGAGGTACTCGGTAGGGTCGATCCCGGAAACGGTGGCTCCGACGTTGCGTTCGAACTTCACCAGCCCTTCGGCCTCAAGACGGCGGATGGCTTCGCGGACGGGAACAACGCTGAAGCCCAGGTCCTCGGCGATCTTGGCGAGCACCAGCCGGTACCCCGGCGTGTAGGTGCCCTCGACGATCCGTGCCTTGACGGCGTCATAGGCCTGCTGGGACTTGCTTTGGGCGACGCTCCCGACGGCGGTTTCAGTCACCGTAGGCTCCTTCCGTGGCTTCCCAGGCCTTGTAGCGGGCCTGCCATTCGGCGTTCATCGGGTACAGCCCATCGACGCTGTGGCCCTCCTGGACCATCTGGAAGATGAACATCTCTTCCTTCTCCTGGGCGATGCAGTCCTCCACCAACTCCTCGGCGAGTGCCGGCGGAATGACCAGGATGCCGTCGGAGTCGGCCACGATGATGTCGCCGGGCTGCACGGTGGCGCCCCCGCAGGCGATGGTGATGTCGGTGTCCCAGGGAATGTGCCGCCGACCGAGCACTGCAGGGTGCGGGTTGGCGAAGTAGGTGGGCATTTCCAGGTCTGCCACAGTGGAGTAGTCGCGGACGCCGCCGTCAGTGATGATGGCCGCGGCACCGCGGACCTGGGCGCGCAGGGCCAGGATGTCACCCACCGTGCCAGTCCCCTTCTCGCCGCGGGCTTCCATGACCAGGATTTCGCCCTCGTTCACCGAGTCAATGGCTCTCTTCTGGGCGTTGAACCCGCCGCCGTGGGTCTTGAAGAGGTCCTCACGGTTGGGCACGTAGCGCAGGGTCCGGGCCAGGCCCACCACCTTGCGGTCGGGGCGGGTGGCCTGCAGGCCGTCGATACTGACGTTGTTCAGCCCGCGCTTGCGGAGCTGGGAGGACAAGGTTGCCGTGGCGACGGATTCGAGCTTGGCCTTCAGCTCAGGCGACAGACCAACCGACGCCGACGCCAGTCCGGCGGCTTCCCGCGAACCGTAGGCCTCTTCGCGCTGAGTGTCATCGGTCTTGGGTTGGGCACCAAAGTCCGCGAACGGCGTCGTACCTTCCGTCACTTTGGTGGTGAGGCGGCCGGTGCTGAAATTACCGCCGGTGACTTCGATTTCGACGACGTCCCCCGGCTTGGCGACGGACGCGCCGGCGGGAGTGCCGGTGAGGATGATGTCGCCCTCTTCCAGGGTGAGGAGTTGAGACAGGTCCGCGACGAGCCGGGCGAAGGGGAAGAGCAGGTCTTCGGTGGTGTCATCCTGGACCAGCTCGCCGTTGTGCCAGGTGCGGATGCGCAGTTGCGTTGGGTCGACGGCGTCGGCAGGGATCAATACCGGGCCAACGGGAGTGAAGCCGTCGCCGCCTTTGGACCGGACGTTTGAGCCCTTGTCGGCGTAGCGGAGGTCGTAAACCCCAAGATCGTTCGAAGCTGTCACCCACTGGACATGGCTCCAAGCATCTTCCAACCCAACCCGCCGGGCTGCCTTGCCGATGACCAGCGCGATCTCGCCCTCATAACCGAGCAACTCGCAGCCTGCAGGACGTTCAACCGTGCCCGGAGCCGCAGCCGAACCCAGCGCAAGGGAGGACGACGGCTTCAGGAAGTACGAAGGCTGCGCGGGAGTCCGCCCACGCTGGGCGGCCCGGCTGGGGTAGTTGATATGGACAGCAATAACCTTGCGCGTCCGGTCCAGCACGTCCTGGCCAAGCTCCTGCGGTCGGAACTCCACTGTCACGAGCCGCTCCCTCCTGAATAGACTCCGATATCTGATCATCCAGCTATCGAGTACGAAATCGTATACGAAAACTATGACCCGGAAAGTGGCGCCCGTCAACCCCTTCTTCCCACTCAAAGGGGTTCATCTTGTCAGGGGGCTCCCGTAGGGTACCGGCATGGACATCATCCTGGTACCTGGTTTCTGGTTGGACGCTTCGTCATGGGAGGAGGTGACGCCGGCCCTGGAGAAGGCGGGACACGCGGTTCACCCGCTGACTCTTCCCGGACTTGAAGCACGGGAGCGCCCGCGCGCGGGGATAGGCCTCCGGACGCATATCGACGCCGTCATTGAAAAGGTCGATTCGCTGGAGGGCAAGGTGGTCCTGGTGGGCCACTCCGGTGGCGGCGCCATCATCCATGGCGTGGTTGATTCACGGCCTGATCGGATTGCCCGTGCGGTCTACGTGGACAGCGGGCCGCTGGGTGAAGGTGGCGTGATCAACGACGAACTGCCCGACGACGGCGATGACATCCCGCTGCCGCCATGGGAGGGATTCGAGGAAGCGGACCTCGTGGACCTGACGGAGGAGCTGCGGGAAAAATTCCGCGCCCGCGCCATCCCCGAGCCCAGAGGGGTCGCCTACGACCAGCAGCACCTCCATGATGTCCGGCGCTACGACGTTCCGGCTACGGTCATCGCCTGCGAGTTCCCATCATCGATGCTCAACGAGATGATGGACGCCGGCCACCCCTTCACCGAGGAACTGGCGCGCATCAAGGACGTGGAGCTCGTGGATCTGCCCACGGGACACTGGCCGCAGTTCACCAAACCCGCCGAATTGGGCGAGGCGATCCTCAAGGCAGTCGACCGTACAGCGTAGGGCGCGTTCCGGCGTCGAGCGTTAATGCCCGACGCCGGAACGCACCACGCGCGGTCGGCCTACGTCACGCCTTTGGCGGCGTGTTGGTTGCGGGGCCTTCGGGGGCAGCCCCGCCTTCACTGGTCCAATCGGTGCCCGTAATGTCGGCATGGGCGGGATCGGACACGACATCGCCCTTCACGGTGGACACCGTCGCAGGACGGTCATCCCCGTCCTTGGAATCCTGGCCGTTCTTTGAATCCAGGATGCCTGGAAGCGCGGCCTCGGCCTTTTCCAGGAGTTTCTTTCCTGCGGCAAACAAGTTGTCCAGGATGTCAGGAACGGATTCCTGCACCGCATCCGCAGCCTGATGGACATTTTCCTTAACCTCAGGATTCTGCATGACCTTTTCAGTGCCGCCGCGGATCCGCCGATATACCTCCGGCCAGGACTTCGACCCCCACACGTAGCCAACAGCCACGCCAACGGCGAACAATGCTTTCCCTTTCACGCCACCCACTCCTTCCGAGGTGTTTGCTATCGACCCTAATCCCGCGCGCCGGAACCTGTCACGAGGACGTTCAGGCCCGGCGGCAGCATGCATCCGATAATAGTCAGGTTACTTGCTACTCGCTTTGGGAACAGCTAGCGTTGCAGATGAAGTACCGGACCGACACCCAATCGGCAGGATGTCCAACGACAAGAAAGCAGGAACAAAAATGGGTTTCTTTGGTTTCCTTCTGCTCGGTCTTTTGGCCGGAGCTATCGCAAAACTTATCCTTCCCGGCCGTCAGGGTGGTGGTTGGTTCGTCACCCTCATCCTGGGCGTCGTCGGCGCCCTCCTGGGTGGCTGGCTCGGCGGCCTGATCTTCAACACAGGCCTGCAGGAATTCTTCTCGCTCACAACCTGGCTGCTCGCAATCGGTGGCTCGATCATCGTGCTGCTGATCTATGGCCTGATCACCAACCGCAGGGCTACCCATGGCTGATCACCAGAACCGCGACGCCAACAGCGAAGAGCTTGACGGCCAATACACCGAGGGCGACTACGGAGACACGGGAGTGTCGCCGGAAACCCTGAAGGACGACGCCGGCGGGGACTACACCGAGGGGGACTACGCCGAGAAGACGGTCCCTTCAGCGGATGCCGAACTCGACGACAAGAACACCGAGGACACACCGCCGGACCGGCCTTTCTCCTCCGAACCGGACGAGGAAGCATCAGGCTCAAGCCGCCCGTAGTCCGCGGAGTTCGTTGTACAACTGAATCACCACAGGAACCCGGAGAACTGCCGATGCAGTCTCCGGGTTCCGGCGGTACGGGACGGTGCGGCCGCGCTACGACGCGACCGACGCCAACAGCGGATAGATTTCCTCAAGTGGCAGCACATTCTGCCGGTACTCACGCGTCAACACCCTGAGAACCGTTTCCGCAGCTTCCGCATTTTCCGTACCGATCGCTTCGGCCGCATAGATCACTTTGAGGTTGTGGGCGAACGCGTCCGCAGCCGTCTGGGCAATGCAGTTGTGGGCCGAGATTCCGGCCAGGACCACGGTATCCACTCCCCAGTTTCCCAGCCGCATGGCCAGGTCCGTGCCGAAGAATGCGCTGTCACGGGTTTTGACCAGCCGCGGAAAGTCCGCCGTGAGCAGGCCATGTACGAATCCGGCCTGCTCACTGCCCCTGAAAATGAAACCTTGGTCGTCCTCGAGCATGTTCAGGCTCCAGGTGGACTTATCCCGCTCATGCACCGTGCCCACCAGCAGCACTTTGCCGCCCGCATCCACTGCGGCGCTGGTCAGGGAATTGCAGGCAGCGACGATTTCATTCCTGCGGGAGGCCAGGGACGGGTCCTCAAAGTAGGCATTCTGCATGTCGATGACCAGGACCGCGATCATCTCAAAGCCCCTTGCCACCCGTAACGGGCAACACTGCACCGGAGATGTAAGAGCCCTCGTCCGACGCGAGCAGAACATAGGCGGGAGCCAGTTCCGCGGGTTGGCCGGCCCGACCCAAGGGTGTGTCCTGCCCGAAGGAAGGCAACTTGTCAGGCCATTCGGTGGCGGGAATCAACGGAGTCCAAATGGGACCCGGCGCCACAGCATTGACTCGGATTCCCTTGGGCCCAAGCTCCTGTGCCATGGCCTTGGTGAAAGCCACCTGCGCAGCTTTGGTCATGGCATAGTCCACCAACTGGGCCGAGGGGTTGAACGCCTGGATGGAGGCCGTGACGATGATGGAAGCTCCGGGCCGAAGATGGGGAATGGCGGCCTGGGCTGTCCAGATGAGCGAGTACAGGTTGGTCTTGAAGACGCGGTCGAACTCTTCGGTCGGGATGGTTTCCAGGCCTTCCCGGTTCTTCTGGTAAGCCGCATTCAGCACCACGATATTCAGGCCGCCGAGTTCCTGCACGGTACGTTCCACGATGTCCGCCGCGAAGCCTTCATCCCGCGCATCACCGGGCAACAGGAGAACCCGCGCCCCGCACTCACGGATCCATTCCGCCGTCGACTGTGCGTCTTCCTCCTCCTCCGGCAGGTATAGCTGATGGCTACGTTGGCACCCTCGCGGGCGTATGCGATGGCCACGGCGGCGCCGATGCCGGAGTCGCCGCCGGTAATCAGTGCCGTCTTCCCCTGCAGCCGGCCGTGGCCTGCATAGCTTTTCTCCCCGTGGTCCGGTTGCGGGTCGAGGGGCTTGGTAAGGCCCGGCTGCTGCTGCTCCTGCTGGGGGAATTCCTCCGAGTAGTAACCCTTGCGCGGGTCGGAGGGCGCGGAGGCCAGCTGGTGCCCGGCCGGTTGCGGCTGGTCGTTCCGTTGCGGATCGTCATGTGTCATGGTTCTGCCCTTCAGATGGCCTGCACGGTTCGTTAGCCCTGTACCCAGCGCCCCGGGCGCCCAAACGGCAGGTGGGCCACGCAGCGTCAGGTCCGAAGGGACTTTGCCTTGACTATCAGGAAGAGTCCGTAGGCAATCAGCCCCACGGCGACGGCGGCCAGCAGGTACGGTCCGTACGGCTGTTCCCGCAGGGCCTTCAGGCTCCCGTCCAGCCCCGTTGATTGCTGCGGCTGGGCACGCACGGCGGCGATAACCACCAGCAGGCCAACCAGGAACAGGGCGATGCCCTTGGCGATGTACCCCACCATGCCCACGCCGACTTGAAAGTTCCGGACCGCTTCCTCCGAGGACAAGGAGATGTCACGCTTGAAGGTCTGCCGGAAGCCGCGTACGGCAAAGAAGATGCCCGTGATGGCGACCCCCACACCGATGGCGACAAGCAGGAATACACCCATGGGAGCGCTCATGAGGGTGGCCGTGAAGTCGGTGCTGGACTCCCGGCTGTTCTTTCCCTTGCCCATGATGAACGAGACAATGGTGGCCGCAAGCGCCGCGAAGACGAGGGCCTGGCCCGCGGCTGAGAGCCTCTTGGTGAGTTTCTTGCTCGCGGTCCGCTCCCCCATGATCGCGTTCCCCAATTGCCACAGCGCCAGCGCCGCGCAGGCGCCAAAGCACGCCCACAGAAGCACAGGTCCCACGGGCTGGCTGGCCAGGGAGGCCACCGCCCCCGAAACGTCGGCTTCGCCGCCGCCTCCGAAGGCCAGTTGAAGCGCGATTACCCCGATCAGCACATGCAGCAGGCCGCTCACGGCGTAGCCTGCACGCGCAATGATCTCGAAAGTACGTGAGTTTGAGGCTTCCTCGGCCACGTCAGCGGCCTTCCTCATCTCCTCTTTGATGACAAGCCTCCTTAGTTCCGGTGGACACCATCGTCCCACCGGAGTAACGCGAAAGCCACGACCATTAACGACGTCGGACAGGCACCTTGGTGCCTGTCCACAGAAGTCGGAGGAAGCCTAGAATCCGACGACGGATTGGGGCCAAATACTGCGCAGTCCTGCGGCCAAGGGGTTGAACGGCTCACGCACAGCCAAACCCGTACGGGCCTGGCCCGGTACGTCCTCCGGGTGGTTTGCCGCTTCCGGGGAGCGGGTGTCCGCAGCGCTGGCACCGTTGGCCTGGGCGGTGATGTGAGCAGTCATGTCGGTCGCCTTCCTGAAAGTTCCCATCAGCTCCAATGGCTGATGTTTCAACCATCGGGCAGGGCCCTCAAGAACGACGCCGGGTCATCTCAAGATTGGCTCAAGCTTCCTGGGTGGGCTACTCCATCAGCTTCTCAATGGCCGCGAAGCTCATCCCGGACGCAATCGCGAGGTCCGGAAGTCCCGCTCCTGCCTCCACCGCGCTTCGCATCGCCTGGGCCAAGGACTCTTCAGCTTCATCCATTTCCCACTGGAGGCCTTCCACCCGGGCCGCCGCCGTCCACACCACATCCAATAAGCCGGTCCGCTTCGCCGGAGTGGAGGGGGCCACTTCCTTCGCGGTGTCCGGAAGAGCCCCGATGTTCGTCCCAGCCATAGCTACTGCAGTCATTTGGTGCCCTTTCCAGGAGGTGTAACTCGACAAACTAGTTATATGACAAACTAACTATGCAAGCCAGCGTGTCAGCGAGAAAGTGACTCACATCACATGGTTTTCAGCGTGAGGAATCAGCCGGTCAGCACGTCTTATTCATGACGGCGCACAGGAAGCGCCGCAAACAAACGGACAGGAGCCATCGCCATGACGATCCAAACGCACACCCCAGCAGACGTACCGGCCAAGAACAAGCAGCACGTCGACGTCGTGGACGCACCCACCCGGGACAAGGGCAAGGACGGCCGCGGTGCGACCACCGTCGCCGACGGCGTCGTCGCCAAGATCGCCGGCATCGCCATCCAGGAGATCCCGGGAGTGCATGCCTTGGGCGGCGGAGCGGCCCGCGCCATCGGCAGCCTCCGCGAAAAGGTGGGACAAAAGGACCTCACCCAAGGAGTCAACGTGGAGGTAGGCCAGACCCAGGTTGCCGTCGACGTGACCCTGGTTGTCGAATACCCGCACCCGCTCCAGGAGGTGGCGGACAACGCCCGCGACGCCGTGTATTCCGCCATCGAAGACCTGGTTGGGATGGAAGTGACCGAGGTGAACGTGACCATTACCGACATCCACGTCCCGTCAGAGGACTCCGAATCCGATGACGCCGACCGCGAACCGAGGGTCTCGTGAGCCCCACCATCGCAGGGCTGGCCATAGGAGCGGTGCTCGCCCTGGCTGGACTGGCCTTCGGGTTCTGGGGCCTGCTGCTGACAGCGCTCTTCATGGGAGTCGGGGCGGCGTTGGGCCGTTCCGCCGAAGGAAAGCTTGACCTTCGCGGGGTGCTTGATGCCCTGCGGGGCAAGCGCTCCTCCTCATGAGCAGCGCGGGCGCCACGGAGCGCTTCCCGGACACGGCGGACAGGATAGGACACAACCGGCTCACGCACGCGGCGATCCGGAAAACCGTGGAAACAGTCACTGCCCAGGCGTTCCGCGTTGGTACGGGCGACGTTTCAGCAACGGTGAAGGATGACGCGGGAAAGCTTGGCGTCAAGGTTTCCATCCGTCTGGCCCTCCCGCCGCTGCTGAAACAGTCCCCGACGCCGCGGGAGCCGCAGCCCGGTCCGGCCACAGTCTTCGAACAAGCCCGTGCCGCCCGGCAGGAAATCGTGGCCCGAGGTACGGCCATCACCGGTTTGGCCATAGGCCGGGTAGACATCCGCCTCACCGGCGGAAAGCCCGAACGGCTTAAGGAAAGGAGCGTCGAATGAGCAAGGATGCCGCCATCCGCCGTTTGGTCCGGCGCGAAACGCACTCCTCGAGGGCGGTCCCCTCCATCGTGGCCGCCTCCCTCCTGGTAGCCGTTTTCCTCTGGCTGGCACTGGAATCCGTGCTGTGGTTGCTCAAAGACCAGCCCTTGCTCGCCAGCCCGGCGCAGATGGTCCGCTGGTTGATCGAGCTTCCGGCCAACACAACGTCGGCAGGCATGGTGGCATCAGGCGCAGGGCTGGGAATCCTGGCACTGGTGCTGTTCGGACTGGCCTTCGGGAGAGGGCGACGGCCACGCCGCGCGATCGGAAGCCAGCGCGCCGCCGTCGTGGTGGATGACGAGGTGATTGCGGCAGCGGTGTCCCGCAAGGTCCGGCGCGCAACGGGCCTCGCCCCCGGGCAGGTGACCACCACCGTCGGTGGACGTTCCGTCTGCGTCCAGGTGCGTCCGACGTCGGGCGAACCGCTTGAGGCGGCGGACATTCAGGCAACGGTCGACGGCGAACTGGCAGCCTACGCGCTGGATCGGCCAGTGCGGTCGAGCGTCAGCATTCTGAACGAAGGAGCTGTGGGCCAATGAGAAAGGCGGGGCAATGAGAAACACGAATCGGGCGCTCAACCGCATCCTGCTCACCATCCTGGGGATCGTCCTGCTGGGAGCCGGCGCCGCACTGATCGCGGCCGGAACCCTGCCAGGGGTTGCAGAGTTATGGACAACCACCGGGTGGACTGCACGGGATGGACTCCGCAATCTGGTTGGCACGGCACTCCTGCCCGACCCCGTCCGGAGCTGGTGGTTGGTGTTGGGAATCGCCGTGCTGCTGGTCGGCGCCATCCTGGGCGCGGCCTGGATCGCTTCCCAGGGAGGCGGCAAAACACCTCGCTTCGCGGAGGACCCGGAAGGCAGTGCGGGCCGAACCGTGGTGGATACCGGACTGGTCTCGGCAGCCGTCAGGGAAGCCCTCGCTGGTCGCCCCGACGTGCTTGCTGCCTCTGTCTCGACGTGGGAATCCCGGCGCGGCACGGCTCTGCGGCTCCGCTTGGAGGCCCGCAAGGGGGCGTGCCCCCGGGAGCTCGGCGACACGGCGGCCCAGTTGCTCCAGGAACTGGACGCCTGGCTGGGCCATCCGGCGCCCGCCCTGGTCCGAATCACGAGTGGTCCCAGAACCCGGGTGTCAGGATCGCGCAGGGCCCGGTAACGAGGCATCCCCAAGTCCCTGGCCCTTTGGGATGACATGCCCGACTCACAACACTGGAAAGGCGGAAACGTGACTGGTTCACCCGCGGCCTCCGCCGCAGCACAGCAACACCTGGACGTGGTGCCGGACGCGTTGCTGGCCGGCAGGGCAGCAGATGGCGACACTGCCGCTTTCGAAGCCCTCGCCCGGCGCCACGGGCCCTTGATGCGGGCAACGGCCCGACGGTTGACGGGCACCCTGGCGGACGCGGACGACGTCGTCCAGGAGAGCTTGGTGCAGGCATGGAATCAATTGGACACTGTACGGGACCCCGCCGCAGTGAAAAGCTGGTTGCTTCGCATCGTTGGCACGCGCAGCATTGACCACCTCCGAAAACGGCGCAACCACGCTGCCTTGGACGAGCTGGAGAACCATGCCGGGGCTCCCTACAACCAGCGGATCCCGGATCCTGAAAGCACTGCGGTCAATGCCTCCAGAATCGACGCGTTGAAATCGGCGCTCCAACGGCTTCCCGAGGAGCAGCGCCGCTGTTGGGTACTCAAGGAATTCAACGACCTGAGCTACGAGGAGATCGCACTGACCTTGAACATCAGCCCTGACAGCGTCCGTGGCCGTCTTGCCAGAGCCCGGATTGCCCTGGCACGCACAATGGAGGAGTGGCGATGAAAACCCCCGGCGATGCTTTGGAATGCGGGCACAGCCTCGCGGAACTGAGCGCCTATTTGGACACGGGATACATCGCTGATCCCGAACATGTGGAGGGCTGCCCTGAATGCCAGGCCGGCCTGGCATCCCTGCGGAGGCTCTCCGAACTGGGCCATGAACTGTTGGCCTCTGACGTGGCCGAGGCAGGATCGGGCACGGACGACTGGATGCAGAACATCCTGGACAACCTCCATTTGGAGCTGCGTCCCGGCCGCAGCATCCCGCTGCGGTCCGAGGACCCGCTCGATGCCCTCTGGGAGACCGAAGGCTCCGTGTCGGCGTTGATCCGCTCCGTTGTCGACTCCATGCCCGGAACAGCAGCCGGTAAGTGCCGCCTGGCAGGCGACATCACGACGCCGGGAGCCGGGATCGACGTCGACGTGGAGATCGCGGTGGTCTACGGATACTCCATGGAAGAGCATGCAGCGGCCCTGCGGAATGAACTGGCGGAGGTGCTGGCGGCACAGACTGAACTCACCATCCAGGCCATCAACATCACGGTCACCGATGTGCTGGAGCCTCCCGCCCCGGCCATCACAGCGATCAAGGAGGACCAGCCATGACGGAGCACCTGGAAAGCAATTTCCCCGCCCTGGCCGTGAAACTGCTTGGCGTTGTCCAGGCCGTTGACGGGGTCACGACCGTCTACCCTGCCCAACCGTTGTGGCAGTCGATCGCCGGAGCGGCGGTTGCGGCGGTGACCGGTGAAGCACAGCCCCTCATCGCTCTTTCCCGCCATGGTGACGACGTGGCGGTCAAGGCCCGGATAGGCGTCGGAATCCTCCGCCCCGCCCCGGAAGTAGCCCGGGAAGTAGCCGCCGCAGTCCGCAGGCACCTGGGAAACGCGAGCGCCGTCGTCGAAATTCTGGTGGTGAAGATAAGTCAGTAGGTAAACCGGCAGCGCTGACCTCCCGGTAGTATCGGCAGGGAATTCACAAGACGCTTGGGGGTTGGCTCAATGACGGAAATTCAGGGACAGCTGTCTTTCACTACGGACGTCGGCCGGGACAGGGAGCTCCAGGAATACGGCCTTGATCCTGCATTCGACTCGACGCTCCTTCCCAATGACGCCGTTCTGAGCGCTCTGCAAAATCTCGTACGGCTGGCCACCGAGCTCTGTGGCGCCCCGTTTGGCGTGGTCAACATCATCAGCGCCAAGTACCAGCACCAGATCGGGGCCTGGGGCGTGGAACCCGGGGTCTGCTCCCGTGAGGATTCGATGTGCGCCAAGGTCTTCCTGACCCGTGAGCGCACCGTGGTGCCTGATGCTTCCCGGGATCCACGCTTTGCCGACAACCCTTTCGTGACCGGCGAAATCGGCAACGTCCGGTTCTATGCCTCTGTGCCCCTGCAAACGGAATCCGGATTCGTGCCGGGAACCCTGTGTGTCTTTTCGGACCAGAGCAAGGAGCTGAGCCAGGAGCAGGTAGGAATGCTCGAAGTCCTGGCCAAGCAGGTGGTTGAGCTCCTGGAACTTCAGCACCGCACGGCCCAGCTGGACCGCACCTACTCCGAACTCAGGGCCAGCAACGCCAAGCTTGCCGGATTCGCCGGCCGCGTCAGCCACGACCTCCGCATCCCCCTGACCACCATCCTGGGATACGTGGAGCTGGTGGAGGACGACCCCGATATCGAGCCCAGCAGTCCCGCTGCGCGGTACCTGGACCGCATCGGTGCCAGCGGACGGCGCATGCTGGGAATGCTGGAAGACGTCCTCAATTACTCCCGTGTTGGTGGTGGCATCCAGCCAGCCCGCGTCTCCCTGCGTGAGGTCACCGAAGAGGTAGTCCGGGACCTCGGGATAGAGAATGAGGGCATCGTTGATGTCCGCGACATCACCGTTTACGCCGACCCCGGGCAGCTGCGGACGCTGCTGCAGAATCTCATTTCCAACGCGATGAACTACCGCAGCCCGGAGCGCGACCTCAAGGTCAGCGTCAGCGGAATTTCGAACTACCACGGCGCGACGGTGTACGTGGCGGACAACGGCAAGGGCATCAAACCCGAGGACCGGGACAAGGTCCTGGAGCCCTTGGTGCGCCTGCGCCGCGATGGGGACGGCCCAGGCACCGGCCTCGGGCTGGCCACCTGCAGCAGCATCGCCAAAGCCCATGGCGGGGACCTCAGCATCTCCGAGACCGCTGGCGGCGGCACCACTATCGCGGTGAGCTTTCCCGCCGGAACGTAGCGCCTGGCCGAGACTACTTACCGCCCTTCTCCGGCTTCTTGTCGCTCTTGCCATCGCTCTTTGTCTTGGCGATGTCCGGGCCCTTCATATCGGAGGGAGGCCGGACCGGCTGGTTCTGGGCGGGTACGTTCTGGACCGGCACGTTCTGGGCCGGGACATTCTGGACGGGGATGTTCTGCACCACCTGCGCGGGCGTGGTCGCCTCCGGAAGGTCGACTGCCTCCGCCGGCACGGCCCCGGCCGGGGAGGAAACCGCCGGCGTCGGGAGGACCGGAGTGGCAGGCTGCGGATCGGCCTGGGATACCCCGTTGTTGGGAGCACGCGAAGGATCGTTCGTACTTCCGGCCGACGAAAGCCCCTGGGTAAGGGCCACCAGGGCAAGCGGGATAGCCACGGCTGCAGCCGCAACCCCACGCGCCGTCTTGGGCCGGCGTTTGCTGAAGTCGCGGATGCCGGTCAGCGTTGCCGCCTTCCTGGTCCGCGGCCGGATGGGCGCAGGCCGGGCAGCACGGCCGCGGGCGCTGGGCGTCCGGGCCGTCGTCGCACTCAGCGGAGTCCGCTGCGGGACGGGAGGAAGTATCGCGGTCCTGCGCCCCGACTGGACGCCTTCCTCCGAAAGCGCCTGCTCCACCTCCTGGGCTGCAGGGCGCTTCTCCGGATCCATGTCCGTCATTGCTTCCAGGAGGGTACGCAGCGGCCCAGGCAATTCGCAGGGCACCTGCGGCGCCCTGTGCAGACGGGCCGAAGCAGTTTCCACGGGCGTTCCCGGGTATTCCGCATGGCCCGTCAGGCATTCCAGGAGCACCAGGCCCAGCGAGTAGATGTCGCTTTTCGGCGTAAGGTGCAAGCCCTGCGCCTGCTCAGGACTGAGGTACTGGGCGGTGCCCACGGTGAATCCCGTTGCCGTCAGGCGGTTGTCGTTCATCACCAACGCGACCCCGAAGTCTGCCAGCTTGACCGACTGCGCCAGCCCATCGGCGTCGGACACCAAAATGTTGGCCGGTTTGATGTCACGATGGATGACGCCGTGTTCGTGCACCTGGGCCAGGGCTCCGGCGATCCGGATACCGATGCGGGCGGTTTCGGGAACGGTAAGCGGCCCGTCGGAGAGTACGGCGCGCAGATCCCGCCCCTCGGCGAGCTCCATCACCAGGTAGGCACGTTCCTCGTCGTTGCGCGTATCGACGCCCGCGTCGAAGGCCGCCACGAGGCCCGGGTGGTCAAAAGCGGCGAGGAGCCGCATTTCGGTCTCCTGCCGTGCGCGGAAGGAATCGTCGCCTGAGCCGGGCAGGAAGATCTTGACTGCCACCTCACGGCCGAGGACCAGGTCCGTCGCCCTGTAGACAGCAGACATTGCACCCCTGCCCAGTAGCGGTCCCAGTTCGTAGCGGCCATCAAGTGCGCCGCTGCCATCCGCGCCGTTCACGGAATCGGGGGCGCCCAGGCCCCCGGTTTTGTCGTTGTAGCCCACGATTGTCACGTCCTTTGGGACTACCTGGCGCGTCACGGACTCAAACACTATCCGTCGGTACCAAGTAATGCCGTCAATAACATTTCACGTTGCCGCTTGACCGATTGCTTCAGCCCTGGCGGCTTGAGCAAGTCAGCTCAAACAGCATCATCCGGTGTCACCAGATAAGTCATCAGGATACTGATTAAATCACACGAAGGACAATGGGCAGTTCACGTTACGTGACGCAGCGAACTGCGCCCGGCCCGGCCGCAAGGCACAATGGAAGGCATGACCCTTACGACTTTCGCCCTCGTCCGCCATGGCCAGACCGATTGGAACGCGGAGCGCCGGTTGCAGGGGTCCACCGATATTCCCTTGAACGACGTCGGTCGCGGCCAGGCGCGCGACGCCGTCGCCTTCCTGTCGGGCCAGCAATGGGACACCGTGGTGGCCTCGCCGCTCAGCCGCGCAGCCGAAACGGCAGAAATCATCGCCGAAGGGCTGGGGCTCACGGTGGCACGGCTCGTCCCGAACCTGACCGAGCGCAGCTTCGGGCCGGCAGAGGGATTGCAGGCCGGGCCTGAGCTGGAAGCGCTGCGCATCCCCGGCGGCTTCCGTGGCGGCGAGAGCGACGACGACGCCGCGACGCGGGGGATCGCCGCACTCGAGGAACTGGCCCAGGAGTTCGCGGGTAAACGAGTGCTGGTGGTAGCCCACGGCACCTTGATCCGGCTGACCCTTAGCCGTGCGATTGGCCGCACGCTGGACAGCGTCCAGAACGCGGTGCTGAACCTTGCCCACCATCACCCGACGGACGGTTGGCAGCTGGAATACTTCAACGGCGAGCGCATCACCGCAGACCTTCAGGCCTGAACAGGCTTTCCCTGGGCGATCCTCCCGACCTCCTCCAGCAGGCCGGACACCCATTCGTCCATGGCGCCGCTGAGATGGCGGCCAACGAAGGTTCCGGCTCCGGGGATGTCGAAGACCGCGACAGCCTGGTTGCCATCTTTTCCGGGCCCGGCGTAAATCGTGACCTTCCCACGATGGATCCCTGCGATGTCGAAGCAAAGCTCCGTCCTGGACTGCAGGGACGACGCCCAAGCCGCGACCGATTCAGGTGTGTAGGTGTGGATGGCCGCTACTCCCTCGAACGCCGGCTGACAGGACGAAGGTTAAGTAGCGGAAAGCCCCCGATCGTGACGCGGAAGCGCTACCGGGCTTGGAGGCGCTGCTTCAATTGCTCGGTGTAGCCCGTGTAGGCGGCGGCAATTTCTTCCAGGTCCACGGTCTGGGGAAAGTCGATGACCGGCTGGTGCTCGGCCAGGTACGTGGCGGTCTCTTCCACAATCAGCTGCTCATCGAAGCCTTCAAGCCCGGCCTCGGCCAGGAAGTCGGGATTCGTGTGGACCAGCGATTCCCCGGACTGCCCTTCCGATGCCCATCGCACCAGGTACTCGTTCTGATTCACCAATTCGATGTCGAATGTCTGCTCCATGGAAGCAGCCTACGCCGTCGGGCAGCAGGGCCTGAACCTCGCCTGAGGTAAGAAACGCACGACGGCGACAGCCCGCCGTCGTGCGTTTCCTCCGTAGCTTGCGGCTGCTAGATTTCCGGGCGACGCTCCACAACGGTGTGTGGATCACCGCGCCGTTCGACTACTGTGCGGCGGGTCCTGTTGGACATGGCAATCGAAACGATGAGGCCGATGATGCCCACCGCGATCAGGATGTAGCCAACCAGGACCTGGTCAAGGAAGGGGATGATGCCTGGGGCGAGCGCGAAAGCCAGAATAGCTCCGATGGCGATCAGGGCAATGGAAGAACCGATTCTCATAGCGTGCTCCTCATGTTGGTCCGGCGCATGGTCAGGGGCAGCGCCGGTGCGTGTCATCAGGATACTTACGATTTACCTTGCCCGCCAGCCACCAAGCCGCTGGAATCAGGAGCCGAACCGCTCAACGTCAATGGCCGTACCGCTCAGCCACCCGGCCGATGGCATCCTCAGGTGTGGGCGCCGGTCCGAACACCTGCTCCTGCCGGGAAGTGTCCGCGACGTACTTCCCCGTCTCGAACCACGCCACCATGCTGGCCATATCCGACACCAGGGGAAGGACCTTGGCGGTCGCCTTGCCGAGCCCTGTAATTGCGCCAGTGGGCACGGACATGACTTTGACCGGCTTGCCGGCCCGCCTGCCCGCAAGCTCCGCGGCTTCCTGCATGCTCACCGGCCGCGTCCAGCCGATGTCGATGCGCTCACCGTCAACGACGTCGGCATCGACGGCGGCCGCCAAGTAGCCGGCGAGGTCGCTCGCCAGAACGAACGTCAGCTTGGCCTCCTTGGAGCCAAGCCACACAAAGCGACCCTTCGCGAAGGGATCGCCACCCATCCCCACGGCCTGGTCGAAGAAGGCACCCGGCCGCAGCGCGACGAACGGAACCCCGAGCTCCTCGAACTTGTCTTCAGCAAGCTTTTTGTTCCAAAAGTGCGGGATCTGGGGTGTCTGGTCGCACGTGAGGATACTGATCAGCACAAACCGTGGGACGGCGGCATACTTGGCTGCGACGGCCAGGTTGCTGTTGCCATAGCTGTCGATGAGCTTGGCGTTCTTATCATTCCTGGTGTAGCCGGCGGCGGTCGAGATCGCTCCTGATACGCCCGTCATGGCCTTGATCAGCGAGGCCGTGTCCAGCATGTCTCCGCGGGCGATTTCCACGCCTTTGGCCTCAAGCTTGGCGGCTTTCGATCCAGGACGCACCAGCGCCCGGACCTTCTTGCCGCGTTTCAGGAGCTCATCCACTACTTGGCCGCCCAGGAATCCGGTAGCGCCAACAACAAGGACAGGCAGATCTTCGGCCACAACATCTCCTCGGGTTTGTTCCTACGTCAGTGGTAGCACGCACCCGGAAACGAGACCAGACCCAACCCGCCAAGGCCAGTGCCGCCGTCGAGCCTCTCCCGCGGCTGCCAGCGACGCAGACTAGGATCTGTCCCATGGCGAGGATCGAGGACTACGCAATCATCGGGGATTTGAACACCGCGGCCCTGGTGGGACAAAGCGGGTCCATTGACTGGATGTGCCTCCCGAGGTTCGACTCGCCCGCCTGCTTCGCGGCGTTGCTGGACAAGCCCGAGGCGGGACGGTGGCTGTTGGCACCTGCCGGGACTCCCGACGGCGGCAACTGCACCCGCCGCCAATACCGGGGAGACACCCTCATCCTGGAGACGGTGTGGGAAGTGGCCGGCGGTTCGGTGAAGGTGATCGACTTCATGCCGGTCCGCGACGACGCCGTGGACCTGGTTCGGATCGTCGAAGGTGTGTCCGGCGAGGTGGACATGCACATGGAACTGGTCCTGCGCTTCGACTACGGCAGCGTCGTTCCCTGGGTACGGCACAGCAAGCACGGCATCAGCGCGGTCGCGGGGCCCGATTCGGCGTACGTTACTACCCACGCCCCGCTTGTCGGGCGGGACAACCGGACCTACAGCGACTTCACGGTCCGCGCCGGAGACAAGGTCCCCTTCGTCCTTCGCTGGGCCCCGAGCCATGAACGCGAGCCCCGCAGGATCGATCCCCTTCGGGCGCTCAATGCGACGGAGTCGTACTGGCTGGAGTGGATCGGCCGGAGCAAGATAGTGGGCAAGTACAAGGAGCCGGTGGAGAGGTCACTCATCACCCTCAAAGCACTCACCTACGAACCCACCGGCGGCATCGTGGCCGCCGCCACCACGTCGCTGCCCGAGCAGATCGGCGGACCACGGAACTGGGATTACCGGTTCTGCTGGCTGCGGGACGCGACACTGACGCTTCAGTCGCTTCTCGCCGCCGGATACACGGAAGAGGCCTCCGCTTGGCGGGATTGGCTGCTCAGGGCCATCGCCGGCGACCCGTCCCAGCTTCAGATCGTGTACGGACTCGACGGCGCCCGGAGGCTTCCGGAGGCGAGCATCCCCTGGCTCGCCGGTTATGAAGGGTCCATGCCCGTACGCACGGGGAATGCGGCCGCTCCGCAGCTCCAACTGGACGTCTGGGGTGAAGTCCTGGATGGCCTCTCGCTGACCCGGGCCGCCTCCCCTGACGGCACGGTGGACAATTCCTGGGACATCCAGGTGGCCTTGATGGAATACCTCGAAGGGGCCTGGAACCAGCCGGACAACGGGCTTTGGGAAATGCGCGGACCCCGGCGCCACTTCACGCATTCCAAGGTCATGGCCTGGGTAGCGGCAGACCGCATGGTCAAAGCCGTACGGACCTCCGGCCTGCCCGGCCCGCATGACCGATGGGCGGCGCTTCGCAGCGAAATCCATAACGACGTCATGACCAGGGGCTTCGACGAGGACCTCAACAGCTTCGTTCAGTCCTACGGCAGCAAGGAACTGGATGCGAGCCTGCTGCTGGTGCCCCGCGTAGGCTTCCTGCCGCACCGGCATCCGCGCGTTGCCGGAACGGTGGAGGCCATTCAAAGGGGACTCACGGAGGACGGCCTGGTTCTCAGATACCGGACCCAATCCGGCCACGACGGCCTGCCCGGGAACGAAGGGGTATTCCTGGCGTGTTCATTCTGGCTGGTGGATGCGCTGCTGGGTATCGGCCGAAGCGATGAAGCTACAGAACTCTTCGAGCGGCTCCTCAGCCTGCGCAATGACGTGGGTCTTCTCAGTGAAGAATGGGATCCCCGCGCCCGGAGGCAGCTCGGAAACACTCCCCAGGCGTTCAGTCATTTCCCCCTGATCCACAGCGCCTTGCAGTTGCACCACGGGGAGGCCCATAAGAGCGACACGCCGTTCGGCAACGGCGGACACTCCGGCGCATCTACCCTTCGGAATGATCCACGCCTTCAGTAGTTTCACCCTTATGGCGGGCTTCTTCCAGGTGGATATCGAGCTTCCGTTCCGCTTCGCGCCGGCGCTGCCCGACGGTCCGAAGCTGCTGCGTTGTTGGCGCGCCCGCGTCCTCTGCCGCAATCCCTGCCGGCTCGGAGGGCTGGTGTTTCTCTTGTTCGCCCATATGAAAATCGTCCCATCGTCGCCGCTTTTGCGATAGCGGCAGTTGCTTCGCGGGCCGCTGTTCCAGCCTCCGCCTGTGGGTTTACGTAGGTGGGTTGACGTCCGACGGCGACCTGCCGCCGTCGGACGTCAACCGCGCCTAACGCGCGTCCCGGGTGGGTCAGCGACGGATGTCGTCCCTGTGTTTTCCCTTGCGAGCATTTTCTGTCTCCTTGGAATGCGGTTCTCTTGTGTGGATCGCCAAGCGGGCTGCATCACCAGGCATGGTTTCCAGTCGCTGGTACGGGGAAGCTTCAACTCGTCAGCTTTAAGGAACACCAATACCATAAGCATGCTTACTGTTTTCTTCGCAAGTCTTTTTGGGAAATTCCCAGCTATGGCTGAAGGTCGTCCCAGCCGCCTTCCGAGCCGTTTCCCAGGATTCTTGGAGCTGCAGGCATTGAACGTTCGGAAAGCTTGGGTGGGCGACCCACGCCGGGTAGCGTGAGCCGCAGACGAGTAGCCCCGCGCGAACGAATCCAAGGAGCCGGCCCATGAGCAGAGCCCACCGCACGTCCCACCACGAGCCGGACACCGCCGTCGAACTAAATCCCCTGTTCAGCAGGCCTGGAGAGTCCACCATCTTTCCCCGATTCACCCTGCCCGAAGGTGAATCCCTGCCGGCCACCGCCTACCAGGTTGTCCACGACGAAGCGATGTTGGACGGCAATTCCCGCCTGAACCTGGCAACGTTCGTGGGGACGTGGATGGAAACCGAAGCGTCCGCCCTGTACGCGGAAACATTCGACAAGAACATGATCGACAAGGACGAATACCCCCAAACGGCACTCATCGAGACACGGTGCTGGCGAATGCTCGCTGACCTGTGGAACGCGCCGGATCCTTCGAAAAGCATCGGCACGTCCACCATCGGATCCTCGGAGGCATGCATGCTGGGCGGCTTGGCCCTGAAACGCCGCTGGCAACACGCACGCCGCGCAGCAGGCAAGCCAACGGACAAACCCAATCTCGTGCTCAGCTCCGCAGTCCAGGTGTGCTGGGAAAAGTTCTGCAATTACTGGGAAGTCGAACCGCGCTTTGTGCCGGTCTCCCCCGAACATCCCACCCTGGACGGCCATGACCTGGACCAGTACGTCGACGAAAACACGATCGGCGTCGTCGCCATCCTGGGCGTCACCTACACCGGGCTCTACGAGCCCGTAAAACTCATCTCCGAAGCATTGGACGAGATCCAGGGCAGCCGCGGCCTGGACATCCCCATCCACGTCGATGGAGCGTCCGGCGCCATGGTTGCACCTTTCCTGCAGCCCGAAATGGTGTGGGATTTCAGGCTTCCCCGAGTAGCGTCGATCAACACCTCCGGCCACAAATACGGCTTGGTGTATCCCGGGCTGGGCTGGGTGGTGTGGCGTGACGCGGAGGCCCTCCCCGAAGACCTGATCTTCCACGTCAGCTACCTGGGCGGGGACATGCCCACCTTTGCCTTGAACTTTTCCAGGCCCGGCGCACAGGTTCTCCTGCAGTACTACCTGTTCCTGCGGCTCGGATTTGCGGGGTACAGATCCGTCCAGGCCACTTCGCGCGATGTGGCGCTCTACCTTTCCAGCGAGATCGGAGCCATGGACGCTTTCACCCTATGGAGCGACGGTTCGGACATCCCCGTGTTCGCCTGGCAGCTCACCGAGGGTTACACAGAGCACTGGAACCTCCACCACCTTTCCGAACGCCTGCGCATGAACGGGTGGCTGGTGCCGGCCTACCCGTTGCCCGATGGATTGAGCGAGGTAACAGTCCAGAGGATCGTCGTACGGAACGGTTTCACCCGCGACCTCGCCTCCAGCTTCCTGGCCGACCTCACCAAAGCCGTGGACTACCTGGACAGCCTCACCTCGCCCATGCCCACGGACAGGCAGTCCGAAGGCTTCCACCACTGATTCCTGCGACAGGAGGCCGCAATGTGCCGACTCTTCGGGCTGCATGCCGGCGCCCACCCAGTCCGCGCCACGTTCTGGCTGCTGAACGCGCCGGACAGCCTCTCGATCCAAAGCCGGAAGGAACCCGATGGCGCAGGAATAGGGACCTTCGATGCGGCAGGCAACCCCCATGTGGCCAAACAACCGCTGGCAGCATGGGAGGACCACGCCTTTGCCCGCGAAGCCCGCGACCTTAAAAGCACCACCTTCCTGGCACACGTGCGGTACGCCAGTACCGGCGCCCTCACCCTCGTCAACACCCACCCTTTCGAGCAAGACGGCCGGATCTTCGCCCACAACGGGGTGCTCCGGGGGCTGGAAAAGCTTGATGCCCGCCTTGTTGAGCTCGGCGCGATGGACCTGGTGCAGGGCCAATCGGACAGCGAGCGTCTTTTCGCCCTGATCACTGCGGAGACGCGGGCCGCCGACGCGGATGTCCGCGCGGGGATCCTGGCCGCCGTCAGGTGGATCGCCAGGGAACTGCCGGTGTTCAGTCTCAATTTCATCCTGACGACGTCCACCGACATGTGGGCGCTCAGGTACCCGGCGACGCACGAACTGTTCATGTTGGAACGGCATCCGGTCGAACCCAGCCCGCTCGACGCACGAAGTGAACGCATCCGCTCCCGCAGCACCGAACTCTCCCGGTCCGGGCATGTCCTCTTCGCCACCGAACCAATGGACCACAATCCCGGCTGGCGGCCCCTGGCGTCCGGCGAATTGGTGCACGTCGGACCGGACCTGGAGGTCACGTCCAGCGTCGCTTTCCCCGATCCCCCGGCCCACCTCCTCGCGCTCGATGACTTGGAACCAGCGGCGGCGGCTTCGCAGGCGCCGTAGGTCTCCGCACCTCGGGCGAGCAAGGCACGACGGCGGCCTGCCGCCGCTGGGGGGGGACCGGCGTCGTGCGGGGGGTGCCGCCGTGCGGTGGGGGCCGTCGTCGTGCGGTGGGGGCCGTCGTCGTGGACATGCCGTTCACGGGGGTCCTGCGTCCCTCAGACTTGCTGCCCACCGACGACCGCATTGATGGCCTCCGCAGCCGTCGGAGCAACCAGATCCGGGGCGGCAAGGCCCAGGGAGCCAGTGTCCCCGGCCCAGGTTTTGCCTCGCGAGACCCAGGCCGTTTTCAGTCCCGCCCGTCGGCCGCCCGCGATGTCCGCGGTTGGGTGGTCGCCAACCATCCAACCGGTTACTCCGGTTGCGCCGGTTGCGCCGGTTGCGCCGAGACTGGCGGTGGCAATTCGGAAGATTTCGGGGTCTGGTTTCTTCACCCCCACGGCCTCGGAAATAATGACGGCATCCACAAAGGCTTCGAGACCGAGCCGACGGATCTTGAGCGTTTGCTGCTTTGTCGCGCCGTTGGTAACGATGCCTATTTTCCATCCCGCTTCACGGGCATTTCCCAGAGCGGATGTGACGCTTTGGTCCAGGGTCATCAGGGGCACGTGGTCTAACAGCAACATATGCCTGATTTCCCCGGTATCCGGTGCCGTCTCGAATCGCTGCCCGATGGCCCGGGCAAGAGAATCCCGGGACTCGTAGCCATCTTGGTCCGCGTCGATGAGCCACTCTGCGTCAGTCGTGGATCCCCCCAATGTCCCGATGAACGAGCGTGCCCAAGCATTGAAGGCCGCGGCCCTGTCGACCAAGGTGTTGTCGAGGTCCACAAGCAGCAGCATGGCTCAAGAATACGCACGCCAAGTGGCGGGTGCGGCGAAAGCGGCCGTTGTCCACATAGGGTGGTTTGTCCACATACGGGGGTTGTGGGCTTATGGGGTTTCTGCGGGGGTGACAGGCTTGATTCATGGATGGGATGGGGCGGCTTAGTGGACTTGGGACGGCGTCCCAGGATACTGGAGGAGCGCTCCCGGGTCCTGGAGGACCGTCGGGTGGCGGTGGAGCAGCGTCAAAGGGGCTGTTGCTTCACGTGACGGACTCCCCTGCGCTGCAACCGCCCAACGACGGCCGTGCGGGACACTCCCCTTTGGCACTTCCAGACGATTCCCGCATTCTGCCCCGGCTTGGTGACACGGATGCGAGCAGCGTGGCCCCCGGCGGGTCTGCCCCAGAGGTGGGCGCTTTCCTTGATGATGCGGTGGAGGCGTTGGCCGGTTTGCGGGGTGCTGCTGTGGCGGATGCCCGGTTGTTCGGGTTCGTGGAGGCGGCGGATTTCGCGGGCAGGGTCGAGGACCTGGCCCGGACACTCGAGTACGTCCAGATCATCGCGGCCCAAGCCGTGGAACGGACCCGGAACCAGGAACAACAGGCACAGCGATCCCAGGCCCAGACCCGGCAGGTCTCGGCGGCGGCTACTCCGGAAAAGTCCGGAATCCCGTGGCTGACCGGTTGGGCAGAACCCGCCGAAACCGCCGAACGCGCCACGGATTCCGCGACAGAATCGGCCATCGCCCCCGGGCCGGGTGCCGTGGTCGGATCCGGATTGGGTGCAGGTGCAGGTGCAGGGCTTGCCGCGGACCTGCCCAGAGCGGGCACTAGTCCTAGTGCCGGCGCTAGTGCGGGCAGTGTCCTTGATGATGGGTAT